>JAQWFV010000158.1 GCA_029238555.1 Flavobacteriaceae bacterium
AATCACTTGATTGCCCTCAATTTTTGCAGTACCCAAATGCCTGCGAATGGCTTGAATGACATTGGTGGCATATATGTCTATCCCAAACTCATTAAGCTCTCTAAACTTAGATTTCTTTTTCTCCTTACGCTTTAAACCGCGCTCTATCATTCTAGCTTCTTTCTTAGAAACCCTGGCCTCTTGCGCGTTACCTTGGAGAGGGTATAAAAAAAGCACTCCTAATAAAATATATACAATTCTCATCTTTTCATTTTTTTATGAAGTTAGTGAATAATCTTCAAAGGGTTGTTTACTCATTTCCCAGCAAATCATTGTTTTTATGTAATTTAGAAACAAAATAGCCCTTATGAACCATCAATTAACTTCAATACTTTTAGCCTTTCTGTGTTTCTCTTTCATTGAAATCAAAGCCCAAGATACCAATTCAGAGATTATCAAAGCAATTGATCATGATAAAATGCAATGGTTCAAAGAAGCTAAATTGGGCATATTTATTCACTGGGGCATATATGCTGTAGACGGAATTAGTGAATCCTGGTCGTTTTACAATGAGTATCTCACCCATGAAGACTACCTCGAACAACGCAATGGTTTTACAGCCACTAAATACAAACCTCAAGAGTGGGCTCAACTCATAAAAGATAGTGGTGCCCAATACAGTGTTGTCACTAGTAAACATCATGATGGATTTGCCCTTTGGAATACCAAATACGGTTCTCTTAATGCAGTGTCACATTCTGTCGCTAAAAAAGATGTGCTTAGCCCACTCGTAAAAGCACTGAGAGAAAAAAATCTTAAAATTGGTGTTTATTTTTCATTGCCCGACTGGTCCTCTGAACTTTATACTCACTTTACAACCACAAAAAAAAGATATTCTATTGAAGAAGATCCATTGAGGTGGCAGCAATACTTAAATTACATGAACAACCAACTTCAAGAGCTCAAAAACAATTACAGTCCAGATCTTTGGTGGTTCGACGGAGACTGGGAACACTCCTCCGAGGCTTGGGAGAGTGCTAAAATTAGAACAGCACTTTTAAAAGATGCTCCAAAAACCATTATTAATTCCAGATTGACGGGTCAGGGAGACTATCAAACCCCTGAGATTGGTGTACCGGTATATCGGCCGGAGGCCAAATACTGGGAACTCTGTATGACTATAAATGACTCTTGGGGGTATCAGCAAACAGACACCAATTACAAAACCAGCCAACAAATTTTAGACATCTTTGTAGATTGCATCTCCAAAGGAGGAAACCTGTTGTTAGATATTGGTCCTAAAGCAGACGGAACCATTGATCCCATTCAAAAAGACAGGCTACTCAAGCTCGGTTCGTGGATAAAAAAACACCACAAGGCCGTTTATGGAACCACTAGAGGCATTCCTTATGAGCATTTTTATGGACCAACTACCCTGAGTAAGGACAAACAAACGCTTTATTTATATGTGAGAGATATTCCTAAAGATGGAAAAATTGTGGTTAAGGGAATTTCCAATGCCATTCACAGGGCCTATGTAGTAGGAAATGGCTCCATTCTAAACCAACAAAAAATTTCCAAACTGTACTGGAACCAATACCCGGGAATTTCGTACATTCATTTACCCAAAGATACCATAGATCCATATTACACCGTGGTAGCCTTGGTTTTAGATGGCCCTATCAGGCTTTATTCTGACCAAAATGGCGCGGTAGAACAAAATTAAACAGTGATCTTATGAAATCCTTCTTTATTTTTCTTTGGAGCTTTTTGTTTTTTTTATTTATTGGCTGTGACAAAAATGATTCCCCTACGGCAATTCCTGCAAATTTAGAAGGCCAGTGGGTATTGGACCGTGTGGTTTGCTTTTGCTATTTTGGGGAGGCTGGTACCGAAAATTTTGACGAGCAGCAATTGTGGTTTTCTAATGACCAACTCTACCCTATGGGACCCAACAATAATATTCCCAATATTGCACCCATTGGAAAGATTCAAGATTACAGCTTTTCTGAAGACGTTTTAACACTCAGTCAGTCCGGTAAAAAATACACCCTTGAACTATCTGGAGATACCCTGAGCCTCACTTTTGTAGACAACGAAATGATCGCAGACGACGAGATAAGCTTCTATTTCAAAAAAGGCACAGCAGACCCCTCCTGTATAGATTTTTCAGCAGTGATTGAAGACGGCATTTGTACCAAAGAATATATGCCAGTATGCGGCTGTAATGGCTTGAGCTACCCTAATAAATGTATGGCTCAAAACGCGGGAGTGATGAGCTGGAAAAATGGGACCTGTGAAAGTGATGTGGTGGATTAATCTTTTGATGATCTATATTTTAAATTTTCATTATTTAAAATATTAATAATTAAATTTATAAGATTAAAAAAAACGCCTCATGAAAGACATTATTTGCCCGAATTGTAACACCGCTTTTAAACTGGACGACGCTGGATTTGCAGATATTGTAAAACAAGTAAGAGATGAACAGTTTACAGAGGAACTCAACCATAGATTGGCCATAGCTGAAAAAGAAAAATCCAATGCAGTGATGTTGGCGGAGGCAAACTTAAAGAATACCCTCCAGCAGGAACTTTCAAAAAAAGAACAGGAAATTAGTGACCTTAGATCTCGTAAAGCAATAGAACTTGAGCAAATAAGGGCTAAAGTTGTCCAAGTGGAGCAAGAGAAAAGGCAAGCTGTTTTAGAGGCCACTCGAGCCATAGAAAAAGAGCGAGATGGACTGTTAAATCAGCTCAGCAATAAAGAGGTAGAAAGGCAACTTCAGGAAAAGTCTATTCAGGAGCAATACCATCAAAAATTACTCACCAAAGAAGAGACCATTAAAATGAAGGACGACGAAATTGCGCGTCTCAAAGATTTTAAGCAAAAACTCTCTACTAAAATGGTGGGCGAATCTCTAGAGCAACACTGTGAAGTGGAATTCAACAAACTAAGGGCTACTGGTTTTCAGAATGTATATTTTGAAAAAGACAATGACGCTAGTTCAGGAAGTAAAGGAGATTTTATTTACCGTGAAAACGATCAGAATGGAAATGAAATACTCTCCATTATGTTTGAAATGAAAAATGAGGGGGATGAAACCGCCACTAAAAAGAAAAACGAGGATTTTTTTAAAGAATTAAACAAGGACCGCAATGAAAAGAAATGTGAGTACGCTATACTAGTTTCCATGTTAGAATCAGATAATGAACTCTATAATAACGGCATAGTAGACGTATCTCATAAATACAAAAAAATGTATGTGGTACGCCCCCAATTCTTCATTCCCATCATTACCATACTCAGGAATGCAGCATTAAACTCCATGCAATACAAAGAAGAGCTTGCCATTATTAGGAATCAAAATATTGACATCACAAATTTTGAAGAAAAGATCAATGATTTCAAAACTGGTTTTGCCCGCAACTATGATTTGGCCAGCAGACAATTCAAAACGGCCATAGAAGAAATTGACAAAACTATGAACCATCTTCAGAAAACAAAAGATGCTTTACTCGCTTCGGTAAATAACTTGCGATTAGCCAATAGCAAAGCAGACGACTTAACCATTAAAAAACTCACCCATGGTAACCCAACCATGAAGGCAAAGTTTGATGGATTGAATGGGTAAAAATGAAGTCATTATAATTTACAGGCGATGGTATAAAACAAAAAAGCCGACTCATAAATGAATCGGCTTTGGCTTCTGCGGTCTGGACGAGACCTTAAAAAATGTATAACTATCTGATAATGTTTATTTTATAAAATAAACATTATTTTTAAAAACAAAAATTATGGAGTCGAACCTTCAACTTATTTATTTGATTATCAATAATTTAAGTGTTTTATTGAATATACCATAATTCTCAAACGTCCCCGGTTTCGTCCCCGGTATAAATTGTATATTTATCGCATATTTATTGGGATGAACAAGGTAAGTTTTTTCTTAAGAGACAAAATGGCTCGAAATTCTTCGAGTATTCAACTGGTGTTTTTTAATAACGGTAAGCGTATTAAAATGGCTACTGGTATGGATATTAAACCTACTATGTGGGTAGAAGATTTAATGCGTGCTAGAATTCATTTTTCCAATCCAGAATCTAATGTCATTAACGAGCGATTAGATGCTCTAGAAAGTGCAGTAAATCATATTGAGTATGATATTAAAATGCGTAGGGTAAATATATCTTCCAATGAATTTATAGATAGAATTAAAAAGAGGGGCCAATTATTTGAATTTATAAAGGACGGCAAAGTATTTTGGTATCACTTTGAGGAATTTATTGCACATCAGAAAAAACACTACTCCCACTCTATTTATAGAGACTATCATAACAGCCTTAGAAAACACCTTAACACACTTGAGGACCAATACGACCGTATTATTAGCTTACAAGGCTTTAAAAGGTCCTCTGATAGCTTATTTGATCTGTTTTATAATCATTTAGCATTTGAAGCTCTGAATAAAGATGGAGAAAAAGGTATGTCTATTAATACGGTTGGAAAAAATGTGAAAAACCTCAAAGCATATTTAAACTGGGCTTTCGATAGAGATATTTGTGTACCCTACTCATTAAAACATATGGTAGTAGAACAAATAGATACAGATACGGTATATCTTACCCAAGAAGAAATTAATGACTTAGTAAAAACAGATAATCTAAGTAAAAAAGAAACTGAAGTAAGAGACTTGTTTTTAATAGGATGCGAGACTGGTTTAAGGCTAAAGAATCTTATAAACCTAAGACCTGAAAATTACCAATCAGGGCAATTAATTTTTTATCAAGTTAAAACACAAGGAAGAGGAAGCAAATTAATTATTCCTCTTAGTAATTTACATGAAACCATTATTGAGAAATATAACTTTAATACTCCTTGTAAAAAAATAGGGACCGATGAGTTTAATAGAATACTTCGTAAAGTTTGTGAAAAAGCGGGAATAGACAGTGAGGTAATGATTCAAAAGGTAAATAAGTATAACACTACTGAAATAGTCTATAAAAAACATGAGCTCATTTCTTCTCATACCGCAAGAAGATCTTTTTGCACTAATAAATTTCTGATGGGTATGCCAGTTCAAGCAATAATGAAATTCTCCGGTCATAAAACCGAAAGAGCCTTCATGAAATATTTAAAGCTAGATGCTGAAATAACAGCTAAAAAGTTCAAAGAATACTTTTAACCTAAATAAAGTCACTTTATTTAGAATAAAGTCGCTTTATTGATTTCATTAGTTAAAAACTCTATATAATTTTACTTCAATTATATATTAAGCAGCCCGAAAAATAGGGTTTAAAATAAAAAAGTAAGCGTCTACCTCTAATATATATAAGGTTCACAATTATTAAATAATATATGGAAACACACAAAAACAACCACAGAAATATTACATTATCTACCAAAGCAACTGTTATAGATAAAATTGAATTGAAAGAAATTGCTAAAAAAAATGATTTAACTCTTTCAGAGTTAATTTATTCATTAATAACTGTTTTTAAAAACCAATTTGAAAATATTGGTAAAGACACACCTGAGGTAGAAAGACTGAAAAAAGAACTTCAACTAAAAGATAAGGCTCTAAATAAGGCTCAAATTAATTTAGAAAACGCAGATTACAAAGTTACACTTGAAATGGAAAGAGCAGACAAAGCTTCACATAAATTTGACGAATGTAGGTACCAATTAAAAGAGGCTTTAGCTAGAGAAACTGATTTAAAAAACCATAATGAAGAATTAGTCAACGAAAATTCAAAATTGAAGGAGACGGTTGCTGGTTTAAATGATTATAACAATAATGACAATTACCAAAAAGCTGGAATTGGTTTAGCAGGTATTGTTGCTGCTAGTTATGGATTTATGAGATTGTTAAAATAAATAATTTTATGATTGCCTATAAATCGCAGTTCATAGTATTTTTTATTATAAGTTAAATATTGAACAACTACTTAATAATTTAATATTCTAAATTCCATTTTAGAATACTTTTTTAATAGTAGCCCTTATCTTTTATACAATGTCTAACTCCTCCTCTGGGGTTTTCCATGTCTCTGTAATATATAGGAATTACATGGCAGTGAAAGTGCATTACAGTTTGTCCAGCCCCCTAAAATAACAGGCATATTTGCTTTGGCTACTGTGTTGAGGTTCATTTATTTATGCAAGCTTTTTTTGCTGCATTCACATTAATCAATTAAATATTTATTTTTATTATATCTTGAATTTCACCACAGCTTAGCATTAAGTCT
This sequence comes from Flavobacteriaceae bacterium, assembly GCA_029238555.1. The sequence continues at coordinate 6,228 of JAQWFV010000158.1, forward strand.
CCAAAGTATGGATTTTTTATTTCCTCTTCCATACTTAACCATATTGCCCCTTTGTTGTTATTTGCCATTGGACATTTTTGAATATAGAGCAATTGTGTGGGAGATTTAATATTTTTCACAATGGCAACAATATATTCATTTAATTGAACAAAAAATTCTCTTTGATTTTTAAGGTTATTCTTAGTTGCTATTAAATTTAACAACACTAAAATCTTTTTTAAATATGTTTTTTCAGCTTCACCTAAATCTTGAGTAATTAAACTTTTAAAGCTATTAGTTGTGCTATTTGCAAAAGACACAACTTGGACTATGTCGCTAGCAAT
>JAQWFV010000007.1 GCA_029238555.1 Flavobacteriaceae bacterium
TGGCAGAGGCAGAGCAACCCAATCTCATGGAAAAAGCTTTTGACATGCATTATGCCTGGGAATTTCACCATTTGTTAAACGATATTTCTAAGGGCCACAAAAACCTCTCAGACCTAGACAATTATCTGGCTAAAATGGATACCGTTTTAGCGGCAGACGACATTAATATGAACTTTATTACCAACCACGATGAAAACTCATGGGCGGGCACTTTAGAAGAACGCATGCCAGGGCGAAAAGAAATCTTCACCGCCCTTACCTATACCCTACCAGGTATGCCTTTAATTTACAGTGGCCAAGAATACGACTTAAACCACCGTTTAAAATTTTTCGAAAAAGATTCCTTTCCTAAAACTAAGGGCGCCTATTTTGAGCTTCTCAAGAAGCTCGGCGCGCTTAAAAAATCGCACCCCGCCTTAAACGGCGGAAAATCTGCTGCTGCCTACAAGAGATTGAACACAGACAATTCTTCTATTTTTGCTTTTAAACGTGGAAAATCAGGGAGAGAAATATGCTTTGTTGGCAATTTCTCTAATGAAACCCAACAAGTGCAAGTAGGCTATGGAAAACTCTACACAGATTACCTAAATGGGACAACAATATACCAAGAAAGCGCCCCAATTGAATTAGCCCCTTGGGGATTTAAAATCATTATTGAATAAGGGTTTTTATTTAAGACTAATGGGTTCATTTAAAAAAAGGAGGTATTATTTTATACCTTTGTATTCTGTTAATCAAAATATTTTCCAGTTTGAATTCTAAAAAATACTCCGAGATCATGTCTAGTGTACGCAAAATTGTACGCGCAGTTAATTTAGAATCTAAACGCATAGAAAAGAATTTTGGCATAAGTATTCCGCAACTACTGACCCTTAAGTACTTAAACGAATCTCCTGAATACAGAAGCACCATGAGAAACCTCAGAGAGGTGCTTTCTTTAAACGCCAGCACAGTCACTGGAATAGTTTCCAGACTAGAGTCTAAAGGTTATATTGCAAGGCTGCCAGACCCCAAAGACAAAAGGAGTACACCTATCATACTCACTTCAAAAGGATCTAGCCTGGTAAAAACAACCAATGTATCTCTTCACGAAAGAATATCAAAAAATCTAGAAGCCACTTCAGATCAAGAATATCAAAATATCTTGGGCTCTTTTGAGACCATCATTAACTTTCTCAATATTGAAGATTTAGATGCTGCACCAATTATCACTGGTCCTGCAGATATTTCAGAATAGCCAAGGGGCCCTTCAGTAGACCTATTACCGCTGAACTTGTTGGGCCAAAAACCAAAGCCGTATTTCTTAAAATTTTATCAAAGCCTCTAAGGCTAGTCTTGGCGTGGGCTAAGAAGATTATATAGTTTCTACAGAAAATAATATAGTGCTATAATGTTTTCTATGGAAACTAAAATGAGTACTTTTGTGCAAAATTTAATTTTCATGAACAACAAAAACAAACATCTACTGCTTTTAATGCTAACTATTTTTATGAGTATTTCCGGATATTCACAAGACATAATCAGCGGAGTAGTAAGTGACAAAGACGGAATTCCAATGATAGGTGCTACAGTTTTAATACAAGGCACAAACCAAGGAACAACCACAGATTTTGATGGTAAATTTTCAATAGAAACTACTCAGGCAGTTTCTTTAAAAGTAACTTATGTAGGTTTCAAAGCCAGTTATGTAAAAGCTTCTCCTGGAGATGTTCTCCAGATTATTCTAGAGGCCTCCAATGCCTTAGATGAGGTCGTTATTACCGCCTTGGGTATTAAAAGAGAGGAAAAAGCTTTAGGGTATGCCGTTCAGGGCATCACCGCAGGGGAAATAAGCCAAGTAAAAGCGACCAATGTCGTAAATGCATTGGCTGGAAAAGTAGCTGGGGTAAGCATTACAGGATCATCAGCTGGTCCGTCTGCCTCTTCTAATATTACGATTAGGGGTGCTTCTTCTTTGATGGGGAACAACCAACCGCTATTTATTGTAAACGGAATGCCTATTACCAATGACCTCTATACTTTTGACGACGGTTTAAATGGCTCTACAAGTATTGACTTTGGTAACGCTGCCCAAGTAGTGAACTCAGACGACATTGAAAATATTTCTATTCTTAAAGGACCAGCAGCCTCTGCCCTATACGGATCTAGAGCTGCTTCTGGAGTGATTCTTATCCAAACTAAAACTGGAAAGAACAACGGAGACCCTTTCAGTGTGGAACTCAATAGCTCTGTATTATTTTCTAGTCCTTTAAAGTTGCCTAATTACCAGAACGAATACGGTGCTGGTGGAGGGGGTAAATACTCCTACCTCAACGGGTCTACTTATATAGGCGCCAATGAAAACTACGACGCCTATGGTGAAAACTGGGGTCCTAGAATGAATGGGCAACTTATTAAGCAGTTTAATTCTGACGGAGAAGCGGTGCCTTTTACCCCTTCGCCTAACAATATTAGAGACTTTTACGAAACGGCACTTACCCATATTACCAATGTTGCTGTAAACACTAGCTCAGAAGACGCGAACAGTAGGTTCTCTTATACCCATTTAGGAAATGACGGCCTCATTCCAAATACAGGTTTAGAGCGAAACACTTTTCAAACCAGTATTAACAGGTCTTTGTTTGACAATAAATTAAATATTGGCTTTAACAATATGTTTGTGAGGTCTACTTCAGACAATATTCCAAACTCTGGTTACGATGAATCTTCTTCTGTGATGTACGGATGGTTATGGTTACCTAGACAGGTAGAGATTAATGATCTAAGGGATTACTGGCAACCTGGCTTAGAGGGTGTTGAACAGCGCTACGCAGAAAACCTTTGGGTAAACAACCCTTGGTTTATTGCTTACGAAAACACCAATGCTTTTCAGAGCAATAGAAATATTTCTAACATCAATATTGACTACCAGATAAACGACTACGCTAATTTACGTTTCCGTTATGGGGTAGATTATGTAGACGAGCAAAGACAGTACAAAAGGGCTCCTTCTACTAAAGGAGTACTCAATGGAAGTTACAGGGAAGATGAGATTAGTTTTAGAGAGAGCAACGCAGAATGGTTGTTGTCTTTAAATCCTACCCCAAACGAATCTAATCTAATAGATGTAGATTTAAAAGTAGGTGGAAACCTCATGTCGCAACAAGCGAATTTTTCTGTAGCCAACAACCCAGAACTACAAAACTTTGGTACGGATCCATCTGTATACACCCTATCTAATGCTAGATCTGGGGTACTTGTTGAGTCTCAAAAAACAAATGCTAAATTAAATTCTGTGTTTGGATTGTTGAGCTTAGATTATGACAACAAAGTGTACCTAGACTTAACCTATAGAAATGATTGGGCAAGTACCTTAGTAAATCCTTTGACTGGAAAAGCCAATTCTTCATTTAGTTATGGCTACCCATCTGCCTCTACCTCAGTATTGGTTTCTGATATTTTCAATATGCCAGAAAGCATTCAGTTTTTAAAGTTAAGGGCTTCTTACGCAGAAGTGGGTAATGGTGCTCCGGCATATTCTTTTGGAAATAGCTATACACCACAAGCGCCCTTTGGAAACCAACCTATCTTTACGACAAACAATACCATATCTGATCCTAACTTAAAGAATGAATCTACTACAGCCAAAGAAATTGGGCTAGATCTTAGAATGTTCGACGGTATAATTAATTTAGATATGGCGGTCTATAAAATGAATAGTTATGACCAAATTATTCAACTGCCTGTTGCCAAAACAAGCGGATACGACTACACCCTAACCAATGGTGGAGAAATTAGCAACGCTGGTATTGAAATTGCTTTAGGGATTGAGGCCATTAGAAGTGAAGACTTTAATTGGAGTACTCAAATTAACTTTAGTAGAAACAGGGCTATTGTAGAAACATTACCGGAAGTGATCCAGGGAGGAAGGTATTCTATTATTGCAGATATTTTCCCTGGAGATGAGGGGGGTTCTGACTTAGAATATGTAGCAGAAGAAGGACAGTTACTAGGCCAATTATACGGTCTTGGATTTCAAAGAGGTCCTGACGGTCAGATCATTCATGAAAACGGACTGCCTTTACACACCACAGAAAAAGTGTCTGCAGGTTCTTTCCAACCAGACTTTAGACTGGGATTATTCAATAATTTCTCTTACAAAAATTTCAATGTAGGGATCTTATTTGACGGTCAAGTAGGAGGGCAAATTTATTCTAGATCTCATGCGCTTTATGCCACTGCAGGTACTATTGTAAACGACGACGATCCAAACTTAGCCCTAAGCACCTTAGAGGGTAGAACCACCTATAGTGTGGATTATGACACTACAGGAAACCCTGTCTATACCTTAGAGCAAGAAGGAAGTGTTGTTGGGCCTGGGGTCATGTATGACGCCAGTGGTAACCTAGTGCCTAACACTGTAGCTGTTCCGGCTGGTGGTGCAGGATACACAGGATATTTCTACAATTATTACGGAAATGGATTCAACAGAGATAATATAGAAGCGGCTACTTATGACGCTACCTACTTTAAATTACGTGAACTGAGTATTTCTTATGACGTACCTGAAAAAGTATTCAAAAGCCTTGGTTTAAAACAGGCTAGAATTTCCCTTATTGGAAGAAACCTATTGTTATTCTCAAAGGTACCTTCTATAGATCCAGAGACTTTCTCGATTAGAAACGGAGTCTTTGTAAACGGATTTGAGAGTACCTCAATTCCTAGCCAGAGAAGTATTGGTGTTAATGTAAATTTAAAATTTTAAGAAGATGTTAGTTAAAAAAATATACAAACCACTATTATTACTCACCCTTGTTTTTCAAGGCTGTAATGATTTTGAAGACCTAAACACCAACCCAAACGAGCCAACTTCAGTATCTAGCGGCGTGTTGTTCTCCTCTGCGATTAGAAACAGTGCACAAACTCAGGCAAACGAATCTTTCTTGCTTGGAAATAATATAGCACAGCTTTCTGCAAAAACCATTAGAGCAGAAGTAGATTTTTATGGGTGGAATGCTTTCCCAACTGTTTGGGAAGGGTTTTACGAAAGTTTAACTGACGCGCAACAAGTCATTGATATTTCTATTGAAACAGGAGATACAGCTACTCAAGGCGCCGCAATTATTTACAAGTCATGGATTTATTCTGTACTTACTAATGCCTACGGCGATATCCCTTATTCAGAAGCCATGAAAGGTTTAGAAGCTAACTTTACTCCAGCTTATGACAGTCAAGAAGCTATTTACGCAGACTTATTAAACAGCCTCGAACAAGCTGTTGGCATGTTGTCTAACGGAGGAAGCGTCACTGGAGATTTATTATATGACGGAGATACTCAAAAATGGGTGCGTTTTGCCAATAGTTTAAGGTTGAGATTGCTCATGTACCAAAGTGGGAAACAAGATGTTTCTGCAGCTTTTGCCAGTATTGTCAACAGCGGAAACATTATAAACAGTAACGACAATCAGGCAGCGGTTACTTTCTTAAATTCTTTTCCCAACCAATTTCCAACCATTCCTTTAAAGCAAGGAGACTTTGACGCAGTAGCGATCTCTAAAGCAGCAGTTACGGTGATGGAAGATTTAAAGGACCCGAGACTTTCTAGATATGCCAGACCTGACAACGAAGATTTTGACGCGCCAGTATTTACAGGAGTAGAAAACGGTGTAGGGGGTCAGACAGGTTCTAGACTTGGATTAGCTTACTTTAATTATCCGGGGCAAATTACTGCAGACCAAATGGGAATAAACTATGCAGAAGGATTAATCATGACTTACTCAGAGGTATGTTTTCTTGTAGCAGAAGGAATTGCGAAAGGATGGGTTTCTGGAGATATAGCCACAGAATACAAGAAAGGAATTCAGGCTTCTCACGACTATTATCAAGTTAATTACGCCCCTTATGGATGGAATTCTTTTGAAGATTACTATGACAATTCTGGTGTAGCTTTTGCTGAAACAGAAGATATTTGGAAACAAAAGTGGCTTTCGCTTTATTTTTCGGGATTAGAGCCTTATTTTGAGCTCAGAAGATGGTACAATGAAGTGAACGGATGGGATGGATTGTCCTTCGTGAGTGCACCCATTGGCACCAACCTCAACAATTACGAATTGCCTAGTCGTTTTTTATATCCTGGCCAAGAGCAGAGTTTAAACAATGCTAATTACCAAGAAGCTTCTTCTAGGTATGCCGGAGGGAATACGATTAATGGTAAAATGTGGATTTTACAATAGGCTTGTCTATTATCTAGACCTGATTTTACAATAGCGTATGAAAAAATATTTTGATGTTTACCCAAGGGTTTTTTATCCCTCATTAATACTTATTTTAAGTTTTGTTTTAGTGGCTATCCTTGGGGGAGACCCTGTGAAGAATTTCTTTACAGAAGTAACCCATACTGTAACTTCTTATGGTGGGTGGCTATTTATCCTAGGGGTAAACATCTTTATTGTAGTCTGCCTGTGGGCGGCTTTTGGAAAATTTGGAAAAAAGCGATTGGGCGGTAAAGGAGCAGTTCCAGAATTCAGTATGTTTTCCTGGTTTTCCATGCTCTTTTCTGCAGGAATGGGTATTGGACTTTTGTACTTTGCAGTTTCTGAACCCATCACGCATTTTATAAATCCTCCGCTAGATACTCCTCAGCTTAAAGACCAAGCCATTCAAGCGCTTAACTTTACCTACCTACATTGGGGATTACACGCCTGGGCCATTTACTGCCTGGTTGGATTATCCTTAGCTTATTTTTCATTTAATAAAAACTTACCCTTCTCACTTCGCTCTATATTTTTCCCAGTATTGGGAAGAAAGATTTTTGGCTGGAGGGGAGATGTTATAGACGTTATTGCCGTGGTAGCTACTCTTTTTGGGTTGGCCACTTCTTTAGGGTTTGGCGCAAGACAGATAGCCACGGGAGGTAATTTCCTATTTGGCTTTGACGCAGGCGTTGGCTCTCAGATAATTATTATTGTGGTCATTACCCTAATTGCCACGCTATCAGTAGTCACCGGTCTTAAAAAAGGGGTGAAATTACTCAGTAGACTAAATCTAATTGTGGCTGTTATATTTTTAGTATTTGTTTTTTTACTGACAGATCCAGTGGGGGTATTAAACATCTTTGTAGAAAGTACAGGGATGTATTTCCAACGCTTTATAGAACTAGGTAGCTGGTCTTCTTCCTTCACGGACAACACATGGCAAGGAGATTGGACCATATTTTATTGGGCCTGGTGGATAGCCTGGTCTCCTTTTGTGGGTATGTTCATTGCTAGAGTATCTCGGGGAAGAACGGTCAGAGAATTTGTGTTAGGGGTATTGTTTGTCCCTACACTCATTACTTTTATATGGATGTCTACCTTTGGTGGTTCTGCCTTACTACTTGAAATTGATCAACCAGGATTGTTATCCGGTCCTATTATGGAAGACTCTTCCACCTCATTATTTGTGTTTTTAAAACAATTCCCACTACCTGCTGTTACCAGTTTTATTGGAATCTTTATGGTCTCTGTATTCTTTGTGACCTCATCGGACAGTGGGTCTCTTGTGATAGACAGCATTACTTCCGGCGGAAAACTAAACGCACCAGTAGGACAACGAATTTTATGGGCCTTCATGGAAGGTGCTGTAGCTATTGCACTTCTTGTTGGAGGTGGTTTAAAAACCATGCAGGCCGCTTCTATCTCTACAGGAATCCTGTTTCTAATAGTGCTCTTTATTATGTGCTGGTCTTTGATTAAATCACTCGGGCGCGGACATAAAAAAAGATTGAAAAAATTTAAGCAAAAGCACCCCAATGCTTGGGTAGAGTCTGACGCTTAATAGGTTACCCATAGGGGTATTTAAAAATTTAGATGCGCAAAAATATCTCCTTTTTCTCTTGGAAAAGAAACAAAAAGAGTTGTATCTTTGCCATCCACATCGCGGGATAGAGCAGTAGGTAGCTCGTCGGGATCATAACACTCCTCACCACCCAATTTCAACTAATTTTATTAACTCATTTTCAAGTAGTTACAAATATATAATCCTATTTGTGTTATACGTGCTACACTCTTGTGTTAGATAAAATACGACTATCCAAAGACTTTAACCTTCATTAATTTCTCTTCTTCAACGTTTAATAAAAGTGGATTGATGTAGTGGTTTTCTAATACCTTCATTGAAGTGTGAGATGATAATAATTTGGTGTCACTTCCCATGGTATGAAATACCCAAGTAAGGTATGTTTTTCTGAGGTGATCAAGGTAATGAGTTTAACTCGAAATAGAATTACTATATTTACAAAAATATAAATTTATGTTACAAGTATATTTTGCGTTTTTTTCGATAAAAATTTGATAAAATATAAGAAGAATCACTTCTATTTTTGGATTAAAAATAACAACAATAAATAACGTCTTAATGGCTAAGATTAACAAAAAAATAACAAGTAAAGATATTGCTGAAGAATTGGGTATATCAAGATCTGTAGTGTCTTTCGTTTTAAATGGTAAGAATAAGGAAATGAGAATTAGTGATGAACTAACAAAAAAAGTTCTTGATCTTGTTGAAACTAGAAATTATCAAACAAATCATATAGCCAAAAGTCTTAAAACCGGCAAAACACATACAATTGGATTAATTGTTGCAGACATTGCAAATCCTTTTTTTTCAAAAATTGCTAGTGAAATTGAAAAGGAAGTTAGAAAAAAGGGTTACAGCGTATTTTTCTGCAGTTCTAATGAGAATAAAAAGAATTTTAGTTTTCAATTAGAAAATTTTATAAACCGACAGGTTGATGGATTGATATTAATTCCCCCTATAAAAAGTGATAAAATTTTGGCTCTTTTAGGTTCTCAAAATATTCCTTTTGTTATAATGGACAGAGTTTTTGAGAATTTGGGTGCAAACTCTGTTAATATTAATAATCATAAGGCGGCTTATGATGCAACAACCCGTTTAATCAACAATGGTAGAAAAAAAGTAGCCTTAATTAATGTAAATAACGAACTGATTACCATGAGTAATCGGACGAATGGTTACTTAGAAGCTATAGCTGATAATGGAATGGAAGCTAATCCAGATTTATTGCAGCAATTAAAATATAGCAATGTGGCAGAGCATGTTAATGAAGCCGTTAATAAAGTCATCTCGAATAATGCAGATGCTATTATTTTTACTACCAATAAGCTTGGAATTCAAGGTGTTCAGGCAATTAGTAACATGGGAAAAAGAATTCCTGAAGATATTGCAGTAATTAGTTTTGATGATACAACGGCCTATGATGTTGCAAAAACATCTATAACTGCAATTAAACAACCTATAGAACAAATGAGCAAAGAGGCAGTAAGGATTTTAATGAAATCGATTGATAAAAGTGATGTCGAGATAGCGCCCGAATATGTAACACTAGATGTAAGCTTCATTATCAGAGAATCATGTCCTTAATCTATACTGACAATCCAAATCAACAAAAAAACGAAATCAAAATACAATCTTTAATTGACAAAATTTCCATAAATAAATTGTTACTTATCTTATATGTTATTTAAAATTTTTTAAAAAGAGGGATTTCGACTTAAAAAATTATCAAATGCTATATTAATTTATTTGCAAAAACAAATAATAATATATATGTTTGCTAAATCGAGTAAGCGTCAAATTTTTACAATTAACTATATAAATCTTAATAGAAATAAAATGAAAAA
>JAQWFV010000021.1 GCA_029238555.1 Flavobacteriaceae bacterium
TTTTCCTGAGAGTCCTTTTTGAGCAAGGGCTTTTTCTATTACGGCGGTTTGGGTATTTAATATTTCATTTGGATCGTGCTCTACCCATCCTGGTTTCGGAAAAAATTGGGTAAACTCCTCCTGAGCCATACACACAATAGCGCCTTTTTTGTCAAAAACAATAGCCCTTGAAGAGGTTGTTCCTTGATCTAACGATAATATATACTGTTCCATTCGGCGGTTATTATATTCAGTGGTTATTTTAATACGTACTGTTGCGCCAACACTTTAAAAGAAGCTACTTGGGCGGCTTCCCATTCTTTGTCCTTATGCAATTCTCTTCCTATAATCTGGGCCACTTCTTCTGCCATTTCTAAAGCAGCACGAGCGTCTAAAAAAAGCACCCTCACCCTGCGAGCCAAAACATCTTCCAATGTTCTAGCCATTTCGTTTCTAACGGCAAATACCACTTCTGCTTTGGTGTAAGGCAAACGGGGGTTCAGCAGATCAGATAAGCTAGGATCCGCTTGAATTAAAGCAGCAATGTTACTTTGGTCTGATCCATAAATATACAAATGATCTTGAACATTTGACTGTTCTTGGGCCCCGTGAATCTTTAGGTGGACCGTTTGGCATGGCGAATGGGGTAATTTTTTAAGGGCAATTATTTTATTAATAGTGTCTTGTGCCATTTTCCTGTAAGTAGTCCATTTACCCCCTGTAATGGTAACTAATTCAGAAGGAGAAACAATTATTTTGTGGCTTCTAGATATTTCTTTGGTCTTCTCATTGCCATCTTTTGGCGCAGCTAATGGCCTTAAGCCCGCAAAGATACTTCGCACGTCTGAGCGCTGTACCTTTTTGTTTAAATACCGGTTGGCAGTTAGGAGGATAAAATTTATTTCCTCCTCCAAAGGCTTGGGTTCTAAACTGTGACTGTCTATGAGGGTATCTGTGGTGCCCATGACTACCTTGTTGTGCCAGGGTACTAAGAAAAGCACGCGACCGTCGTCTGTTTTAGGAATCATAATGGCGTCATTTCCAGGTAAAAATTCTCGGTCAAAAACCAAATGAATTCCCTGGCTAGGATGAATGGTATTTGGTGCTTGAGCTTGATCCATTTTAAGGACTTCATCTGTAAAAACACCTGTGGCATTAACCACCACTTTAGCCTTTAAATCATATACTTTTTGGGTCTCCTGATCTATTGCAACCAAACCATTTACTAAACCTTTAGAAGACTTTTTAAGACTTTGGACCTTAAAATGATTCAAAAGTGTGGCACCATTTTCAATACAAGTTTGAGCTAAATTAACAGCCAATCTAGCGTCGTCGAATTGCCCGTCATGATACACTACACCTCCCTTTAAATTTTCCTTATTCAGGGTAGAGAGTCTATGAAGGGTCTCTTCCACCCTTATAAATTTAGACGTACCAAAGCTCAATTTTCCCGAAAGCAAATCGTAAACCTTCATACCAAAACCATAAAAGAAATTATCCCAGTTTCTATAGTTTGGGATAATAAAGCTTTGGTTTTGCACTAAGTGCGATGCGTTTTTAAGCATTAATCCACGCTCGTACAATGCCTCTCTAACCAGATCAATATTTCCCTGTGCCAAATAACGCACACCGCCATGGACCAATTTAGTGCTCCTGCTAGAAGTCCCTTTGGCATAATCTACCTGCTCCAGCAATAAGGTGTTATAACCTCTTGAAGCGGCATCCAAAGCAACGCCCAAACCAGTAGCACCACCACCAATAACGATCATATCCCACAGCTCCTGACTTTCAAGGGATTGTATTTGATTTTCTCTAGTAAACATTGGGTAATACATTTTTTCTTTTGTCCAAATGTAACAAATAAAAAGCAAAACGAAACAAAACGAAAGTTAATTGTCTGAGAAATGCGGCTGTTAGCGCTTTTAAACACTATTTATTTATTTCGTTTAATTTCATTTCTTATATTTACCCCATATTATGGAAAGACATAGCGCTATTTTAAAAAAATTATCTACCGAAAAGCACGTAGAGGTATTAGATCTCTGTGAGTCTCTGGGAGTCTCAGCAGTCACCATTAGAAAAGACCTTAAATTATTAGAGCAAAAAGGCCTCCTTTTTAGAACCCACGGAGGAGCTTCTTTAGAAAATCCCTATATCAATGAAAGGACGGTTTTAGATAAGGAAAAGATCTTTGTAGCAGAAAAAAATGGTATAGCGCAAATGGCTGCTTCGCTAATTTCGGAAAATGACGCTATCATGATTGCTTCAGGAACAACGGTCCAGGCACTCTCAAAATATATTGAACCCAAGAATAAACTCACGGTTATTACCCCTTCTTTAGCGGTGGTAATGCATTTAATTAAACATGAGAATATTGAGATTTTACAACTGGGTGGTTACCTTAGGCATAGCGCCGCATCTGTGATTGGAAATTACGCAGAGTATATGCTGGAACACATCTCTTGTAGTAAATTGTTTTTGGGAGTAGACGGAATAGACATGAATTACGGAATATCTACCACAAACTTAGAAGAAGCGGCACTCAATAAAAAAATGATTGACGCTGCTCAAAAAGTCATTGTATTGGCAGATGCTTCAAAATTTGGCAAAAAGAGCTTTGCTAAAATATGTGGGCTTTCTGCTATTGACGAAATTATTACAGATCAAGAAATTTCTAAAACATTTAGAAAGAAACTTCTGGAGAACGAAGTGAAAATTACGGTGGTAGGTACACGGTAATTATTTTATTATTTAATGAGGTTTCTGGTAACAATAGTTACACACCAAAGCTAAGCCATATCGTATTTTTACAAAAAAATTAATGTCCAGGTTTTACAGCATTATATTACTCCTATGTCTCCATATACAACCCATGGTGAATTTGGCTGTATGGGGAGATTTTTTGGCTAATAACGAATACATTAGAGAGGTCCTTTGCATTAATAAGGAAAAACCAGAGTTGGCATGTGGTGGCAAATGTTATTTGATGCAACAACTACAAGAATCACAACAAAGTCAAGAACAAGAATTTCCCCAACTACTACACAGTAAATATGAATTTGTTTTTACAAAGAGATTTTTAAGATTTCCAAAAGTAACATTAGTGGTACTTAAAACCGCCAACTACCCCAGATACATGGAGCCTATCTCCGCTCCTTTTCTTTTAGATATTTTTCATCCACCGAATAAAGTCGCATAACTGACGCTACATTACTACTAGATTTCTAGCAGTGAAAAATGTTTTATTCATTTAAATATCTATCTACAAATGACAAATTTAGTCAAAGGTGCTCTAGTGCCTTTCTTCTTGTTTGTGTCTTTTTTTTGGACACAAGCACAGGAAACACATGAAATAAAATTAGTTAATCAAGAAACCATGAGGCCTATTATTGGCGCCACTTTTCAATATGGAACCCAAAGAGGTATTTCTGACCATAGCGGTACCATCCTTGTTCATCTTGAAAATAAGGAAATCATGAAACTCTCTCACCTTAGCTTTGGAACTTGGGAACTAAACGCAACTGCCATTAAAAAGGCTATAAAAGAGAAAGTCTTTTATAAACAAGAAGATTTTATAAACCTGCATCCCGTCACCGTATTAGCGATTAGGCCCAGTGAAAAACCAATCGATAAAATTAAAATTGATTATCAAGAGCAACTCGCCCATGACGCTACAGCTGTTCTAACGCAAAACCCTGGGGTGAGCAGTATTAGAAAGGGAGGGAACTATGGATTTGACCCGGTGATTAGAGGATTTAAATACGACCAATTGAATATTGTATTAGATGGTGCACAGAGTACTATTGCGGCCTGTCCAAACAGAATGGACCCTCCAACTAGTCAAATGGCCCCCAATATGCTAGACAGAATTGAAATCTTAAAAGGTCCGCATGCGTTAAGGTTTGGAACTGGCTTTGGTGGAACCATAAATTTTATACCTGCTCAAATAACTTTTAGCGAAGAGAATAGCTATTACGGTCGTGCCTCATCTGGGTTTGAAACAAATGGAGACGTCAGCAGAAATGAAGCTAAAATTGGTTTTATGAACAAGCGCCTGGACCTTGCCTTTTTTGGTTCATGGTCTAAGGGGAATGATTATACTGCAGGAAACGGAAGCACTGTAGCAGCAAATTTTGAAAGAAGTAGTGTAGGATTACATCTAGGCTTTAAACACTCAGCGCTAAGCCAATTTAAGTTTTCTGCCATTCAAAATAAAGCTAGAGACGCAGATTTCCCTGCATTGCCCATGGACTTAAGAAAAGACCACACCTGGCTATTAAATGCAAGACATGATCTTAGATTTGAAGAAAGGAATCTATTTTCTTGGAACACCACTTTATTTGCTTCTTTCGTTGACCATTTAATGGATAACTTACTCAGACCTGAGACAGGTAGAATGTCTAACAACTCAACCAATGCAAATACGTTTAATTATGGAGGAAGATCTGAGGGAGTTTGGATTTTTGATGAATCAAAATTATATGCTGGAGCAGATCTTAGAATAGAAGGAGCTAAAGGTATTAGAGAAAGAAGTTTTTTTAAAGGGCCCAACTCGGGAGTAAAACTAGTAGACAACGCGTGGCAAGAGGGCGTCATTAGCAAAGGAGGTCTTTTTGCTGAGTATCATATTAAAAGGAAAAATATTCAGTATATTTTATCTTCTAGAATAGTACTAAATCACGCTACCATAAACAAACCAACCTTAGAATTCATTCAAGCAAATGGGTTAAAAAACACAAGCACTCAATGGAATCCTAATATTAGTATTGGTTTAAAAAAACCGTTATCTAAAAGTGTTACTTTGGGCACTTGGTTTGGAAGAGCTCAGAGAAGTGGAGGTCTTACAGAGCGATTCATCAATTACTTCCCTGTAGGACTGGATCCTTATGAGCTTGTTGGAAACCCCTTCCTATTACCTGAAATAAACCACCAGTTAGATGTTACTTTTGAGTGGGTGGGCCCAAAATCAAAAATAAACATAGATCTTTTCGCGTCTTATCTAAAGGATTTTATCAGTTCGTATATAGATACAGATCTGAACCCTAGACTGCCTATGAGTCCTGGAGTGAGAAGGTATATCAATATTGAAAAAGCCTATAAAACAGGGCTAGAATTTAATTGGTCTCAAGAACTAAGTGCACAATTTAAACATCAAATGGGCATTGCTTACACCATAGCGCAAGATGTAGAAAGAGAAGAACCGCTCCCTGAAATAGCCCCTCTAGACATTAGATACACCCTAATGGGAAATCATTTAAAAGGGAAACTTCAAACAGAAGTGAGCTTCAGACACGTTCTTGAACAATCCAGGGTTTCTAAAGAATACGGAGAAAGAACAAGTCCTTCTTTTAGCCTAGTGGACGCTACTATTGGTTATAGCATTTATGAAAACACCAGGCTAAGCGCAGGTGTAAACAACCTATTAAATAGGTCCTACAACGAACACCTCAACAGGTCTGTGAGAGGCACAAATGAGCCTATCTTAGCTCCAGGGAGAAATTTATTTGCCTCCTTAAATATTAACTTTTAACCATCGATCATGAAAATTTACAAAAAAATAGTACTAGGAATCTCGGCGACCAGCATAGCCTTATTAGGTTTTAGAAGTAGAGAAATTGAGGAGTACACTTTGCCACATACCGTTACACAAACCAATGAGCTTACAAATGAACATCCAGGAAAGGTTTTGCTAGAAACTAAGTGCTATGCTTGTCACCATCCGAGCTCCGCAGAGAATACTCGAATAGCACCGCCAATGATTGCTATAAAAAAACATTATATAGATGAAAAAACCACCTATGCAGATTTTAAAGAGGCTTTGTGGACGTTTGTTGAAAAACCAACTTCAGAAAAAGCAAAACTAAAAGGAGCTGTAAGAAAATTTGGTGTGATGCCTTACCAGGCTTTCAACAAAGAGGATATTGAAAAAATAGCAGACTACCTATACCACCAAGACATAGCATCTCCTGCTTGGTTTGAGGAACATTACAAGAAAGGTCATACAACTAAAAAAAATCAATAAAAAAAGCCCGATCAAATGATCGGGCTTTTTTTATTTGTGAATTTGTCATAATGTAAAAGCTTATCTATTTCGTTCTTGGTTTGGTTTATCCTACTTTTCGAAATTTGGATTGATTGTAAAAAATCCAGATTGGAATATAGTTCTTTGATTAAAATAAAATCTGTTTCTATAAGCTGTTGTTTCTCTTTTTTTGTTAAAGTGGTAAGAGCTGTAACGGGGTACAGACCATAGTTGTCAATTTTAATTTTCATTCCATTACCTTTTGGATAATCCCAACTTAAAAGAGTTAGCCCAATACACTTTCCATAATCAATAGCGTCTTTTGTAAAACGGGTATTTGTGATCAACCAACCCTGTTTTAAGTTGGTATCGTTTTTACCACTGGCATTCCAGAACTTTTGAACATCTAAAAATCTTGAATTTATATATAAAGGCACTTTTACATTGCTTGTGGCTTTTGAGTCTGTGTGAAACTTACACTCTATGGCATATACACTACCCTCTTTTTCCGCTAAAACATCAATTTCGTGGGTAACACAATGACCTTGTAAAATGACCCCAACTTCAGTTTTATATCCTTTTTCTTTTAATAAAGCACCTATTAAGCGTTCAAACGGATAGCCGGTTGGACCTAACTCAAAAAGTGCCCGTTTTAAACTATACCTGGAAGCAAAAACACGGTCTAACTTTTTTAGTAAAGAGAAGGCCTTATTATATAATTCGTTTGTTGAAATGCCATTGTAAATTTGATTGTTTAATTGAGTAATTATGACATCAACCTGATCACTTGTTGCGCCACAAGAACGCAATGAAGCTCTTAATTTGTCTTCAGAATAAAACTCCTTTTCTTCAGAATTTTTGATAACTATAAATTGTTTATTGCTCATAGTTCAATTATTTTAAAAATGTATTATTTCAGTCATAATACCAAACCGTATCACATCCAATTGGTGTTGATAATTGATATTGTAATAATCCATACCGTGATAGAACTGCACAAAAAAACCAATATCTTCTAAAAATTTTGGGTGGTAATAAATGGTCAGCCCACCGTTTATACGTTCTGGTTCAAATAAATCTAGATTATTGTATTGGTCCAACATTAAAATAGTTTCTAATTTCAGTGAAAAAAGGGGGCTCTGGCTACTTTTATCATTGCCAAAGGGTATCTTAATAGCTGTAAATGAATTAAGCCACCGAAAGCCACTATATGAGTTTTCAAGTTCTTCAAGCATCCAGCTTTTAGGGTGTATTTCAATTGAACTTTTAAGAACTTTAATTGCTTTGAGTCTAGCGTTATATGAAGCTTTTATAACACCCAATTCAAAATAATTTGTTGAAAAATTTCCTGTAAGTAAATTTACGGAACCATCCTCATTATAAAATGAGCCATCTTGACCATTAGAGTGATGGGCTATTTTAGCAAATATTGATAAGGTTTTATTGACCTTGTTTTGTTTGGTCAAATAATAAAAAGAAACTTGTGGTTTATAGCTCGGAGTTCTTACAGGATATGATTCTTGATTATACATTCTTATCACAATCTGTGGGGTCAAAACGGCCATCAGTTTTGAATCCTGTCTTTCTCTTATAATAAATGAAGGGTTTACATTAGCTTCAAACATTAATGGCTCTATATTACCTATATCCAAAGGGAAAGTGACATAGCTAACTGTTCGATTAATAAGCGCAATTTTAGATAAAGTCAGCTCTGGTAAAACAGAATCTATTCCTTGTGCAAATACAAAAAAATTGCTGTTAACTAACAAAAATAATAGGTGTGTTCTGAATTTCATTGCTGCTTTCAAATCAATATATCAGTAATGGATTTGTCACTATTTAAGTTAAAAATTCTTTTTTTTAAAATCCTGAAGTAAAGACAATCCAAAATTATTGTAATTCAAAAATTCTATGTCTGCATTGGGTAAGGGAAGCATAAATTTTTTATTGATTTTAATTTGTTTTTATTTTTTCCCCGTACCACCATTTTGGTTTGAATGTTTTTTTAATTAGTCCAAATTCTTTAATAGCATAAGTATCTATATGTTTAATAAGGTCATCTACAGAGTCGGTTACAAACAATAATTTCATATCAGCTTCGCTAATACTTTCACGCTCTGCCATTAAATGAATGTGCTTACACAGTTCTTTATGAAATTCGGAACCAAAAATGACCACAGGAAAATTTTTGATGATTTTAGTCTGAATCAATGTAAGCGCTTCAAACAACTCGTCAAGAGTACCTATACCGCCAGGCATGACTACAAATGCATAAGAATACTTCACCAATATGACTTTTCGTAAAAAAAAGTAAGGAATGTCAACCCATTTGTGCAAAAAAGGATTTGGTTTTTGTTCAAAAGGCAATACTATATTGCAACCAACAGAATACCCTCCTGTTTCAAATGCTCCTTTATTAGCAGCTTCCATAATTCCTGGGCCACCACCAGTCATTACAGTGAAACCCATTTTGGAAAGTTCCGCGCCAATTTTTTCAGCGTTTTGATAATGTTCGGATTCATTTGTAAAGCGAGCGGATCCAAATACAGTAACACATGGCCCAACAAAGTGCATAATTCTAAAAGCTCTAATAAAATTAAAGAATACCTTAAAGGCAAATCCTAATTCTTTTAGTCTGGACAAAGGACCTCTAATAAATAGCGATTCATTGGTTACTAATTTGTTTTTAGATCTACTATGATGATTCATTTTAAGTAGTTTTTTTATAGCTCCAAACAGCCAAACCGTTCATTACAATTGCGTAGGCCAAGGTTTTTATAGCTAATGGAAAAATATCTGCAAACCCAGAGCCTTTTAGCATCACCATTCTGATGATTTCTACAAAATATTTAATGGGATTGAACTCAGTCAGTATTTGCGCCCATTTTGGCATACTTTCTATAGGAGTAAACAAGCCGCTCATTAATATAAATATCACTATGAAGAACCAGGCTATAAACATGGCCTGTTGTTGCGTGTCAGTAAAGTTTGAAATAAAAAGTCCCATTCCTAAAATCACCAAAATATAAATAGAAGTATAAGCATAAAGCAATCCTAAATTCCCAAGCATTGGCGTATTAAAAATGACTTTTGCAAGAATTAAACCTATGGTTAACAGCCCCATACCTATTACCCAAAAAGGGAAGAGTTTACCTATAATAAAATGGCTTTTTCTTATGGGTGTAACATTTATCTGTTCCAGCGTTCCCAATTCCTTTTCCCTAACAATGTTCATTCCTGATAAGAAAAGAGTTATCATAGTTACAAGTAAAACCAAAATACCAGGCACCATAAACGTTTTGTAATTCAAGGTCTCGTTGTACCAAAATAGGGGAACACTCTCTATGCTGTAAGGCTTTTTAACATTGTCAGAAATCTGTGTCAAATCTGCTACTATATTTTGGTTGTAGTTTTGTATAATTTGCGTAATGTAAACATTGACAACTCCCGCTGCTGAACCATCAATGGCATCAATGAACACGCCTAATTCGTTTGATTTGTATTTTTGCAAATCCCGTTCAAAATGAGTGGGTATATTTAAATAAGCATCAATAGTACCTAACTGCATTGCTTGAGATGCCTCTTTTTCAGATGAAAACTTTTCTGAAACATTAAAATAGGTCGAAGCTTTAAATTGTTCTAGCAATCCTCTGGACATCCTACTATTATCGGCATCAACATATCCAAACTGTATGTTTTTTATTTCATAAGTAGCCGCATTGGATAAAATAACCAATTGTAGTATCGGTAAAATAAATATGATGGGTAACATTCCTTTATTTCTAAAGATTTGCTTAAACTCCTTTTTTATGATGTAAAGAATTATTTTCATATTACTCCAGTTTAGTTTTATATTTCTTCACACTAACTACAATAAAAAATAAAGTCATTAAAAGAAGTATCACTGTTTCCTTTAAAACAAAACCAATTCCAATACCTTTTAGCATAATACTTTTTACAATGATTATAAACCATTTTGCAGGTATAATATTGCTTATAATCATAAGTGGCAGAGGCATACTGCTAATCGGAAAAATAAAACCAGATAGTAATATGGTAGGTAACATTAATCCCATAAGAGAAATCATCATAGCTGTTTGCTGTGTTCCCGAAATAGTAGAAATTAAAATACCCAAAGCGAGTGATGTGATAATAAATAGTACGCTCTCAATTCCCAATAATAGAAAGCTGCCTTTAACAGGCATATTAAACACAAAAATGCTCAATAAGACAATGACAACTGCATTAATAACAGATAAGAAAATGTATGGAAACACTTTTCCAATAATTACCTGGAAAGGTTTCAAGGGGGAAACTAATAAAATTTCCATGGTACCTTGCTCTTTTTCACGGGTAATGGAAATAGAGGTCATCATTGCAGACACCAACATCAGAATAACTGTCATAACCCCTGGAACAAACATATAAACACTTTTTAATTCCGCATTATAAATCATCCTGCTTTGGGGTACAATTTGATAATCAACGGAAATGTTTTTGTTCAATTCTTGCTGATACTTTTTAAGTATTGAAGAAATATAATTACTTATTGCGCTAGCCATATTAGGGTCTGTCGCATCTGTAAGTACTTGCACGATAGCCTGATTTTCTTCAATGAGATTATTTCCAAAGTTGTTTTCAAATTGAAGCACCGCTTTTACCTTACCTTTTTTGAATATGGATGCTATAGATGACTCCTCGTGTATGATATCTACAATACTAAAATGCTTTGATGCTGAAATCTTTTTGATGATTTCTTTGGTGGTAAAATCATTAGACTGGTCTAAAATGGCAATATCCACATTATTGATTTCATTGGTTATGGCAAAACCAAACAATAATATTTGGGCTATAGGCATCCCGAATAATATAAATAGGGAACGTTTATCACGGAATATGTGATAAAATTCTTTTCTTACAAAACCTACAAATCGTTTCATCCTCTGGCCAGTTTTAAAAACACGTCATTCATTGTGTCTGTTTTATAATGTTCTTTTAGCATTTTTGGGGTGTCCAGGGCTTCAATTTTACCATCAACCATAATAGAAACCCTATCACAATATTCCGCTTCGTCCATATAATGGGTAGTTACAAAAATGGTAGTCCCATTATGAGCAGCTTTATAGATCATTTCCCAAAATTGACGTCTGGTAATAGGGTCTACACCACCAGTAGGCTCATCTAAAAAAACGATTTTAGGCTCATGCAATAGAGAAACAGAAAATGCCAACTTTTGTTTCCATCCCAAGGGTAACGAAGCCACAAGACTGTTCGTAACTTCTTGAAGCCCCAATTCTTCAACCAATTCACATCGCTTATGTTCTATTTGTTTTTTGGACAATCCGTAAATACCTCCAAAAAATGTGATGTTCTCTTTTACTGTTAAGTCATCATACAAGGCAAATTTCTGACTCATATACCCAATATTTTTTTTGATAGATTCGGCTTCTTTATAAACATCAAAACCAGCTACCGAAGCCGCTCCAGAAGAAGGGGAAGAAATCCCTATGAGCATTTTTATAGCAGTGGTTTTACCAGCACCATTTGCGCCCAAAAAGCCAAATATTTCACCTGCTTTTACCTGAAAACTTATTTGATTTACCGCTGCAAAGTCTCCAAATAACTTGGTTAGATTTTCTACTTGTATAACGTTATTGTCTTTGATCATTTGGCTAATTCCATAAAAGTGTCTTCTATGGTAGGTTTGGTTATTTCAATTTTAATATTTTTAAGACCCTGAAGCTCTAAATAAGTTTTTAAGCTTGATGTATCTATAGGGTAACGTTTGTCTGTATAATGCACAAAAGCACCAAAAGGAAAAATACTGTAAGTATGCTCGTAATTGGTTAAAATCTGAATGAGGCTGTACATATTATGAGCGCTGATGTTGTATAAAGGTTTTGGAAAGTGACTTACAATTGCGGTTGGCGTATCTACTTCAAGAATGTTACCCTCTTGAATTAATGCAATACGGTCACATAAGGCAGCTTCATCCATATAGGGTGTTGACACTAAAATGGTTATTCCTTTTTCCTGTAACCGTTTGAGCATTTCCCAAAATTCCATTCTCGACACTGGGTCCACTCCAGTGGTAGGCTCATCCAAAAAAAGGACTTTTGGCTTGTGTATCAGTGCACAGCTTAAGGCTAGCTTTTGCTTCATTCCTCCTGATAATTTCCCTGCTCTACGTTTCTTAAAAGGTTCTATTTGCACATAAATATCTTTTACCAAATCATAGTTCTCTTCTACGGTGGTACCAAAAATTGTTGCAAAAAAATTCAAATTTTCCTCAACGGTCAAATCTTGATAAAGTGAAAAACGTCCAGGCATATACCCAACACTATTCCTAATGGATTTATAATCGTTAATCACATCATACCCTGCTACAGTTGCTTGCCCTTTATCTGCGATCAAGAGCGTTGTAAGTATGCGAAATAAGGTGGTTTTTCCAGCACCATCAGGACCTATCAATCCGAAAAGCTCTCCTGGCTTTACATTAAAAGAAATATCTGACAACGCTGTTATTTCGCCAAAGGATTTTGTTATGTTGGATACTGAAATGCTCATAATTATTCAAAATAATTGTCATAAGCACTTACGTTTTGCTCAATGCTCTTATAAATATGTTGTGCTTTAGCCAAGCTCTCAGCTTCCTTTAATGCATTAATTTTGCCTATCAAAGGAAGCAGCCATAGGTGTAAATTATCGTGTGAAGGCCCTTTCATTGTACACTCTTTAATGACATAGTTTGTTTCTTTGTTGAGAGCGTTTGCGATGGTGTGATAATCATCTAATTCTTTTAATTTACTCGTTATTAAAACGGATTTCATTCTAACTATACCTTCATTTGTTTCAGGATTCGCCGTCCATTTAGCCCCATCATTCATTTTTATTTCTTGCATCCATTCATTACCAACTACTTTGCTTTCAGTAGGCTGTTCCGTAAGTTCTGTTTCATTTTTCTTTGTTGCATTACTTTCTTTATGTTGGTCCTTACAAGCTGTAAAAAGTAGTGATACTGCAATGAGTGTAATTACTGTTTTTTTCATAATTTCAAGTTTAATATTTATTGATTTGACTCTGTGTTTAACCACATTTCAGCCGGCATTCCAATTTTTAAACTACCATCATTTTTGACTTGCACTTTCACCGCATAGACCAGGGCAACTCGCTCTTCTTTGGTTTGAATGATTTTAGGGGTAAACTCCGCTTGTGAAGCTATCCAGCTAATTTTGCCTTCATACGATTTCATTCCATCCTGGTCATCGATTTTGACCTTTACGGCTTCTCCTATTTTTACATTGGCCAATTGGGTTTCGCTCACATATACTCGAAGTTCCATAGTAGATAAATCAGCAATTTTAAAGAGTGGTTTTCCAAAAGATACAATTTCACCTGGTTCAACATACTTTAATAACACCGTGCCATTCATTGGATTTTTTATGCTACACTTTGTTATTTGGTCGTTGATTTGTTGTATTTCAACATCAATGCTTTTGAGCTCGCTTACCACTGCTGCGTTTTGAATTTCAACACTGCGAATACTGTTTTTAAAAACGGCTACTTCACCATTTACATCATCTAACTGCTTTTGGGTACCTGCGTTGTCTTTAATTAAATTTTCAATTCTTGTTTTATTTACAGTGACGGTTTTTAATTTGGCTTCTAATACGCTTATCTCAGATAGAACACCTTGGGATTTTGCCCTAATTAAATCCTTTTGTATTAAAAGTTTCGCTTTTTTTAAATGCAATGGAATAGTATCTATATGCCCCATAAGTTCATTGGTTGCTACAATAGCACCTTCCTCAATAGTAAAGCTCATAAGTTTTCCATTGTTTTCTGCTGATACCGTAATTTCGGTAGCTTCAAAATTTCCATAACCATCTGCTTTGTAACTATTTTTACTGCATGAGGTTAATACAGTTAGTGAAATTAGTATTGTCTTAATATTTTTCATTTCTATTCTATTTAATATTGCCTTTAAGGGTATTGTAATTGGCTTTGGCTAATTCCAATTTGGTTTTATGTTTGTTCAACAAATTTTCTGTCTCGTATAGTTTGGTAAGGGCTGTAATATATTCAGAGGCTGTGACAATTCCGTTGTTCAATTGAGATTCTGAAGTGTTAACCACTTCTTGTTGTAAAGAAATTAACTGCTGGTCTATTTCAATAGTGCTTTTAAGAGTTTCAATTTCATTTTGGTGTTCATTTAAGGCGATATTAGTATTCAGTCTAAAAACTTCTTCTCGGTTGCTAATCAATTCTTTTGAATAATCTAAGGCTTGCCGTTCTCTCTTATTCTCATTCCAGTCTAACAGATTCCAATGTAACTTTAAACCAACTATATAGTATGATGAAAAATCATTTTTCAACATATTCAGTCCCGGATTACCATAGCCTCCAGTTGCAAAGCCTATGAGTTCGGGTAGCAATGATTTGGACAATATCTTTTGTTTTTGTCCTATCTCTTGTTTTTGCAGATTGAACATTCCTAATTCCGGTCTGTTCAAATCTGAACTATCTACTGTGGAAAGTAGTGGTTTTTGGAATTCTGTGTCAATATTTATAGCAGCTCCTATTAATGAAGATAAAGATGAAATTAACTTTGACTTATTATTGGTGACTTCTTTGGTTTGCTGTAAAACTTTCAACAGTTCCGCTTCAATGACTTTATCTGAAGTAGGTAACAAAACACCATTATCTATACCAGATGTCACTTCCATTAATTTAATCCTCAATTGTTTTTCTCTTACGATCAATAATTTAGTTTGGTCCTCAACCAAAAGAATTGAAAAATACAGTTGATTTACACGTTGTTTCAAATGATATAGATTAACTTCAACTTCCTGCTTTTTTCTGTCAGAAATGATGTTTTGCAAACCCTGAGATGCACTAATTTTACCAGCATTGAATATTAACTGATTGGCCGTAAGTGTAGCGCGATATTGGTCGTTATTCAAATATTCTATGTCCACATTAGGCAATGGAACCTCAGTAACATCACTCTGATAGGTCACTTGAGCACTAAGATTCAATTGCGGCAATGTCTTTGATTTAATAGCCAAAAGCTCAGCTTCCTTTTGTCGCTCTAAAATGACATACTGTTTCGCAAGCGGATAATTGGTTTTTAAACCTTCATAACATTCATTTAAGCTCATTTTTTGTTGGCCGTAACCAAAAAATACTGTTGGCAAGATTAGTCCAAATAGATAAACGACTTTCATAGCTTTACTTTTTTATGGCATTAATAATAAATTCTGACACCTCTTTTTTTCGATCTTCTAACAGCATTTCATATGTATTATCGTTAACATTTGTAAATGCTTTGATCAAAGGCGAAGCAACAAAAGGAAAAATATTTAAGGAAAGTATATTGATGAATAATTGCTCTGCACTTATGGAAATTATTGTGCCGTTTTTCACCTCATTTTGAACTTGGAGCTTAAATTTATCAATATTTGGAAAGGCAGTATTATTCTTGATTTTTTCAATGAAATTTGGATTTCTATTGAGCTCTTGAATAATGAAGTTTGGCAAATAAGGATGCTTTATAATAAAGCTCATATAGTTGTGGGTGAAATTTTTGATTTTATCTTCTACAGATGAATCATCATTTAGAATAGCATTAAGTTGAGGGGCTAATAAGGCAAAAGCCTTTTTAAAGACTGCCTCAAATAAAAGCTGTTTACTTCTGTAATAATAATGCAACATTGCCTTATTAATGCTTGCTTTATCTGCAATTTCTTGCATTCGTGCTCCATCCATTCCTTTAGCTTGAAAAATTTTCTGGGCTGCTTCTAATATTTGTTCTTCAGTTTTATTGTCTTTGTGTTTTGTCATTTTGCAACCATTCAGTTTAACTGTTTGGTTAACAAATGTACAAAAAAATATTAATCAGCAGTAAATAAGACGTTTAATATTAAACTTAAATAAAGGTATTTAACTTAAATGCTACAGCTTTGTTGAGCTAAGGTAACTGGGGATTATAAAAAAACCTCTTGTTAAAACAAAAAAAGCCCGATCAAATGATCGGGCTTTTACTTTTGTACAGGCGGAGAGACTCGAACTCTCACACCTCGCGGCACTAGATCCTAAGTCTAGCGTGTCTACCAATTCCACCACGCCTGCAAAAGGAGTGCAAATATAATGTAAAATTTGAATATTAAAAGGTCTATAGTTTAAAAAGTAGTTTTTGTAGCTTTACATACTCAAATAAAAAAAATATGCTAGACCCAAAATCATACATTCAAGAGCACAAAGAACGTTTGCTAAACGAACTTTTTGAGTTACTCAAAATAGCCTCCATTAGTGCAGATCCTGCCTATGATACTGAGGTAACTAAGGGTGCTCAAGCGGTACATGATTTTTTAAAAGCTGCTGGAATAGATCACACTAAAATTTACGAAACAGAAGGCCACCCCATTGTATATGGCGAAAAAAATATTGCCCCTCATTTACCTACTGTTTTAGTGTATGGACATTATGACGTGCAACCACCAGACCCTTTAGATTTATGGGATTCAAAACCCTTTGAACCTGTTATTAAAAAAACGCCGCTACATCCAGAAGGGGCTATTTTTGCCAGAGGAGCTTGTGATGATAAGGGTCAAATGTTTATGCACATTAAAGCCATTGAGTATTTAATCAGTACAGACCAATTGCCCTGTAATGTAAAATTCATGATTGAAGGGGAAGAAGAAGTGGGTAGTAATAGCTTGGTGGATTTTGTGAAAACCCATAGAGAATTATTAAAAAATGACGTGATTCTGATATCTGATACGGGTATGATTGCCAATGACACGCCTTCTATCACTACAGGGCTCAGAGGATTGAGTTATGTGGAGGTTTGTGTAACTGGCCCTAACAGGGACTTACATTCAGGACTTTACGGTGGCGCGGTTGCAAATCCTATCAATATTTTGACCAAAATGATCGCAAGCTTGCACGATCAAGACAATCATATCACCATTCCTGGATTTTATGATAAGGTGGAGGAATTAAGCCTCGAAGAACGTGAAGCTATGGCTAAAGCACCATTTAATCTAGAGGGCTATCAAAAGGCTTTAGATATTGCTGCTGTATATGGGGAAAAAGGCTATACTACCAATGAGAGAAATTCAATAAGACCTACCTTAGATGTGAATGGAATATGGGGAGGTTACACCGGTGAAGGGGCTAAAACAGTGATTCCTTCTAAAGCATATGCTAAAATATCCATGAGATTAGTCCCCCACCAAGACTGGGAGGAGATTACCCAATTATTCAAAAATCATTTTGAATCTATAGCACCAAGAGGGGTAACTGTATCAGTAAAGCCACATCATGGAGGCCAAGGCTATGTAACACCCATTGACCATATAGGCTATAAAGCCGCTGCTGAAGCCTACGAAACCACCTTTGGAAAAACACCCATACCGCAAAGAAGTGGCGGTAGTATTCCTATTGTGGCTTTGTTTGAAGAAGTTTTGAAGGCAAAATCTGTATTGATGGGATTTGGTTTGGACTCAGATGCCATACATTCACCTAACGAACATTTTGGGGTGTGGAATTATTTGAAGGGTATTGAAACCATCCCTTTCTTTTATAAAAATTTCACAGCACATTATCTTGGGCAATAATTCTTTGGGGAAAAAGGCTTATAATTTTTGATCAAATAGAGGTGCTTATGGACGTTTTTTGATCTGGTATGAAAATGTGCTGGAAATGGTTAATTTTGTTGTGCCTCTTGAATAGAAGTCTCTAAAATACTCAGGGTCATACTGCCTTCTTCAACATCTATTGAACATAGCTTATACACTTGCATGTGATTGTCTTGTGTGAGTATTCCACTTAATTTTTTTGAGGCTATTTTCTGTTCCATGCGGTGTCTAATTACTTTATAAATATAATTAGAGGAAGTGGGTGAAAACTTTGAAATAGGACACAGAAACATTTTGTCAAGACGAACTCACCTTAATATATGGTTGAATGGAGGGCTAAACCACTCGTCTAAAAAAAGCATCGATTATCTGCAGATTAAATTTTAATTTATTTGCAAATTGCTTATTTACAATAAGTTGAGTCTTCTGATTAATTCTGGTCTATTAGAACGACTAATGGGAATTACATTTTTCTCAATCAAAACTGAATTGTCCTCAATATCAATAATTTTAGTGAAATTAATGATGTATGACCTGTGGGTCTGTAGAAAAATATTATCTGGGAGTTTGTCTTTTATTTTTTTTAAAGTAGAATGAACCACATACATTTCTTTATGGGTCTTTACATCTATATAATCTCCTTTGGCTTTGATAAAGAGAATGTCGTCGAATTTTAATTTAGTCAAACGACGGTCAATATTAATATAGAGATCATTGCCTATGAGATCACTCGAGGAACCACCATGCTGCATCATTGAGGTTCTATGAAGCTTGTTTTTCACTTTATTCATAGACTTATTAAATCGCTCTTGTGTGATTGGCTTTACCAAATAATCCGAGATAGATTCATATTCATACGCCTCTATAGCCAAATCTTTATCTGCGGTTATCAATACAATTTGTGCAGGACTTTTTAGGGTTTGGACAAAGTCAAATCCGCTAAAACCTGGCATGTGAATATCCAAAAAAATAACATCCACAGATTGCTGATTGAGAAATTTTATGGCCTCAATAGCACTAGAGAACTCCTCAATAATATCAAGGTCATTAATTCCTTCACACAATTGTCGTACTACAAGCCTTGCAGAATCTTGATCGTCTACAATAATACAGTTCATTCTCCGTCTATTTTAACATTGATTAATTGCTTCTATAAATCTATCTTTTTGAAGTGGTTTTACCAAATAATCGACCACTAAATCAAAATTATAAGCGGTTAATGCCAAGTTTTTATCTGAGGTAACCAAAACCACCTTAGGGGTGGATGTTAAATTTTCTAAAAAAGAAAAACCACTCATGTCCGGCAAATGTATATCCAAAAAAACAATGTCTACTGTTTCGTTTTTATTAATGAACTTCAAGGCATCTTCTGCATTGTCAAAAGTTCCTAAAATATTTAAGTCACCATACTTGACAGCTAAGTGTTTGGCCACCTCTTGAGCGGTAAACTCATCTTCTACAATTACACAATTTTTCATTTAAAAAGAATTTATAAAATCGGTCATTAATGTTAAGACTTCTTCGAAACTTTCTTTTTTGGAAGTCTTGTTTTGCTTTAAACTTTCTTCGTATTCTTGGGCTATTAAATAGCTAGACTCCAAACCCAACATACTTATTTTATTTTTCAATTTATGCACCACAGATGCTATTCTTGATAAGTCGCTGGAAGAAACTGCTTCATGGTACTGTTCAAGTTCTAAAGGAAATTCATTTTTTATAACTTGAAGTAGTTTGGACTTAAAAGCTTCATCTCCGTCTGCTAATTGATCAATATAATTAAAGTTAGGCATTTCACTCATAATCTTTATTTTTAAATGTACCAGCCCTTTAAGATACGTCTTTTCTGATGGTGAAATAAAAGGTGGCTCCTGCGCCATATTTACTCTTTACCCAGATGCTTCCTCCGTGTAGTTGAACAATTTTTTTCACGATGGATAGTCCAATACCACTGCTCCCACTTCTAGTACCTAAAGTTTCAAATATCTCAAATATTTTTTCTTGATACGCCTTAGGAATGCCAACACCATTGTCTTTGATGGAGAATTCATGTAGTTCACCTAAATCACTATAGCCAATTTCTATTTGACCCATAGACTTATCTACATGTGCAATTGCATTGCTCAATAAATTTTGAAACAATTGTTGCAATTGTATTTTGTCTGCCATAATTGCTGGCATAACACCCTTAAAACTCAAATCTATTTGCTCTGGCCAATACATCGTGGTCTTTAAGTGATTGATCAATTCTAAAGTGTGACAAATTTCAAAGCTTACTTTTTCTGAGCCAATACTTGAATACCTTAAAATCCCGGTAATTAATTGGTCCATTGAGGCAATCTTATCTTGCATCAGCGCTAGCTGAGATAAACCTTCAGGGCCTAACTTATCGGCAAAATCCTCTTCTAGCCAAGAAGCTAATGCACTTATACTCCTAAGTGGTGATTTTAAATCATGTGACACCACATGGGCGTACTCTTGTAAACCTTCATTGCTAGACTTAAGGTCTCTGAGTAATTGCTCTTTTTGTTTGGACAATTCATATTGGTCTGTGATGTCTAGGTGAATACCTATGGACCCTATTACTTGTCCCTTTTCGTTGTATCTAGGAGCCCCACTAATTAACCAGCGCTTCTTTTGCCCTCCTTTAACTTGAACATTTACTTCGTAGGTATCTGAAATACCTTGTAAACGTTTTTTCTGGTGCTCAGGAATAATTGTTGGGTCAGAAACATGCAATAACTCGCCCAACTTTTTTCCGTAAAGTTCACTATCTGTATAGCCACTTAAAGTACAGAAACTTTTATTGACCAATTGCACTAGATCTTCATTGTCTACTTCTACTAAGCCCAAATTCATGTTCGCTATAATACTGCTGTATTTTTCTTTTTGCGCTTGAAGGTTTTCTTTGTATTGCTTTCGTATTGTTACATCTGTGTATACCCACAAATGTCCTTTGTATATAGTGCCGTTGAAAATTGGAATGAAGTCTCTTTGGAGAATAATTCCTGAAACAGTTCTTAGTTCGTCTGCCAACACCAATTTTCGTTCCTTTAAGATATTGTTTATTCTAGCAACAAATCCTTCCGGGTCTTTAAAATATGTTTTAGATTCCTCTGCAGCATTTTCACAATTTGCCCCAACCATTTGTTTTGGAGTGGCCTCAATACCAAACATATCACAAAATACGTTATTGGTCAAAGCTATATTTCTGTGTTCGTCTTCTAAAAGCACCCCAAATTGAAGGTTTGAAATTACTGCTTCCAAACGCTTTTGAGAATCTTCCAGTGCCTGCTTTTGTTCTTCTAAAATGGTAGAAATTTCCTCCTCATTGGTGACATCTCTTAGTACACCTTGAGCCGCAATAGGTATTCCAGAAGCATCATAAATGAGATTAGCATTCACTTGAACAAACCTACTTTCCCCTGATTTTAGATTTATTTTAGTCTTGAAGTTTTTTAAAATGCCTACCTCCTGAAGTACCTGAAAAGACTGAAGGGTCGTCATTAAATATTCGTGATGCACCAATTGAGCGGCATAAAAATCCTCCTGATCTATGTCGAAGCCTAAAAAAACTTTGGCGGCCTGATTCATCTTAACCACCTGTCCCTCCAAATTAATAACTAGGTATGGATCAGGAATATTAAAGAAAACTCCTTCTAATTCAGATGTTTTTTCTTTGAGCAATCCGTTAAGCCGGTTGTTGTCTTCCCTTAAGTAGTGCAGGGTGTCATAGAGCTCTTTGGATTTAGTCTCTAATATTTTCTCTGCTTGTTTTCTCGCTTTTACTTGTCTATCTAGCGCCCTTTGCAGTAATTCAACCTCTTTTTTAGACATGAGCCTCTATTGTAAATTTGACTTTAGTGCCGTCTGTCTCTAGCAAATCGTAAGATACACTTACCTGCTGACCATAATGCTTAAATGCACTAACAATAAGTCCATGAGCTAAGCTATAAAGACCTCTCTTAGAACTGTATACCAAAATAAGCTTTCTTTTAGACTTTTCTAGTATTAAAAAAGAAGGCAGATCTGCATCTGGATATAATTTCTTCACATGCACGTGAATATGGTCCTCAATAGCGGCTATTAAAGGCATTGGGCTTGTATAATTTCTAATAATTTCAGGATGTGCTTCGTCTAAACTTTGAAATAAATACAAACCAAAAGTGTATAATAAATCTTGAATATCCTTTGAAACTACTTCTCCTAAAGCCACTAAAAGAGCCACCATTTCATTAAAATCATAGGTGCCTACCGAAGTGTAAACGCCATTGTTTACCGTATGTGAATTAGTGATTATTTCATCTACAACAGCCAAGCCAAATTGCGCTTCCACCATATCTAAAAACTCCGTAAAAATAATTCCTTTCATACCTTAAGATTTGGAAATCTAAAATAAGACTTCTATTCTGAAGGCATGTGTAAATGTTGTGAAACTGATGTTTTTTGTATGTGAAACTGTTGTTTTTTGTATGTGAAACAGTTTTTACACCAAATGATTGATCCTTTTAATTATTGGGGACCTTTATTGGGGGCCTTTAACGAGCTCATTTTGTTTCCAATAATTCAAAAGTGCGGCTATTTTTAGCACATAATCATCATATTTTAGGGGCTTGACCAAATATCCTGCCACACCAATGGAGTAGGCTTGCTTTAAATCTGATCTATTGATAGAGGTCGTTAAAACCACGGTAGGTATGTATTTTAAATCGGTATGCGCCCGAAGCTGTTTAAGAAACTCAAAGCCATTCATTTTTGGCATATTCAAGTCTAATAGTATTAAATCTATTTGACTATTTTCAGCCAATAAGTCAAGGGCGATTTCCCCATTATGTGCCTCGATTAACTCGTGTACCTCCCCTAATTTAGCTAAACTCCTGTTGAATTTAAGAATTTCTACAGTGTCGTCTTCTATTAATAAAATAGTCATCTAAAGCATTTATAAAAATGAATTTCATATAAAAATAAACTTTAATTAGTCGCTGCGGTTAAAAAAAAATAAAAATCGGATTAAACGCACGGTTTTACCTATAAAGTGTTTTTAAACTCATATAGAAACACGGTACTTGGTGTTGCGTCATTCACAAAAGGAGCCAAGCCAATTTGCAGCAAATATGGGCCATCTAAAACTGTGTTTGGCACATAGATAAACTCTGTAATAGTAGCCTCCAATCTAATAGATCCCCCTACATTCCAAAAAGCCTTATGGGCTTTAAGCGCTCCTTGGTCTTCTTCTTTGTCAATAGAGGGAAGGTCTACCAAAAGATGTTGAACCCCTAATTCTCTGATGTAAATAGCAGTCTCTTGACTTAAATAGGGCGGATTACTGTGGCTGTACTGTTGGGATATTTTAGTGGCATTATTGGGGAGGGTCCTGATTACTAATGACTCTGGAACTTGATGGTCGCCTATGGCCGCCATGAGTTGGCTTTTAGTAATCTGTAAATCTCCCTGTATTAATTCAGGTGCAACAGTAATGAGTAATGTTTCAAAAAAATTCTTTTTCAAAGCCTTGAGCACCTTATAATCTCCAGACAAAATATGGCCTACACATTCTGTGTGGGTGCCATGTGCATGAGGATTAAAAGAAATATCGTTAAAATTTACTGGAGCACCTGCCTCAATACTTCCTATAAAATCACCTCCTCTATGCGGTGTAATACTTGGCGGAGCTACATACCAAGCGCCTAATGTCTGATTGTGTTGAAGACTTAAATGAATGCCTATTGGAGCAGACAAATCAATTTCTTTCTGACCAGTGGCCCCAGTAATAATTGCTTTCATATTAATCGA
>JAQWFV010000022.1 GCA_029238555.1 Flavobacteriaceae bacterium
AGTGCTTTTTATACGCAAAATGAAGCAGGCACTTTTACTGCAGAGATTAAAACAGTCATTAGTGAAGACGCCCTTTATGAAGACGTAGACGCTGCCGCCATAGATTTTGACAATGACGGAGATTTAGACCTCTATGTGATGAGTGGGGGTAATGACAGTCCTGAAGGGGACATACAATTGGTAGACAGGCTTTACATAAACGACGGCGAAGGAAATTTCACCAGGTCTAAGGCCAATTTACCTATGGCCAATGGAGGGAGTATTTCAGTGGCAGATTTTGACAATGACGGCTTCTCAGATTTGTTTTTAGGGTTTAGGTCTGTCCCTGGAGCCTATGGTATTTCACCCTCTAGTGTCATTTTAAGAAATACCCAAAAAGGGAATTTTGAGCTTTTGGCGCGTGAAGACTACGGCATGATTACTGACAGTGCATGGGGAGATATGAATCAAGATGGTCTGCTAGATTTAGTGCTTGTAGGAGACTTTATGCCCATCACAGTTCTCATTAACAAAGACGGAAGGAATTTTGAGAACCAGACTGAAGCATTGGGCTTGGCCAATACTCAAGGCTTGTGGAATACTGTATTACTTCAGGATCTAAATGGAGATAACAAACCAGAAATTATTGCAGGAAATGCGGGTTTAAACATGAAGATTAAGGCTTCTGTAGATTATCCAGTGGAAATATATCTTGAAGATTTTGATAAAAATGAACAACTAGACCCTACTGTATTTCACACTTTCGAGGGCGAACATATTCCTTTTGCTTCTAAAGATATGCTGAGCAAACAAATGCCTATGCTCAAGAAGAAGTTCACTTCCTACACCTCCTTTTCTAAGGTGAGGGAAATAGGGCAACTTTACGACAATTCAACAGATGAAATAGAAACTAAATACCTTAAAGAATTACGCTCTATGGTGTATGTCAACAATGGCATTTTCCAAGGAGCGCCATTGCCTATTGAGACACAAATGAGCAGCATTGAGGATTTTTATTTAGACCATCAATCCGGAGATTTAAAATTGTATTATGTTGGAAATTACAAAGGATTTGTGACAGAATTAGGAAATTCCCCTGCCAATACTGGAGGAATACTATCCGGATTTAACGGAAATACATTCACTAAAAACAACACTTTATCCCTCCCTCCTTTTATGGAAGCAAGGACAATTGGACCTCTAAATAACAACAAATTATTGGTGCTTTTCAACAATGACACCGCCAAAACTATTGACTTAAACCTTAAATAAAATGAAAGTAATTAAATCACTTCTTCTGTGTAGTGCTGTTTTTATAAGCCTATTGAGCTGTGAAGAAAACAACACCTACAAAGAGCGCTTAAAAGATCCTCAGCTGTTTCATAATAGCATGCAGCAACTATCTGACGTGATCGTTTACGATATTTTTTCTCCTCCTGTAGCTTCTAGGGTATATATGTATCCTACTATCGCGGCCTATGCTGTCATGCAAAAACAATATCCAAATAAATACGAGGATATGGCGGGACAACTCAGCGACTTTAAAAGCATACCGGAAATAAACGACAAAGACATTCATCCAGAATTGGCTGCCATTCACGCCTTTTTAAAAGTGGGTACTGCCTTAATTTTTTCAGAAAATAAAATAATAGAATACAGAGATTCCCTTTACGCAAGCTTAGAACAAGACGGACTTCCTTCAAGTGTAAAAGAAGCTTCTCTGGCTTATGGGGACCTAGTCGCTGCGCATATTTTGGCCTGGGCAGACACTGATTTTTACAAACAAACTAGAACCTATCCTAAATATACCATCCAGGAGGGTACTGCTTTTTGGAAGCCTACACCACCAGATTATATGGAAGGTATTGAGCCGCACTGGAATAAAATAAGAACCCTGGTCTTAGCTACCGCTGATCAGTTTGAACCAGCCCCGCCTTATCCTGTAGACATGAGTAAAGACAGTCCATTTTACCAAGAGTTAATGGAGGTGTATGAACTCGGGGAAAAAATAGATGGCAGCACAGAGGCAACAGAAATAGCTAGCTTCTGGGACTGTAACCCTTATGTGTCTCACCATAGAGGACACGCCATGTTTGCCACTAAAAAAATCACTCCAGGAGGGCACTGGATTGGGATTACTAAAATTGCTGCCCAACAGGCTCAAAGCAATATGGATGAAAGTATCAATGCCTATGCTAGGGTATCTATTGCCCTATTCGACGGGTTTATTTCATGTTGGAATACCAAATGGAATACCTTAATCGTAAGACCCGAGACCATTATTAACGAGTTTATAGATGAAACCTGGTTGCCTTTGCTTCAAACACCTCCTTTTCCAGAATACACCTCGGGGCATTCTGTAATCTCAAGGGCTTCTGCCGTAGCACTCACTGACATTTATGGGGACAACTTTTCATTTGCAGACACCACAGAAGAGGTGTATGGATTAGGCGTAAGATCTTATAGCTCATTTATTGAAGCCTCAGAAGAAGCTGCTGTATCTAGGCTTTACGGAGGAATACACTACAGAAGGGCTATAGATGAGGGCGTAAAACAAGGAGATGCCGTAGGTAAATTCTTGGTAGAGAAGTTAAAAACCTTAAAATAAGGTATCTTAGACAAAAATAATCAACAACCAAATTATTACATATGTTAGGAATTTTATCTTTTGTTGGGTTTACCCTTTTGGTAGCCGTAGTAGCCTATTTAGCCACTAGAAAAACCAACGAACAATCTTCAGACGGCTACTTTCTTGGAGGCAGAAGTTTAACTGCTGGTGTCATTGCGGGTTCGCTATTACTGACCAACTTGTCCACAGAACAAATTGTAGGACTCAATGGTTCTGCATATGAAAGTGGTTTATCTGTCATGGCTTGGGAAACCCTTGCCGCGATAGCTATGGTCGTTACCGCTATTTTTTTATTGCCCAGATATTTAAAAGGAGGGCTTACAACAGTACCGCAATTTTTAGCCACCCGATTTGACGTCACTACAAAAACAATTACCTCTGTACTTTTCCTCACAGGATATGTAGTGGTTTTACTGCCTGTTATTTTATATTCAGGGTCTGTAGCCATCAGTGGAATGTTTAATA
This sequence comes from Flavobacteriaceae bacterium, assembly GCA_029238555.1. The sequence goes on from JAQWFV010000022.1 coordinate 3,074, forward strand.
TTCCAGAATTATTAGGCGTTACTGAGACAGAAGCCCTATGGATTTGTGTCTGGGGTATTGGAATTACTGGTGGAATATATGCCGTATTTGGTGGTTTAAAAGCTGTTGCAGTATCTGATTCTATCAATGCCATTGGCCTTTTGATTGGAGGGCTTATGATTCCTCTTTTTGGCCTTATGGCTATTGGAGACGGAAATGCTTTGGAAGGACTGAGCATTTTGGTACAAGAAAACCCTGACAAATTCAAATCAATGGGGACCGAATCTGATCCAGTACCCTTTCACACTATTTTTACTGGGATGATGCTGGTACAATTATTTTATTGGGGAACCAACCAACAAATCATTCAAAGGGCACTTGCCGCCAAAAACTTAGCAGAGGGTCAGAAAGGACTCATGTTGGCCGCATTTATAAAAGTATTGGGGCCTTTATTGGTCGTATTACCCGGACTTATTGCCTATCATTTATTTGAAGGGGGCCTTGAAAAGGCCGATACCGCTTACCCAATGCTCGTAGCAGAAGTATTGCCTGAGGCCTTGGTAGGGTTCTTTGCCGCAGTACTCTTTGGAGCCATTTTAAGTTCCTTTAACTCTGTGCTAAATAGCTCTGTGACCCTATTTGGTGTAGACATTTACAAACAACACATTAACCCAGAGGCCAGTGAGCTTCAAATGGTTAAAAACGGAAAACGCTTTGGACTTATTTTAGCTGTTGCCGCCATGTTTATAGCGCCATTAATCGCTAATGCTGGAACCTTATTTGATTACCTTCAAGAGGTAAACGGAATTTACAGCATTCCTATTCTAACCATTATTTTTGTGGGTTACACCACCAAAAGAGTTCCTGCAATAGCCGCTAAAATTGGTGTTGTTTCAGGCTCACTTTTATACATCATTAGCCAGTTTATACTTCAACCAATGGTGACAGAGAATGGCGGTACATACCCGCATTACTTAGATGTTATGGCTATTTTATTTTTACTCAACACGGCGATTATGTTGTTAATTGGTCTATTTAAACCCATGGAAACCCCCTATGAATTGAACTATACCAAACAAGTAGACATCCTTCCTTTTAAGTATGTAAAAGAAGTTGGAATAGCCATTTGCGTTCTGGTGATTGGCGTGTACTTATACTTTGCCTAAGCGTTTAAATCGCTTAGATACTTTTTTAAAAGCGCGGCCTTTAGGCCGCGCTTTTTTTTAACGTCCTTTTAAAACATAAAGAGCGCCTTCTTTTATACCTTTGTTATATGGGTCGCCAAAAATTTAGCTGTTTTTTTCTATTCCTACTCATTGGTTGTGGTTCCTTATGGGCACAAGAAAGCACGAGTAAACGGGTGAATATTGGGGACAACAAAAAAGAAAAATCAGGGGAAATACCCTTTAAACTCCCTCCTCCAAACAGCAAAAATACCCCTGAGAAACTCTTGTATCCTGTAGCAGAAACCTTAGAAAAAAACGGGATAAAAATGCTTCCTGACAGAACTTTAGTTCAAGCAGGAGCGTACTTAAAAATAGATCCCAAAATACGAGAAAAAGAAAATAAAAAAGCCAAAAATTACTTTGGTAATGTGAATTTAGGGGCTGTAAAAACAGTCTCTAAATTTGTTGGTGTGGTGTGTAGAGACCACGAATATGTAGATGGAGACCGTGTTAGAATTTACCTCAACGGAGACATTGTAGCACAAAACCTGTTCTTAACTGCAGGGTTTCAAGGGGTGAATGTAGACCTGAAAGAAGGCGTAAACACCCTTGTTTTCGAAGCATTAAACCAAGGTGCCTCTGGGCCAAATACAGCTCAAGTAGACGTTTACGACGAAAAGGGAAACCTAGTTCACCAAAACATCTGGAACCTTTCCACTGGAGCTAAAGCCACTATGGTATTAGTGAGAGAATAAGAATCCTCTAACTTGTAATAGCGACTTTTAAGTTTCAGAAAATGTTTATTCTCCCGGATGGTAGGTTCGCTGAGCGTCTTTTAACACGGCTTCTTTATAAAAAAGTACTTCCTTAAAATTAGCCTCGGTATAACGAGATACTTGGTCTCCAAAATGAGGCGAATTTAGATCCCCACTCTGCCCACCTGCTAAAATACTTTTTGCTTGTAGTTTTTCTCCAAAAGAGACTGCGGCAACAAAACTATTCCCTCTGGTTCCATAAATTTTCTTAGTGTTGTTGGTGTACCTAGCACCATAGGCGGCCAAAGCGCCCCATCTACCTGAAGCAAAACCAATAGGGGTGCTGGGTAAGGAATCATTAAATGCTTGTCTAGGATCTCCATTGAGCCTTTGGTATCTATTCACATTACCCCAAGGGATATTCCAGGCACCAAAATCTGCATTGAGTTGCTCAAGGGTTTGCTCAAAAATAGCCAAACGCTCTTTCTCAGGAGAACTGCTGCCAAAATAAGTCATGAGTTCCATGTCTGACATGGCAAAAGGTCGCTGGCCCTTTTGTCCATAAAGGGTACCGTAAAAATGAGCCAAAGTCATGGCTACAGAATCTTCAGAAGTTTTATAATCCCATTGCCTCAATACTTCAATGGCCGCATTCATTTCTTCAGAAGGCTGTCCCAACTGATCAAATGCGCTTACTAAGCCTGGAATTAAAGCCTCAAATGCTGGTAAAAATGGATCATGAGCTAGGGTGATAAGTCCGTCCAAATCAAGTTGATTTATCTTACTCAGCAGTGAAATAGCATGTACCCCTCTAAAATTTTCTTGGTCTTTAGACATATAAACCGGATAGTCCTCAGGTTTAGGACTGTATTGTAAGGCCGCTGTGTAAGGGGTTGAATTACAATTTTGCAGCCAGCCATTCTCCGGATTCAGTAGCAATATATTTTCCTCTACAGTATGGAGTCCCTGCCAATCAGTGGCTGGATTACTTCCATCTACGGGTTGGGTAAAGTCAAAAGTTACATCTCTTTTTGGCACAAAATTTCCATGGAAATAAGCAATATTACCATCTGCGTCTGCATACACCGTATTGTTAGATGAATTGGTTCTTAAATCCATCATGTCTTTAAAGCCTTTATAATTGTCCTGCTTTGTTCTGATAAAAGATTGTTTTAAAGCAGTGACAGGATCCCACATCATAGCAGAGGCCACCCATTGACCTGCTTCCATATGGGTAATTGGACCGTGGTGGGTGCGGTACTTGGGAAAAGATTTTTCTTGAATAATCCCCAAAGAATCTTTGAATTTCAACCTTACTTCAGACACAGACACTTCTCTTTGTTCTTCGCCGTATTGGTAGAACAAGCCTGAGTCATTTTTTATAATGGTCTCCAAGTACTCATCCATCACGTCTGTGTAGGTAGAGGTGTGCATCCAAGCTGTTTTTTCGTTGAACCCCTGGTACACAAAAAACTGTCCCCAAGTAACTGCTCCATATGCCGCTAAGCCTTCTTCACTATTTACATGTACTTCTCCCCTAAAGAAAAATGAGGTATGGGGATTAATTAAAAGCATGGCATTTCCGTTTTTTGTGTGGGCTCCAGAAATGGCGATCCCATTTGATCCAGCTGGTTCCTCCTCAGATACTGCTCGAGCAATTGCTAAGGCTTTTTCTTTTGGAAGGGCAGCTCCATTCTCATAAAAGGCCCGAATCTTTTTTTCGGAAATACGTTCAATATCTCCCCCAATAGACCCTTCTGAAAAATACATAGGCATCCATGGTTCAAAATGATCAATGAGCTTTGGACGCACCTCTGGGTGCTTTTTTAAATAATAATTTATTCCATCTGCAAAAGCCATACAAATGGCTTTAATGTCCTCAGGAGCCTTTTCGTACATGGCTTTGGCCTCATCTGTAGTCATGAATAATTTAGCCCTGAGGTCAGAATAAATGGCACTTTGTCCTTCTACCTCTGCCAACCTTCCAATGGCCCAGATATAATTGTCTTCTACGCGTTGAAAATCATCTTCGCACTGGGCGTATAACAAACCAAAAACAGCATCTGTATCTGTCTTTCCATATATGTGGGGTACTCCAAATGAATCCCTGATAATAGTGGTTTGTGCAGCGTGTTTCTCCTGACGTGCAGAGGCAGTATCCAAGGGTTCAGAACAGGCGGTAAGCAAGAGGAGTATAAATACAAAAATTGGTTTCATTTCAATGGACTTTTTAAAAGTGTTAGCTATTTAATCTTCAAGAAGATAGTGGTTGTTTTTTATCTAAATCAATAGAAAGAAAGGTACAAAAAAGTACCTTTACCACATAGATCAAAAAATACAAATGACTCCAAATAAAAAAAGCCCTCCAACAAAAGACAAAAGCAAACCCAAAGTCTCTATTTTACAAGCCTTTACGACCATTATTTGGCCCAGAAGAAAGATGGTTTTTATAGGTTTATTACTGATCGTTGTAAGTAAAATAGCCAGTTTTGTTGCGCCACTGTCTTTAAAAGTTTTAATGGATGAAATTATTCCCAACAAGGAATTAGACCGACTTAAAATATTAATTGCTGTAGTCATTGTAGCCATTCTGGTACAAGCTATCACTTCCTTTTTACTGACAAAAATTCTCTCTGTACAAGCCCAATACCTCATTGCGGAGTTGAGGGCTCAAGTGCAAAAAAAAATACTGGGTCTGCCTATTCGATTTTTTGACAACACCAAATCTGGGGCCTTAGTATCTAGGATAATGACGGATGTAGAAGGGGTAAGAAATTTAATTGGAACAGGCCTGGTGCAATTGGTAGGCGGTACCATAACAGCTGTGGTCTCTCTAATTTTATTACTACAAATAAGTGTGTCTATGACCTTATTCACCCTCATACCCTTGGCCATTTTCGCCATCATTGCCCTGAAGGCTTTTAAAGTAATTAGACCCATTTTTAGGGCTAGAGGAAAAATCAATGCAGAAGTAACGGGTAGGCTCACAGAAACACTTGGAGGTATTCGAGTGATTAAGGGATTTAATGCAGCAGAACAAGAGGCCTTGGTTTTTGAGAAAGGGGTGCATGAATTGTTTATCAATGTAAAAAAGAGCCTTACCGCTACTGCATTTATGACTTCATCTGCTACATTTCTATTAGGTCTAGCCACTACAGGTATCATGGGAATTGGCGGCTACAAAATTATGATGGAAACTTTGACCTTGGGAGAATTTCTAAGTTTCACCTTCTTATTAGGGCTCATGGTAGCACCTATTGTTCAAATGAGTAATATTGGAAGCCAGCTTACAGAAGCTTTGGCTGGACTAGATCGAACGGAAGAGCTCATGAATGAAGCTGGTGAAGCAGAGGATCCTTTGCGTACTATCCCACTAAAAAAATTACAAGGAGCTATTAATTTTAAAGAGGTGTCTTTTGCCTATGAAGAGGAAAAGGATGTGTTACACAGTATTAGTTTTAACGCAGCAGCTGGAGAAACTATTGCACTTGTGGGTAGTTCAGGTTCTGGAAAATCTACTATAGCTGGTTTAGTAGCCACTTTCATCAATCCCGATCAAGGAGAGATTACTATAGACGGCCACCCACTGAGAGAAGTGACCTTAGAAAGTTATAGGAAACAATTGGGCGTTGTATTGCAAGATGAGTTTCTTTTTGAGGGGACCATTAAGGAGAATATATTATACGCCAGACCTAATGCCACGAACGAAAGTCTTTTAGATGCAGTAAATGCGGCATATGTCAATGAATTTACGAATCGTTTTGAGGCTGGTTTAGACACTTTAATTGGAGAAAGAGGGGTGAAATTATCTGGCGGTCAAAGACAGAGAATTGCCATAGCTAGAGCCATTTTAGCCAATCCATCCATCCTTATTTTAGATGAGGCAACCTCTAAT
>JAQWFV010000030.1 GCA_029238555.1 Flavobacteriaceae bacterium
GTGTCTGCACATACTGTAGTAGTAGATGCCGGTTCCACAAAGGCCAGCTTGTGTGAGGCGGTTAAAGACCATCCCAACAGAAGAAATTACTTGGCAGCGCACCCCATTGCTGGGACAGAGTTCTCAGGACCATCGGCCGCGATAGCGGGCCTATTTAAAGGAAAGACACAGATTATCTGTGAAGTAGAACAAACGGCTTTTAAATTACAAGAAAAGGCCTTAGAGGTATTTCAAGCCTTGGGCATGCGTATTCGTTATATGAACGCTGCAGCGCATGATGTTCACATAGCTTATGTGTCTCATCTGTCACATATTAGCGCCTTTATGTTGGGAAAGACGGTCATGGAGAAAGAAGAAAATGAAAGAGATATCTTTGACATGGCAGGTAGTGGTTTTGAAAGTACGGTACGTCTGGCGAAAAGTTCCCCTGCCATGTGGGCACCTATATTTAAAGACAATAAAACAGCTGTGGTAGTGGCACTTTCAGAATACATAAAAAATTTAGAGCATTTTAAATCTTTGGTAGAAGCCAATGATTTTAATGGGCTGTACGCTCAAATGGAACAAACCAACAGAATTAAAGATATTTTAACTGGGCTTGCCCCTCAACATAAATAAGGCAAAAGCCTTTTAAAAACCTAACAAGATTAAATACATAAGTAATGGAGAATTCAAAAGAAATGAGAAACTGGTTAGATGCCATGAATTTAGATCATCCGCTTGTAATTGCAGGGCCATGTAGCGCTGAAACGGAAGAGCAAGTATTAAAAATTGCACATGAGTTGAAAGACACCGATGTCAATTATTTTAGAGCGGGGATTTGGAAGCCTCGTACTAAGCCAGGTATGTTTGAGGGAGTAGGTGCTTTAGGGTTAAAGTGGTTGCAAAAGGTAAAGAAAGAAACGGGTTTAAAAACAGCTACTGAGGTGGCTAATAAAGCACATGTAGAATTGGCTTTGGAGCACGATGTAGATCTGTTATGGATTGGTGCGCGTTCTACGGTGAGCCCTTTTATTATTCAAGAAATTGCAGACGCCCTAGAGGGAACGGATAAAATTGTATTGGTGAAAAACCCAGTAAATCCAGATTTAGCCCTTTGGTTAGGAGCAGTGGAGCGTTTGGCCAATGCCAATATTAAGAATTTAGGGGTTATTCACAGGGGTTTTTCTACTTATGAGAAAACCAAATATAGAAATATTCCGGAATGGCAAATTGCGATTGAATTACAGCAGAAATTTCCAGATTTGCCTATCATTAATGATCCTTCTCACATTACTGGGAAGCGTGATATGATTTTTGATGTTTCGCAGACTGCTTTGGATTTAAATTTTGACGGTCTTATGATTGAGACGCATTTTGATCCTGACAATGCTTGGAGTGATGCCGCACAGCAGGTTACCCCAACCTCTTTGGTTCAGATCATGAAAGACCTTAAGATTAGAAAAGAGTCTTCTGCTGAAACAGATTACAATGTGGAGTTAAACACCTTAAGGGCTCAAATAGATGTGATTGACAACCAGCTTATTGAGACCCTTTCAAAAAGAATGAAAGTGGCAGATGCTATAGGAGGCATTAAAAAATCTCAAAATGTGGCGGTCTTACAAAGCAACCGTTGGAATGAGATTTTAGGTAAAATGATTTTAGAAGGGGAGTCCAAAGGGCTTAGTGAAGAGTTTGTTTTAAAAATGTTTAAAGCCATTCACCAAGAGTCTATTAACCACCAAGAGAAAATCTTAAAGGCCTAAGCTGTAACATATCCTTAAAACACTTGTCTTTATTAGGTAATGATTTAATAACTTGCAGCCTCTGGTTGTGAAAAACAAAACCTATGAAAAAATATATTGTTTTAGTGACATTTCTTTGCGGATTCCTTGCCATGGGGCAGGGCGTTTTAGAAAGAAATGTGGGAGATTTTCACGAAATTAAAGTGTATGATTTAATTGCAGTAAACCTCATTAAATCTAACGATAATAAGGTCTTGATTAAGGGATCTCATGCGAGTGACATTCAATTGGTCAATAAGGATGGGGTCCTAAAGGTGCGTATGATGTTGGAAAAGAAATTCCAAGGAGAGAACACTTTCGTAGAAGTCTATTACAAAGAATTAGATGTGATAGATGGGAATGAAGGGGCTCGCATTACAGCCAATGAATTAATATCTCAAACCTCCTTAAACTTAAGAGTTCAAGAGGGCGCGGTGATAAGCTTGGGACTTGAGGTAGATTATTTGTCTACTAAAGCTGTCACTGGCGGTGTCATAGAAGCGACCGGGATGGTAGATGTTCACGACGTTAATATGAATACCGGCGCAATTTTAAGGGCAAAAGAACTCAAGAGTAGTATTACAAATATTAAAGTAACTGCTGGGGGAGATGCAGCCATTTTTGCTACAAAAAGAGTAGACGTCAATGTAAGGGCTGGGGGAGATGTAGATGTGTATGGAAACCCCAAAGAAGTGACTAAAAAACAATTTGCAGGAGGTAGGATCCGTTTTAGATCTTAATAGGAATCATTTATGAGGGGAACCGTTTATAAATCCACAGGAAGCTGGTATACCGTTAAAGGTAGAGACGGTTCGTTTTACGAATGTAGAATTAAGGGCAAGTTTAGGATTGAAGGGATTAAAAGTACCAATCCAATTGCCGTTGGAGATGGCGTATCTTTTGAGTTGGAACCTCAAGGGAGTATGGATGAGTCTGCCCCACAGGGGATTATTCATGCCATTGATGATCGAAAAAATTACATTGTTAGGAAATCGGTTAATCTCTCCAAGCAAACCCACATTATTGCGGCCAATTTAGATCGGGTATTTTTGATGATTACTTTAAATAATCCTCCAACACATACTGCTTTCATAGACCGTTTTTTGGTTTCTGCAGAAGCTTATGGGATTGAATCGGTGCTTTTATTTAATAAAATAGACAGCTATACCCAAGACGAACTTTACGAAATAAAATATCTAACACATTTGTATACCCAAATTGGTTATCAGTGTTTAGAGGTGTCTGCTTTGACAGGACACCATGTGGCGGAATTAAAAGCGCTCATGAAAGATAAGGTGACGCTATTTTCAGGACATTCTGGTGTGGGTAAATCTACCTTAGTGAATGCCATTGAAAATAGGTTAGACCTAAAGACTGCAGCAATTTCACAGCAGCATATGCAAGGACAGCACACCACTACTTTTGCAGAGATGTATGACCTGAGTTTTGGTGGTCATATTATAGATACTCCAGGAATTAAAGGTTTTGGTATTGTAGACTTGGAACCCCACGATATTGGTAATTTTTTTCCAGAGTTTTTTGCTGTGAAACAAGATTGTAAATTTCACAATTGCCTACATTTAGAGGAACCTAAATGTGCCGTAAAGCAGGGTGTTGAGGACGAGACCTTGTCTATCTCTAGATATAGGAGTTATGTGCAAATGTTGCAAGATGAGGAGGGTAATTACAGACAGGATATTCACCAAGGATCATGAGGGTAGTCGTTCAAAGGGTATTGGAAGCTAGTGTAGTGGTTTCAGGAACAGCAGTAGCCAGTATTTCTAAAGGACTTTTGCTGCTCTTGGGTATTACGCATACAGACACCGAAGAAGACATAGACTGGTTGGTGAAAAAAATAAGCCAACTCAGAATTTTTGAAGACGCTTCAGGACAAATGAACGCTTCTTTGCAAGAGGTTCAAGGGGAATTAATACTAGTGAGTCAGTTTACTTTATTTGCTGCCACAAAAAAGGGGAATAGGCCTTCTTATATTAAGGCGGCGAAACCGGAGGTGGCAGAGCCGCTTTATGAAGCCTTTGGGGAGGCCATGGAAAAGACGCTTGGTAAAAAAATTGGTAGGGGCGTCTTTGGTGCAGATATGAAAGTGTCATTGATTAACGACGGTCCTGTGACCATTCTAATAGATAGTCAACAAAAAGAATAATTATGGATATTAAAAATGCCCAAGAAGTGGTAGATAAATGGATTAATAATCATGGGGTGCGTTATTTTAATGAACTCACCAATATGGCACAGCTCACGGAAGAAGTTGGTGAGGTAGCTAGAATTATTGCCAGGCGTTATGGAGAGCAATCTGAAAAGCAATCAGATAAAGATAAGGATTTGGGAGAGGAGCTGGCAGACGTGCTTTTTGTGGTACTGTGTTTGGCCAATCAGACGGGTGTAAACCTGCAAGAGGCCTTTGATAAAAAGCTAGACCTTAAAACTTCGAGGGATCACGATAGACACCACAATAATCAAAAATTAAAATAAGAACTTTTTGCCAGTCAAGAAGACAAACTATTTTTCATAGGGGTTTTATATGAATGGCCCTAAACATTTCACCACACGCTTATGACGTATCCAACATTTTCTCTACAGGGCCCAAGTACAAACTTATTGAAAGCGCAGATTGCTATTACAGGATCTAAAAGTGAAACCAACAGATTGTTGTTGTTGCAAGCACTTTTCCCAGTACTTAGCATAGATAATTTGTCCAATTCAGAGGACGCTCAGGCCATGCAAAGAGGGGTGGCTAGTACGCAGGGTACGGTAGATATTTACCATGCGGGAACTGCTATGCGTTTTCTAACGGCTTATTACGCCACACAGCCAGGTGTTTCTGTGACACTTACTGGATCTGAAAGAATGCAAGAAAGACCCATTGGCATCTTAGTAGACGCATTGAGAAATTTGGGTGCAAATATTAGTTATTTGAAAAACGAAGGGTATCCGCCTTTGGCGATAAAAGGAAGTGAAATAGCCCGAGAAAAGGTTCAATTGAATGCTGGAGTGAGCAGCCAATATATTTCTGCTTTATTACTGGTGGGCGCTCGTTTAAAAAATGGATTAACCCTAGAATTGGAAGGTAAAATCACTTCGGTACCTTATATAAAAATGACCCTGAAGTTATTAGAAAAAATTGGCGTTAAAACAATGTTTGAGGGACAAGAAATTAAGGTATTTCCAGCTGGAAATGTCCTTTCACAAACCATGGTCGTGGAGTCTGATTGGAGTTCTGCTTCGTATTATTATTCATTAATCGCTTTGTCAGATGTTGGCAGTGAGGTTTCCTTGAGTTCATATTCCTCAGATAGTTTGCAAGGAGACGCAGTGCTCCGTGACATTTACAGCCATTTAGGGGTTCAAACAACTTTTAAGAAGGACAAACTAGTATTGGCTAAAGTAGCTGCTCCCCATGACGCTATTTTAGAAAACGGGCTCTCTTGGGATTTAGCCAATGCACCAGATATAGCACAAACCATTGCAGTGAGCTGTTTTGGCTTGGGGGTGGCTTGTGACCTAACCGGATTACACACCCTTAAAATAAAAGAAACCGACCGTTTACTGGCATTAGAGAGCGAATTAGGTAAGCTGGGTGCTGGGCTTCATGTCACAGAAAAGAGTTTGCATTTAGAGGCTTTTGATGGAAGTATAAAGCCGCATGTGACCATTGGTACTTATCACGATCACAGAATGGCTATGGCCTTTGCCCCTTTGGCATTAAGAGTGCCCATTGCCATTGAAGACGCTGGGGTGGTGAACAAATCTTATCCGGATTTTTGGACAGATATGAACACCCTCGGGATTCAAGTAGCTCCAGTATAGGCCTTTGGGAGACCCTATGAACCCTCATAATATGTAATTAAACCTGCTTTTGCTTGACAAGGCTATGCCTTGGGTTGTATATTTGCCATCTTTAAATTAGAAAAAAAAACTATGAAATTATCCGCCTTTGGTTTTGAATTACCTGATGAACTTTTATCTGAGTATCCTGCAGAAAATAGAGATGAGTCTAAATTAATGGTGATTAATAGGGCTAAGGGAACTATTGAGCACAAGATGTTTAAGGACATTATTGATTATTTTGATGAAGGAGATGTGATGGTGCTTAACAATACCAAGGTTTTTCCAGCACGTTTATACGGAAATAAAGAAAAAACAGGCGCACGTATTGAAGTTTTCTTATTGAGAGAGCTCAATGAAGAGCAGCGTCTTTGGGATGTGTTGGTAGATCCAGCTAGAAAAATTAGAATAGGAAACAAATTATACTTTGGTGAAGACGAGAGTTTGGTTGCTGAGGTCATTGACAATACCACTTCTAGAGGGCGAACGCTTCGTTTCTTATACGATGGGTCTTATACAGATTTCAGAAAAAAATTAAGGGACCTAGGAGAGACGCCACTTCCTAAATATATTAAAAGAGAGGTTGAGGCAGAAGATGAAGATCGTTACCAAACTATCTACGCCAAACATGAAGGCGCTGTGGCTGCACCTACTGCAGGAATGCATTTTTCTAAGCACTTATTAAAGCGTTTGGAAATTAAAGGGGTAGATTTTGCTGAGGTTACCCTCCATGTGGGTCTTGGTACATTTAATCCTGTTGAAGTAGAAGATTTGTCCAAACATAAAATGGACAGTGAAGAGTTGATCATTGAGGAAAAAGCCACTGAGACCATCAACCATGCAAAGAGCCAGAAGAAACGTATTTGTGCTGTGGGAACTACCGTGATGAGAAGTTTGGAAACCGCTGTTTCTTCCCAACATACCTTAAATACACACCAGGGATGGACCAATAAGTTTATTTTTCCTCCCCACGAATTTAGTATTGCAAATTGTATGATTACTAATTTTCACTTGCCTAAGTCTACTTTATTAATGATGATCTCTGCTTTTATGGGGCATGATTTAATGAAAGAGGCCTATAAAGTAGCGATTGAAGAAAAATATAAGTTTTACTCCTACGGAGACGCAATGCTTATTATATAATTTTATTTAGTGTACAAAAAAGCCTGACATAGCCCTAGGTAAAGTCAGGCTTTTTGCATTTTATTAATACCTTTGAGTGGTGGAAGATATGGTAAAAAAAGACATAAGAGCATTGGACAAAGAGGCCCTCAGAGCATTCTTTGTATCTCAAGGTCAATCTGCCTTTAGAGGTAATCAGGTATATGAATGGCTGTGGCAAAAAGGAGCCCATTCCTTTGAGACTATGACCAATATTTCTAAAGAGACCCGAGCTTTTTTGGAAACCCATTTTGTGATTAATCATATTAGGGTAGATCAAATGCAGCGCTCCAATGACGGTACCATTAAAAATGCAGTACGCCTCCATGACAACTTAGTGGTAGAATCTGTCTTAATTCCTACCAAAACAAGAACAACTGCTTGTGTGTCTAGTCAAGTGGGCTGTAGTTTAGACTGTAAATTCTGCGCAACCTCTAGATTAAAACGCATGCGTAATTTACAACCAGACGAGATTTATGATCAGGTGGTGGCCATAGACCAACAGAGCCGATTGTATTTTAACAGGCCCCTCAGCAATATTGTTTTTATGGGTATGGGAGAGCCATTAATGAACTATAACAATGTGCTTAAAGCCATTGACAAAATTACAGATCCAGAAGGTCTGGCCATGTCTCCCAAGCGTATTATAGTGTCTACCTCTGGGGTGCCTAAAATGATCCGCAAGATGGCAGAGGACGGGGTTAAATTTAAATTAGCCGTTTCTCTTCATTCCGCTATAGATTCTGTTAGGACGAGCATCATGCCTTTTAATGAAACATTCCCCTTGGAGCAACTCAGAGAGGCCCTGCAGTTTTGGTATGAAAAGACTAAGAGCAGAATCACTTACGAATATGTGGTTTGGAAGGGGATTAATGACAACAAAGCTGCCATAGATGCACTCGTTGAATTCTGTAAGTTCGCACCTGCTAAAGTGAATTTAATCGAATACAACCCAATAGAAGACGGCATGTTTTCACAAGCTTCCCAAGCAGCAATAGAGGCTTATGTGAATACGCTAGAGCGGCACAACATTACTTGTACGGTAAGACGTTCAAGAGGAAAAGATATAGATGCAGCTTGTGGTCAATTGGCCAATAAACAAGACGTAAAAATAAATTAAAACATCCATGGCGAATATTGTAATCACTGGAACGAGTAGGGGAATTGGTTTTGAAATGGCCAAAATATATGTGGCACAAGGACACCAAGTGTTGGCGCTTTCTAGAAATCCGGCACCCATAGATGCGTTAAAATTAGACGGATTATATGCTTTCCCATTTGATATTTCTAACGAAAACGACATAAAAAAAGCAGCTGTTTTTGTGGCGCAGCAATGGGGAGGGCATTTAGATGTGCTGGTAAACAATGCAGGAGCCCTTGTGAACAAGCCTTTTTTAGAAACTACTACGGAAGACTTTTTACAGGTGTATGCAGTGAATGTTTTTGGGGTAGCTGCCCTAACCAAAGCGCTCATTCCTTATATGGGAAAAGGACATGTGGTGACCGTGAGTTCCATGGGAGGCGTACAAGGAAGTTCAAAATTCCCAGGTCTAGCGGCTTATAGTTCAAGTAAAGGTGCTGTTATTACCCTTACAGAATTGTGGGCAGAAGAATTTAAAGAAACAGGTCCTTCTTTTAATGTATTGGCGATTGGAGCTGTGAGAACAGAGATGTTAGCAGCGGCTTTTCCAGGTTACGAGCCACCGACAACCCCTGAGCAAATGGGCGCGTATATAGTAGATTTTAGCCTCAATGGGCACGCGCTTTACAATGGTAAAATGTTGCAAGTGAGCAACTCAACGCCCTAAATTTAATAACTTTGTTTATTGAGTTGCTTTTAAAATAGTGACAAGTGGCTTGTTTTTGATACAGCGTCTATTGGCATATTTTCTACTCTTCAAGTACCCCAAAACCACCCGTGTGAAAATCTCTAATAGCCTGGGCAATTTCTGCTTGGGTATTCATGACAAACGGCCCTTGGGCAGCGATAGGTTCATGTATTGGATTACCGCTTAATACAAGCAAGTCAGTGGCTTGGTTAGCACTAATTTCAAAAGACTCCCCTTTGTTTTGGAAAAGCACCAAGTGATTCTCCACGATACTTTCTTCATGGGAAGCGAGATTGATACTTCCAGACAATACTAAAACAGCTGTATTCTGTTGGGCAGGAAATGAAAAGCTGGCTTTCCCCTGATCTTTTAGATGTACATTATACAGATGTACTTCTGTAAAAGTTTCTGCAGCTCCCTGAATTCCTTTGTACTCACCAGCCACTACTTTTACATGACCCATTGCACCCTCCAATTGAACAGTAGGAATATCTTTTTCAGAGAATCCTTGGTATTTTGGAGCACTCATTTTATAGGCAGCAGGGAGGTTTACCCAAAGTTGAACCATTTGAAACATACCGCCTTTTCGAGCAAATTCCGATTCGTGGTATTCCTTGTGTAGCACTCCAGAAGCAGCCGTCATCCACTGTACCCCTCCAGGACCAATAATCCCGTGATTTCCTCCGGAGTCGTGATGCGCCACACTGCCCTGATAGGCCAATGTCACTGTCTCAAAACCACGGTGGGGGTGCACACCAACCCCTCTAGGCGTATCTGTAGCCGGAAAGTGAAATGGCGCGTTGTAGTCCAACATAATAAATGGGCTCATTCTTTGCATGTCCAGGCCGTAGGCCGACGGAATAAAGTTTTGAACCCTAAAACCGTCTCCAACAAAGTGAGGGTTTCTGGGAGGAATTACCAATTCTATTTCTTTTACTGCCATCTTTTTTTAAGTAAAGATAATTCTAAAAGCCTTAATTTAGAACCGTGAATGAGATTTTAGAAAAATACTTACCACTCCAGGCAGTAATCCCATGCATGTCTTTGATTCAAACCCATGAAGTGCATTTAAAAATTGTCAATACAAGGGTGACCAGGCATGGAGATTATCGCAGAAATGCCCAAGGCAAACACGCTATTACGATTAACGCGTCATTAAACCCTTACCGGTTTTTAATGACGTTAATACACGAAATAGCCCATTTGGTGGCTTTTGAAGATTTTGGCTACCATATTAAACCACATGGGATAGAATGGAAGCAGACTTTTAGGAATCTGATGTTGCCTTTTATTAGACCGGAGGTATTTCCTTTGGATTTGTTGCCCTATTTAGCCAGACATTTTAAAAATCCAAAGGCCAGTACAGATACAGATGCAGCGCTTTCCGTAGCTTTCTCTAAGCATGATCTTAATCCCCCTCAAGAAAATCACCTCTTTGAACTCTTAGAAGGTACTTTATTTAAAATTTACAATGGTAAAGTTTTTAAGAAAGGACCTAAGAGGGTCAAGCGTTATGAGTGTATAGAAATGTCCTCTGGTAAAACTTATTTGTTTCAGCCCAACGCCAAAGTTGTATTTTTAATCGCAGACAATCACGGCGGTTAAATAGGTATTTATTGTCGCGGCAGTGAAGGATCAGGATGAATAGTGTTTAAAGTACGTCTAGTGCTTGCCTTCAACATACATTTTTCGTACTTTTTTAAATAATTCAGAGGAGTACACAAAATCTGTCACTGCTTCATTATCTGTTTTAAAGACGTCTTCTTTAGTGCCTTCCCATGCTTTTAAGCCTTCTTTCAGGAAGACTATTTTTTCTCCAATTTCCATGACAGAATTCATGTCGTGGGTGTTTATTACCGTAGTCATTTGGTATTCATCGGTAATTTCTTGGATGAGGTTATCTATAAGAATGGCTGTTTTTGGATCTAAACCAGAGTTGGGTTCGTCACAGAATAAATATTTTGGATTCATTACAATAGCCCGAGCAATAGCGACCCTTTTTTGCATACCACCAGAAATTTCTGAGGGGAATTTAGCGTCAGCATTAACGATATTTACCCGTTTTAAAACACTTTGTACCCTGTCATTTTTTTCCTCCTCTGTCTGTTTGGTAAACATATCTAATGGAAAGCGCACATTGTCTGCAACGTCCATAGAATCAAATAAAGCACTACCCTGAAAGACCATACCCATTTTTTCTCTGAGTTTTCTTTTCTTTTTTAAAGTCATGTTGGCATAGTTGTCTTTATCGTATAAAATATTCCCGGAATCTAATCCAAAGAGACCTAAAAGACATTTTAGAAAAACTGTTTTTCCAGAACCACTTTGACCAATAATCAGAGAGGTTTTTCCCTTTTCAAAGCTGGTAGAAATTCCTTTGAGTACTTTGTTGTCTCCGAAAGACTTGTGTATGTTTTCTACCTGTATCATTAGCCCAGTAAAAGTTGTGTGAGTATGTAATTCGTAGTAATGATAACCACTGCAGTCCAAACAAAAGAAGTGGTACTTGCTTTGCCGACTTCCAAAGCACCACCTTTCATATAATATCCGTGAAAGGATGGTACTGTAGCTATAATAAAAGCAAAAAACATGGTTTTTATAAATGCATAGGCTACATGAAAAGGCACAAAGTCTATACGGACCCCTTCTATAAAATCTGCAGCAGTAGAAAACCCTCCTAGAACACCTGCTAAAAATCCCCCAAAAATACCCAAGTACATAGCAATAGCAATCACGAATGGGTACATAAGAAGTGCAATTATTTTAGGAAATACTAAGTAGTTTAGTGAATTTATCCCCATAACTTCCAAAGCATCTATTTGTTCGGTAACCCTCATAGAGCCAATACTAGAAGTAATAAATGACCCTACCTTTCCAGCCATGATGATAGAGGTAAAAGTTGGAGCAAATTCTAGAATGACCGATTGTCTGGCAGCAAATCCAATTAAGTTTTTCGGAATCAGCGGGCTATTGAGATTAAGGGCGGTTTGTATGGTTACTACACCACCAATAAAGAAAGAAACAAAAATAACAATCCCCATGGAGCCATAAATAAGTTCGTCAATTTCTTTGAGGATTAGTCCCCGCATGACTTTCCACTTAGTAGGCTTTTTAAAAACCTCTCGTATCATTAAAAAATACTGTCCAATCGCTGCAAGGTGCTTCATGATGCTATTTAAAGTCTAAGGCGTAATATTTACCCCCTTGAATCTCAAGTAAAAATACTAATAAGCTTTTAACTAGCCATGCGATTTTTCTTTTTAAGTCTTCTAATGTCCCAAAGGATTTAAAGTAAATGATGAAATGTTTTTTTCGCTTGAACCCTTTACAAGAGGGTAGTGATGGTTTTGTTTTAACAATGATTTTACTTTATTCTTTTATCCAATACCTCTAAAAGTCTTATTTTTGAGTAAACAAATCAATTATGAAATTACGTTTTAATAAGCAGTTATTTTTTTGTTTTTCTGTACTCTTATCACTGAATGTTATGGCACAGAAAAACTCAGTAAAATCTAATGAATTCGAAAGACCAAAATTGGTGGTTGGTATCGTAGTTGATCAAATGCGCTATGATTATATTTCTCGTTTTTGGAACGGGTATTCAGAGGGTGGGTTTAAGCGACTGGTAAAAGAGGGTTTTAATTTTAAAAACAACCATTATAATTACGCACCTACAAGTACAGGTCCAGGTCACGCATCTGTTTATACAGGAACCACTCCGGCGTCTCATGGGATTATTGGAAATGATTGGTACGACAAAGAAATTGGAGCGTCTGTGTATTGTGCAGCAGACAACACCTATGCTTCCGTAGGAACTTCTTCTGCGGCAGGGCAAATGTCTCCCAAACAATTACTAACCACTACTATCTCAGATCAGCTAAAATTACATACCCAGTCCAGATCAAAAGTGATTGCTATTGCTTTGAAAGACAGGGGTGCGGTCTTGCCCGGAGGCCATACAGCAGACGCTGCATATTGGTTTCATGGAAAAGAGGAAGGCAGTTGGATCAGCAGTACTTTTTATATGGAGGCCCTGCCTTCTTGGGTCACTCAATTTAACAGTAAAGTGCCCCAGCAATACAAAAAGCCTTGGGATCTGCTTAGATCTGAAAAAGCCTATACCCAGAGTGGTTCAGATAAAAACAATTATGAAGGGGCTTATAGAGGTGAGACTGCTGCAGTTTTTCCACATGATCTTGTGTCGCTTTGGGAAGCCAATGGTGCCTATGATATTTTAAAAGCAACAGCTTACGGCAATAGCCTTACTGCTGATTTTGCCCTAGCAGCGCTTAAAGGAGAGAATCTAGGTAAGGGGGTAGATACAGATTTTTTGGCTGTCAGTTTTTCTAGCACCGATTATGTAGGCCACCAGTTTGGGGTTAATTCACGAGAAATAGAAGACACCTACTACCGCTTAGATTTGGACTTAGAAAGGTTACTCAAAGCTTTAGATGCTCAGGTAGGCCCCGGTAATTACAGTCTATTTTTAACAGCAGATCATGCGGCTGTGCAAGTACCCTCCTATTTAAAGGATTTAAAAATCCCTTCAGGATATTTTGATTCAAAAGTATTTAAGGAAAAGCTCAACGCCTATGTCGCAGACCAGTTTGGATCAGAAGACCTCATAGAGAATATCTCTAATTATCAAGTGTTTTTGAATAGGGGTTTAGTTGCCCAATTAGATATTGATTTAAAGGGTATGCAAGAAGATTTGGCCCAATTTATTTTACAAGATTCTGCTGTGGAAAGGACTTATACCGCCCATCAAATGTGGGGTGGAGAATACACTAAAGGCATTCCCTATATTTTGCAAAATGGGTATAATCCCAAAAGATCTGGAGATGTTCTTTTTGTGTTAAAACCCGCTGTAATTAGTTATTCCAGAACAGGCTCAACCCATGGATCTCCTCAAATTTACGACACTCACACTCCTTTATTATTTTATGGAAAAGGATTTAAACGTGGGGCTAGTTATGAAAGATCAGAGATTCCAGATATTGCCCCAACAGTAGCTGCAATGTTAGGTATTGCATTTCCAAATGGTACTACGGGCAAGCCACTCACTCAGGTCTTGGAGTAATCGT
>JAQWFV010000034.1 GCA_029238555.1 Flavobacteriaceae bacterium
GTTTTCTGAAGATATGGCCTTATTCAATGAATTAAAGTCATTAGGCTTCTTGTATGGATTAAATATTGGCATTCCAACTTTCATTAATACTGAGCATGAAACATCTATAGACGAACGCACTAAAATAAACCTAATTTATGCTATGTATAGTGCCTACGAAGCCCATTGCCATAGCAATTCATGCAAAAAAAGCATACAAAAGGAAGGAGATTTTAACGCGTTTTTAGATCAAATTATTCTATACTATGAAGGTCTAAATAGTGTAAAAAAAACACTTTTTGAAGGGTTTTTAGGAGAGACTAAAAAAGATGAAATAGTAGCAAGAATTATTGATCGAAGGGTTTTTGTTGAGGCTAATATGATCCATAAAGCTTTTGGAAATTTTTCTTTAAATCCATATTTAACTATTGATTACTTAGGGTTTAAACGTTTTTTATCAGATCCTAATCACTATCTGCTTGCCTTACATCTAATAGAAAAAAAAGGAATTGAGTTAATCCAAAAATCAATTACCCTTTTTAATAGTGAAAAAAATCAACTAGAACTCTTTAGAAAGTCACTGCTTTTAAAAGAATACACCCCTATAATTAGTGATAAACTTACTATCACTGAAGAGGAACTACAATACCTAGTCATTGTTAGTAATTTAAATATTCTCCCGTATAAAAAAGAGGGAAATAATCTTTCAAATTATATAAGCTTCACTGCGGAACTGTTGGGGGTCTCTACCCAAAGAATTCACTTAGAACGCTCCGAATTAGAAACTTTTATAGAGCGTAACAAAAAACAAATCCCTGGGCTAAAAACTATGGCAACAGGAGAGCAGCTCTACGAAAACCTCACTTTTTTGGTGAATAAATTAATTCTTAGAAATAGTAAAAGACTCCTTAAAGAAATTAAAGGGAGTCAAGAATTAGTGCGTTTAATGACAAAATCTACTCATACTGATTTAAATGCTCAAGAGAAAAAAAAAATACAAGAGCAACTTTTAGATATTTTTAAGAGCATTCCATCACTGGCCATTTTCATACTTCCAGGAGGGGCTATACTATTGCCCATTTTTATAAAACTTATCCCCAAGTTACTTCCGAGTGCTTTTGACGACAATAGGATTCCTTAAGATAACCAAAGCTTAAAATCTTTTACCCGCTCTCTGCTCACGATTAAATCTACATCTATTTCAGGGCGTACTTCAATTTTCAATCTTGCATTTGAATAAGCTACTATGTCTTTAATGTGAGAAATTTGAATGATACATTTTCGGCTAATTCTAAAAAAAATATTTGGATCAATCTCTAGAACTAAAGCCTCAATAGTTTGCCCCATAAGGTATGAACGACCAGAATCCATAAGCACATAGGTCCCCTTGTTTTCACTGTAAAAACAAACAATTTCTGGAACAGCCAAAATTTTTATATGTGCTCCTACTTGTACAGTATATCTATTTTTATACACCGCTTTATCTCGGTACAACATATTTCTAATGTCTTCAAAATCAAAATTTTGCAGTGAGTTTTCTCGGTGGATATTTTTAAATTTAGTTACTGCTGTTTTCAATTCATCTTCATCAATAGGCTTTAACAGATAATCAATACTGTTGAGTTTAAAAGCCTGAAGTGCATAGGCGTCAAATGCAGTCGTAAAAATAATAGCACTGTTAATATTGATAGATTCAAAAATTGAAAAAGACAATCCATCTGACAACTGTATGTCTAAGAAAATTAATTCTGGATGGGGGTTATTTTTAAACCATAGTATGGCGTTTTCTATCGAAGAAAGACTAGCCAATACTGTAAAGTCTTGTTTCTCCAACATTCTAATGAGCCGTCGAGAGGCAGCTTGTTCGTCTTCTATGACAACAACATTCATATACTTGTTTTAGTTTTTCTTACTTCTAAACTGCTGCTGTTCGTTTTTTTCAGCCTCTAAAATTTTATGGATCTTTTTTTCTTCCCAATTTTTAGAAAAAAATGGATTAAGATCAAATGCAACTAAAGCGTGGAAAAGTAATCCGAGTCCCCAAAAAAACCACAATGAAAAAAATGAAAAATCTTGAATAGTTTCTCTCCATGAACTCCCCTCAAACCATTCTCTAACTAAAACATTAATTGAAAAAAAACCATTAATAAGCACATATACCAATAAATGGATATAAAACCCTCTCAAACCATCTACTTTTCTTTTAGCCCTTTTGTAGACCTCTGTCTTTGTATCCATCATTAATTAAATTTTTCTTTATCTATGTATTCTTTAATTTTTCTCTCTTCCCAATCCTTACTAAACACAGAAAAGTCATATGCCTTTAAAGCTTTAAAAAACAACGAAATAGAGAAACCAAAAACAACCCATAGAAACCATGGGCTTGACCACTCATTCACGTAATAATTTACAGAAGCAACAATTAATACCGTAAAGGCTGCACTGGTCAGACTCCTGTAAAAGTCTTTTAGTCTTCTAACTTTTTTCTTTGCTTGTGCTAATGCCATCTCTTTTTGATTAATATCATTAGCCTTAAAGCTTTTATGTTCCCCATCCATACAATACTATTTATTAAATTTTTGATCAAGCTTTTCGTCTTGAGCCATTATTTTTTCAATGTTTCTTCGCTCCCACTCTTTTCCAAAAAAGAGGGACTTATCAAAAGCCTCTAAACCGTGTCCTGTCAATCCAAAACCCCAACCTAACATGGGAAAAACAATCCAAGGAAAATCAGTGGTCTGATAGTTTAACCAACCTAAGGCGCTTATTACAACAATATAAAAAAACAGGTGGTAATAAAAACTCATGATTTTTTTTACCCTAGCTTTTGCCCTTAAATACCTTTTTTCATCTAATAATTGATCTGATGTTTGCATCTTAAAATTTGAATTAATTAAAATTGGTAATTGAACTATAAATTGGTTGTCCAATTCTGAAATGAGTACTTCTTTATTTGTTAGTGATTTGTATCGCTTTATAATGTTTTGCAGACCAATTCCACTACTGTGAAAAGATTTCTTTAATTGAATATTATTAGAAACAAACAAGTAACCGTCTGCTTCGTAAACTTTAATCTCTAAAGGAGTTGTTTCAGAAATTGAATTGTGCTTAATAGCATTCTCGAGAAGCAATTGAAGGGATAAAGGCGCTATTTTAAAATGGTCTTCTGTAGGGGATTCGGGAATATGGTATAACAATCCATTTTCAAAACGCATCTTAAGTAGCTTCATATAAGCATTAGCGAACTTAAATTCTTCTGCTAATGAAATAGTATCTTCTTCTTTGTGCTCCAAAACATATCTGTATACCCTTGACAATGTGGTTGTGAATTGTTGTGCTTTTTCTGGTGACTCTTCAATTAAACTGGTCAGAACATTCAGACTATTAAATAAAAAATGCGGGTCCAACTGATTTTTTAATGCACCTAACTGAGCCGTGACCCTACCTTCCTTAATTTTATGGTGAGTAACTTTCTTATCTTGAATGGATTTATAAAAATAAATAAAGTGATAAATAAGGGTTGAAAGTACCGAAAACACCAAACAAATAATGTAATAATTTGCGCGTTCATTTTCAAAAAATGCAGCAATATTTAAACCTTGTATTACAACACCAATAAACAACCTTATTAGAAAAAAAACGGTCATATTAATTACAATCGATCCTATACCCCCAATTAAAAGCCTTTCTTTAGCACGGGTATTCCAAGGGAAGTAAGCAGACAGTTTAGCTTGAAATTCTGTATTTAAATAAGTCATTGAAAAGGCATAAACAAACGCCTCTAAAAAAACAAGCAAAATAGATTCAAAAGATTGATTATCAGTATAAAAGACACTAAAATACACTCCCATAAAGAGAAGTAGGATTAAGAATGTTGCTTTTAAAATTTTAGACATGTTTTGTAGTGGTCTATTTAGTTAGAGCACCAAAAGTAGCCCATGTCTCTAAAAGTAAAAAAAACGATTCACCCAATTGTAGTTTTTTCAGGATGAATTGAGAATATTAGCCATATCTTTGCCACTTATAAATATATATGACTTTTAAAGAACTCGGGCTATCTAAGCCACTTCTAGACGCTTTGGATCGTTTAGACTACAATACCCCAACCCCAATTCAAGAACAAGCTATTCCAATTGTCCTCAAAGGGGAAGATCTATTGGGTTGCGCACAAACAGGAACTGGAAAAACAGCTGCATTTGCTATTCCAATTATTGAAAGATTGCTTTCTAGTACTTCAAAAAATAATTTTATTAAAGTACTTGTAGTTACTCCTACAAGGGAATTGGCCATACAGATTGAAGAAAATTTCAAATCTTACACCCATTTTACTGAGCTTAAGACTCAAGTAATTTTTGGAGGGGTAAAACAAGGAAAACAAACAGATGCACTAAGAAAAAAACCAGATATTTTAATTGCTACTCCCGGCAGGCTATTAGATCTAATGAATCAGGGATTTATAAGTCTAAAAAATATTGAATACGCCATTTTAGATGAGGCAGATCAAATGCTAGACATGGGCTTTATTCATGATATAAAAAAATTAATCGCAAAGCTTCCAGCGCAAAGACAATCCTTATTCTTCTCTGCCACCATGCCGCAAAGTATTGTGCAATTATCTGGTCAGATATTAGGAAATCCTCAGAGAATTACCATCAAGCCAGAACAAGCTACAGCAGAAAAAATAACCCAAGGGGTTTATTTTGTAGACAAAGAAAATAAAATCAAACTCCTAGCCTCATTGGTAGAACAATCGGAAGCGCCTGCAGTACTCGTATTTTCGAGGACTAAACACGGTGCTAACAATATTGTTAAAAAATTAGACAAGTACGGGATTAAAGGGGCTGCGATACATGGTAATAAATCACAGGCAGCAAGACAAAAAGCGCTAGAAGGTTTTAAAGATGGCAAACTAAACGTTCTAGTGGCTACAGATATTGCAGCAAGAGGAATAGATATAGACCAACTTTCTTTAGTGATTAACTATGAACTTCCCAATGTTCCTGAAACTTATGTCCATAGGATAGGAAGGACTGGAAGGGCTAGTGCTAGTGGCGTTGCTATTTCATTTTGCGACGAAACTGAAGTTCCGTATTTACAAGATATTCAAAAACTCATTAAACAGGATGTTCCTGTGATTAAAGGACATGAGTTTGAAAACGAGAGTCTTGAAGGAGAACTACAAAAAAAACAATTCTCTAAAGGTGGTGGAAAAAAAGCAGCCTCCAATCAAAATAGATCTAGAAGACCACAAGGAGGAAGAGACAACCAAAGGGGGCAGAGACCTCAGAGAAAATCAGATGGTTCTCGTAGAAATTCATAAATTGTTTATTTTTAAACCTCAATTTTTCACATGAATCCTACTGCAGGCACTAGAATAAATAAATACTTAAGCGAAATTGGCTATTGCTCTAGAAGGGGTGCAGACAAACTAATAGAAGAAGCTAGAGTAACCATTAATGGAGTAGTTCCTGCAATGGGCACTAAGATTCAGGAAGGAGACATAGTTGCTGTAGATGGAATTGAAGTAGGTAAAAAAGAAACAGAACACGTTTATTTAATTTTCAACAAACCCGTAGGGATTGTATGCACTACAGATACAAGGGTAGAAAAAGACAACATCATTGACTTTATAAATTATCCCAAAAGAATATTTCCCATTGGAAGGTTAGATAAACCGAGTGAAGGTCTAATTTTTCTAACTAGTGATGGAGATATTGTCAATAAAATTTTACGGGCCAGGAACCATCACGAAAAAGAATATGTGGTTACTGTAAACAAAAGAATCACCCCAGATTTTATTTCAAAAATGAGTCAGGGGGTACCCATTTTAGATACCGTTACTAGAGAATGTCATGTTACTGCTATAAATAGCTCCACATTTAAAATTGTTTTAACTCAGGGACTTAATAGGCAAATTAGGCGCATGTGTGAATACCTTGGCTATGAAGTGCAACAGTTAAAAAGAGTTCGGATTATGAACATCTCTTTAGATGTACCTTTGGGAAAATGGAGAGATTTTAGCCCAGAGGAACTCAGTGAACTAAATAGTTTATTAGAAGACTCTACAAAAACTGAAAACGAATAAGCATGTATATTCCAGATCATTACAAAAATGAAAACCAAGCGGAGCTTATTGGTTTTATTCATGAAAACCCGTTCGGGATTATAGTTATTCAAGGAGAAAATGCTCCTATTGCGTCGCATATTCCATTTATGATCAAAGGATCCCCTGAAGACGGATACCATCTTGTAGGTCACCTCTCTAAAAAAAATCAAATAGCACAATTATTGAAAAATTCAATGTCTGTGTTAATTATTTTTAATGGACCCCAGCATTATATTTCATCTTCCTGGTATAAAGAAGAAGAAGTACCTACATGGAATTATATTGCAGTTCACGCCTATGGATCTGTTTCAATTCAATCTGATAGTGCGCTTTTAGACTCATTACACGAATTGGTTGCTCAGCATGAGAAACATGAAAAGAATCCTGTAGATCTAACAAAAATGCGTCCAGAAACAATAAACCAATACAAAGGGATTATTGGTTTCACTATTTCAATAGACACATTGGAAGGAGCTTACAAATTATCTCAAACTAGAAAAGAAGACCATAAATCTATTGAAAGTGAACTAGCGGACAAGAATAATTCTCAAGCTACTGAGATTTCTAATGCCATGAAAAAGGCAAATCAATTCCCTTCAAAATAGTTTTTTAACTTTACGGTTTAAATCACATCATGACAATTACCCAACTCCAATATGTTTTAGCTGTAGCAGAATATAAAAATTTCACCTTAGCCGCAGAAAAAAGTTTTGTCACTCAGCCTACACTGAGTATGCAAGTTCAGAAATTAGAAGAAGAGTTAGATGTTATCTTGTTCGACAGAAGTAAAAAGCCGCTTACCATTACATCAGTTGGAGAAAAAATTGTAGCACAGGCAAAAAACATTGTGAATGAGGCATTGAGGATAAAAGATATTGTTTCACAAGACAAAGGATATGTTGGTGGGCCATTTACCTTAGGTATAATTCCTACTATTATGCCTACACTACTCCCAATGTTTCTAAAATCGTTTATTGAAAAGTATCCTGATGTAAATTTAATTATAAAAGAACAAAATACAGACCAACTCATAGAAAGCCTTAAAGAAGGCTCCATAGATGCTGCAATTGCCGCTACACCCCTTGAAATTGAAGATTTAGAAGAACGCCCTCTATACTACGAACCATTTGTGGGTTATGTTCCTAAAAGTCATAGACTTGCTTCTGCAAAAGAGCTCACTGAGGAAGATATTGATCTTTCAGAAATCTTACTATTAAAAGATGGACATTGCTTTAGAGATGGAATTTTGAATTTATGTCAAGCAAACAAAAAATTAGACCTTAGTCATTTTCAAATTCAAAGTGGCAGTTTTGAAACCCTTCTAAATTTATCGGATGAAGGATTGGGCATGACACTTCTTCCTTATTTAAATTCATTGGCCCTGGACCCTAGTAAAAAAAGTGCCTTAAAACATTTTAAAGCACCTTCTCCAGCAAGAGAAGTAAGCCTTATATACCATAAGAGGGCTTTAAAAATTCAAATCACAGAAGCCCTTAAAGAAACGATCTCTAATATTATCCGTGGTGCTATAGCCTTTCAGGATGTTAAGATCATTAGTCCTTTAAGCAAAATATAATTTAACGAATCTAAAAAAGATATTTTCAAATAAAAAAGAGGCCGTTAAAGGGCCTCTTTTTGTTAATTAACTCATCAATACTTAGGTCTTATCTTGACCGCTTATTTTCTAAATAAATCAATGTAGTTTTCACTTTGGGGTTTTCTTTACTTAATTCTTTGAGCCAAATAATTAACTCTTCTATTTCATAGGGCAAAAGCCTTTTGGAAGCTTTTTTTAATTCTCTTCTAAATAAACCCATATTGAAACTCACTTTTTGAAGCACCATTTTGGTATACTCTAGCATTGCTCTAGCCATAAGTTTATTATATTTAAATTGAACATAATCAAATTTAGCACAAATAAACACGCCATATTTTATAAGAAATGTTAAAAACAACTACATTCATGTTAAAAATATACAAAGCCATGAGTCACTATAATTACCTCATTGAAAAAACAAAAATAACTGCTCTTATGGCTTTAATAGGCAGTTTTATAGTTGGATGCGGAGGCGCAGTTAAAGTGCAACAAAAAAACATACACAAGCATTTTAAAGGAAAAAACTTTGAAAATCAAATGACTGGACTCACTGTGATAGATCCAGAGAAGAATGATACTCTCGTCAATATAAACGGAAGCCAATATTTTATTCCTGCCAGCAATACAAAGATTTTTACCCTGTACACAGCACTTGAATTACTCCCAGAAAAAATGCCTCTATTCAGATATCAGAAAAAAGGAATAGATTCTATACTCATTGCCGGGATGGGAAACCCAACTTCATTTCATCCTTTTTTCAAAGACAGCACTTTAGTCAGCGCCTTAGCGAAATATACCCACGTTGGAATTGTGGGAAACAGGCTATTAGATTTTCCATATGGGCCAGGTTGGGCGTGGGAAGACTACGACACTTATTACGCTCCAGAGCGGGCAGCTTTACCCCTTTATGGAAACGTATTTAGTGTGATTGAGAATGATACTGTCTCCATTCAAGAACCCCAGCTATTTACCGCTTTAGTTAAAAGAAAAAACAATGAAAATCAATTTTATAGAAGCGCAGAAAAGAATATTTTTTACCTGCCGGAAAAAGAATCATTGTCTCTTGAAATACCTTATAAAACCTCGGATAGTATAACAGCAGTTCTTCTTGGTAATTTGTTAAAAAAAGAGGTTTTTATCTCTCCAGAGTTTACAAGCAAAACAGAAATTGCCTATGGTATTTCAAGAGACAGTGTATTAGAGCGAATGATGGAAGTAAGTGATAATTTTTTAGCAGAACAACTGTTACTTAGTGCTGCTGAGTTCACTTTAGACAGCATGCAAGCCTCTAGTATTCAAAAATATATATTAAGAGGAAGTTTAAAAGACTTGGTCCAAAAACCTAGATGGGTAGATGGTTCCGGACTGTCTAGATACAATTTATTTACACCGCTATCTATGACTCAGGTACTCCACAAGATGTATCTAAAATATTCTTGGGATAAACTAATTCATTTCTTCCCGATAGGAGGAGAAAAAGGCACCCTAAAAAACTGGTTTAAAGGGGAGCAAAAACCTTATATACACGCAAAGACTGGCAGTCTTGGAAATACCTATTGTCTCAGTGGATTTTTAATCACAAAAAAGAATAAAACGCTAATTTTCAGCTATATGAACAATCATTTCACCAAGCCAAGTAGCCAAATCAAGCAGGAAATGGAAATGGTTTTAGAGGCTATTAGAGATCAGTATTAATATAAAAAACCTATTCTAATAAGTTTCTAAACTGTATGATTAAAACCTATTATCTCCATCCAATAAATCTCCTATACCGCCAAGAAGGCTGCCTTCTCCTTTTCCCTTTCCACCCATTTTAGGTGCAGCGGCCCAAACCCTACTAGCCAAACGACTAAAAGGTAATGATTGTATATACACAGTACCTGGTCCTTGTAAAGAAGCGAAAAACAAACCTTCTCCTCCAAACAAAGTATTTTTAATACCTCCCACAAAACTAATATCGTACTGTACGTTTTGGGTAAATCCAACCAAACAACCCGTGTCTACCTTTAAAACTTCTCCAGCCTTAAGCTCTTTTTTTGCAATTGTTCCGCCGGCATGAATAAAAGCAAGACCATCTCCTTCTAATTTTTGCATAATAAAACCTTCTCCACCAAAAAACCCTCTACCAAGCTTTCTAGAAAACTCAATTCCAACAGAAACACCCTTAGCTGCACATAAAAAAGCATCTTTTTGGCAAATAAATTTTTCACCAAAAGCGGAGAGATCAATAGGAATGATCTTTCCAGGATAAGGAGAAGCAAAACTCACTCCCTTTTTTCCTTGACCTATATTTAAAAAAGCAGTCATAAATAGGCTTTCTCCTGTCAGTAATCTTTTCCCTGCTGAAAATAAGGAGCCCAAAACCCCTTCATTTTGTTTGGAGCCGTCTCCAAAGATGGTCTCCATTTGAATGTCCTGATCCATCATCATAAAACTCCCTGCCTCTGCCACTACGGACTCACCTGGATCTAATATTACTTCTACAAACTGCATTTCTTCTCCAGAAATCTCATATTCTATTTCGTGTGCATTCATATTTACTGTTTTTTCTTTATAGTCCATTGAAATTCAAAAGTAGCCACACTGACCCCTAACTCGTTTATACCAACAGCTTTCATCCAAAAGGTCTCCCCTTCTCCTGTAGTGATTGTTTTTTGGATGGCTGGCGCTATTAAGTGTCCATCTTCGCAGCTAAAAACAATTCGTCCTGTTGCTTTTTTAGTGAATGATGCCTTGTTATGAGCTACTAACATAGATATTGATTGGCCGGATTGTTTAATTTGATCTATTACCATAGCTCCAGTAGCCAATTCGGCAGCCATACCCTGTACCGCCCAAAACATGGAATTAAAGGGATTTTGATTGATCCACCTATGGGTAACACTTACTTCTGCTGTGTTCTCAGTAATACGTTTTAGTCTAACACCACACCACCAAGCAGCGGGTAGTTTGAAAAAAAGATAGGTATTAAACTTAAAAACAGAAGTAGCCATATTTTTAAAAATTTCCTTAAAAATACATTATTTAATGCTAGAAATGAATGATACTGTTTTGTTAATTAAATGTTAAATTATAGTACTTTGTATTGCATAATACCTTTTAATAGATATATATTTGCATTGTAATGTAGCTTAGAGATGGAATTCATCAGGAAAAACTGCAAAATTATTTCAATTTATGAATATTGAAAATACCAAAGCACAAATGAGAAAAGGGGTACTAGAATACTGTATTCTCTCTATTTTAAATGGAGAAGACAAGTATGCCTCAGAAATTCTAGAATCATTAAAGGACGCAAAACTTCTTGTGGTAGAAGGGACCATTTACCCCTTACTCACCAGATTAAAAAATGCTGGTTTGTTGGCGTACAGATGGGAGGAATCTAGTTCAGGTCCTCCAAGAAAATACTATGCCCTCACTGAAACAGGCAAATTATTCTTAAAAGAATTAGACACCACTTGGAATGCCCTTAAAAACGCCGTACAACTTGTTACAAAATAAAAAACCATGAATAAAACACTCACCATAAACTTAGCCAACAGTATTTTCAATATAGATGAAAATGCCTACCAAGCTTTACAAAGATATTTAGAAGCTGTTAAAAAATATTTAACTGGCACTCAGGGTAACGAAGAAATATTAGCCGACGTAGAAGCCAGAATTTCAGAACTTTTTTCAGAAAAATTAACCACTGAAAAACAGGTGATCATATTACAAGATGTAGAGCAAATCATTCAAGTCATGGGACAACCAGAAGACTATTCTATAGATGAAGATATTTTTGATGAGACGCCTAAAAGCAATACTAAAACCAGTACTCGTGTGAAGAAATTATACAGAGATGGAGATCAGAAATTGATGGGTGGTGTTTGTAGCGGAATAGGACATTACTTATCCATTGATCCTCTATGGATAAGATTACTTTTTATTGTGTTCTTATTTGGCGGAGGCTTTTCCGTTATAACTTATATTATTCTTTGGGCGATTGTACCTGAAGCATCTACAACTACACAAAAATTAGACATGCAAGGGGAAGCTGCAAACCTTAGTAATATTGAAAAAAAAATTAAAGAGGGATTTGACTCTGTAGCAGATACTGTGAAAAATGCAGATTATAAAGGGGTAGAAAATGCCGTTAAAGACGGTGGAAATAGTTTTGTAAAAGCACTAGGTGATTTTATTGGAGTAATCTTTTCTACTATCGGAAAAATAATCAGCACTGTTTTTAACCTTTTTGGAAAATTCATAGGCTTGCTCCTAATTCTTATTGGATCTGCCACCTTGTTAGGGCTTTTTTTTGGACTATTTACAGTGGGCATATTAGACCTTAGCAATCTATCTGGGGTCCAATTCTTTCCCCTCGTTAATGCTTCTGAATTACCCATCTGGCTTTTATCTATTTTACTGTTTTTGGCTATTGGAATTCCATTTTATGGCTTGCTTTACATAGGGCTTACTGTAATTACTAAGAACCTCAAGAAAATGGGGAATATCACTAAAGTGAGTTTATTTAGTATTTGGTTTGTATCTGTAGGCTGTCTAATTTTTTTCGGAATTAAACAAGCCAATTCTTTTTCAGTAAGGGGGAACCAGATCGAACAAATATCTTTAATTGATGGAAATAGCACAGGAATTCAAGTGCCAGATACTTTGTATCTCAAGGCAAAAAGTTCAGAACATTTTGAGTATTTAAACCACAATTATTTTGATGGCATTACTATGAGTTACGACACAAATGGCAATGAAGTACTTTACTCAAAAAGGGTTTCAGTGAATATTAAAAATACCGTTGACAATAGTGTATCTATCAAAACCTATAAAAGCGCCAATGGGTATTCATATGAAGAAGCAAAAAACAGGGCTTCTGCCCTATTGTATAATATGGAACAAATAGGTGAAACCATCTATTTTGACGACTATTTTATTAGCGCACCCCATCAAAAAATGCGCAATCAAAAAATTGAGATGAGTCTAATCATTCCTAATGGAACTGTTGTTAAAATAGATCCTAGTATGAGCGAAATGATGGGTTGGGAAAATAAAAATGACCAAGATATGTACAGAAAAGACCTACCTAATGAGATATGGAGAATGGGCGAATCCGGAGTTTTAGAATGTTTGAGCTGCATTTCATCCGTGGAATAATACAACTGAGTCTTTTGTATTTTAAAAAACCCCTTATATCTCGCACCTTTATTGCGCCTAATTTTAACATCAATGTTATGATCGCTTTAGCTAAATTTTTTATCGCATTAGTATTCAGTATACTTTTTTTGTTCTAAGGTCAAATTAATTCGTGGGTTTGGTTATATTTAATTTATAATAACCAAACCCAATATGCGACTTACACTGACCCCCTACCAACTAGAGCTGGCACATACCTTTAGTATTTCCAGAGAATCTCATGACTTTCAAGATAGCTTAATTGTGACCTTGTCTCATGAGGGAAAAAGTGGCTACGGAGAAGCAACTGCAAATGGGTATTATCAAATAACGTCGGCCAGTATGGCCAAAGAAATTGGTCTGTGTAAAAATCAAATAGAAGCCCACGATTTTAAAACTCCTGAATTATTCTACGAACTGCTGAGTTCATTATCCCTTTCTAACTTTTCTAAATGTGCCTTAGATTTGGCTGCTTGGGATTTGTATGGAAAAATAAATAACACCCCACTCTACAAAATTTGGAATACAAACCTCAACAACTTAGCCACCACCAATTATACGATAGGCATTGACAGTGTAGAAAAAATGGTGGCCAAAATGATAGAAAAACCCTGGCCTATTTACAAAGTAAAATTAGGCACTTCACAAGATATTGCCATTGTAACGGCACTAAGAGCTAAAACAAATGCTGTTTTTAGAATAGATGCGAACTGTGCTTGGGAAACAGATGAAACTATTTCAAATGCTCAAAAACTCAAAGATTTAGGGGTGGAGTTTATTGAACAACCTTTGGCAGCTGACCGATGGGAAGACATGAAAAAAGTATTTGATACTTCTTGCTTACCGCTTATAGCAGATGAGAGTTGCCTGGTTCCAGAAGATGTGGCCAAATGTGTGGGACACTTTCATGGGATTAATATTAAACTCACCAAATGTGGGGGTATAAGCCCTGCTTTAGGCATGATTAAGGAGGCCAAAGCTTTGGGTTTAAAAGTAATGATAGGATGTATGACAGAGTCTAGCGTTGGGATATCGGCCATAGGCCAGCTGCTTCCCCAATTGGATTATGTAGATATGGATGGTGCTTTACTGCTTAAAAAAGATATTGCCAAAGGCATAGTAATACATGAAGACGCTTCGCTTAGCTATCCTGATATGGGTGGTAGCGGAATAGAATTGTTAGACCTATGATACAGTATTTTAACAAGGCTATTGGCCCTTATTTGTCTTTTAATAAAAAATCTTATTTGTATTTTGGAGGTACCAGCTACCTCAGCCTTCAGACCCATTACAGGTTTAAACGTTGGTTGTTAAAAGGAATTCTCAAGTACGGGGCACATCACGGAGCGTCGCGACAATCTAATATTAGAATATCCTTATTTGAAAAAGTAGAAAAAGTATTGGCCCAACAAACCAAAGCGCCTCGGGCATTGCTGAGTTCTTCTGGATATTTGGCTGGTCAGATGGTAGCCAAACAGTTTTTAAATGATCCTTTTGTTCCCATCTATTTGCCTGGAACACACAGTGCCTTAAAAATAGACCCTAAGGCCGTGGAAACTCATTATGACAATCTTGAAACAAGATTAAACGAGCTGCTTGAGTTAAAAAAACAAGCGGTGATTTTTTTAGACAGTATTGATTTTAAAGGGAAGCATTATCCTGAATTCCAACCATTAAAAAGTATGGATCTTTCTTCTTGTATTTTGGTTGTAGACGACTCTCATGCCCTTGGGATCTGTGGCTTAAACGGAGCTGGATCCTATGAAATTTTAAAACAATTGAAGCCCCGAGAGTTAATTGTTACGGCCTCTATGGGAAAAGGAATGGGAATTAGTGGCGGAGTAGTATTGTGCGAAGACCATAGAGCAAAAGCTATTACAGCTAGTGCTACTTATGGTGGTGCTAGCCCTGCATCTTTAGCGGGTCTTTATGCCTACCTAGAAGCGCCCGAAATTTATCAAAAACAACTTCTTAAATTACATAAAAACACCAAGCGATTTATAAAAGGGCTTGACTATCCTGAATTTTTTGACCATCACTTAGGACACCCCGCTTTTGGATTTCAATCGGCCCAATTATCAAAAGAACTCAAAGAAGCTGGTTTTGTACTAACAAATTTTCCATATCCCACGGAAAAAGATCCCATAATGAGTAGAATTGTCATTAGTGCAGGGCATAAAAAAAAGGATATTGAGTCGCTTTGCAAAACACTCAATACCCTTATTCCTTCTTTAAATAAGTGAAAATATAGCGCTTAAATTGCGCCTTTAATTGGTTCACTATTCCAGGGTAGCTAAATAACGCTCCGCGTCTAATGCAGCCATACATCCTGTTCCAGCTGCAGTAATAGCCTGCCTATACTCTTTGTCTTGAACATCTCCGCAGGCAAAAACTCCGGGTAAATTTGTTTTAGTAGTCTTCCCTATGGTGTGAACATATCCGGTCTCATCCATGTCTAATTGACCCTTGAATATGTCTGTATTCGGTTTGTGACCAATAGCAATAAAGAGTCCTGTAATGGCAATATCTTCCTTTTCTCCTGTTTGGTTGTTAATCATTCTAAGTCCTTCTACCACCTGGTCTCCAAGAACTTCTTCTACTTCAGTAAAGTATTTTACTTCTATATTGTCTAAATTATTGACCCTGTGTTGCATGGCTTTTGACGCCCTCATCTCTCCTTTTCTAACAAGCATGGTCACCTTACTACAAATATTGGCTAAATAGGAAGCTTCTTCTGCGGCAGTATCTCCTGCCCCTACAATAGCCACCTCTTGGCCCTTATAGAAAAAACCATCGCAAACCGCACAGGCAGAAACACCACCACCCCTGAGTTTTTGCTCACTAGGTATGTTTAAATATTTGGCCGTAGCTCCTGTAGAAATAATCACTGTCTCCGCTTCAATAGGCGTCTTACCGTCTACTATAGCTTTGTGAATACCCCCAATTTCTTTACTCAATTGTACTTCTGTGATCATTCCAATACGCACTTGGGTACCAAAACGCTCTGCCTGTTCTTGCAGCTGAACCATCATTGTGGGACCATCTATACCTTGTGGGTAACCAGGAAAGTTGTCTACCTCGGTAGTTGTAGTTAATTGCCCTCCAGGTTCCATTCCTGTGTACAAAACAGGTTTTAAATCTGCTCTTGCTGCGTAAATAGCTGCAGTATATCCTGCTGGTCCTGAACCAACTATAAGTGTTTTAATGCGTTCAATATCTTGAGACATATGTGGTGTATTTTAATAATTAAAAACCAAAATTAAACAATTTGACTGCCTTATTT
>JAQWFV010000036.1 GCA_029238555.1 Flavobacteriaceae bacterium
ATATGCTGAATTGGCTTGGAGCAGCCCTGAAAAAAGAGACTGGAACGAGTACAAAGGTAGATTGGCTTTACAATCCCTATTTTTTGACAGGAATAAGGTGAACTATTATCCCTCTGAAAAAATTGATTGGGTTAAGCCACCAATAGCGCCCAAAACAATTGGAAAAGATTAGTGACATAAATTATTAAGCATTAAAAAGCCCGCTATTAGCGGGCTTTTATTTATGATTTATTTAAGCGCTCTTTTTGGATTTCAAAGGCTTTATTTATCTATTTAATCCCTGGAAGTTTCTCAGGCAATGGTGTTTGCCAATAGTATTCAGGGGCTTTTTTCTGAGAAGGCCATTCTAGATCTAGGGCTCTAGTGTCGTACACCTTGCCATCCTTAATCACTTTAGACACCGTATTGGTGTTTCTTAAGTCTTCTAATGGATTGGCATCTAAAATAACCAAATCTGCTATTTTACCTACCTCAATACTACCTAAGTCTGTGTCTAAACCAAGGGATTGAGCACCTAAAATAGTGGCGAATTTTAATGCGCCATGAGCAGATATTCCACCACTTCCTACGGACCATAATTCCCAGTGGTAACCGAGACCTTGCAATTGGCCATGGCTTCCAATGCCTCCAATACCTCCTGCAGCTTCTAAGTCATTCATAAATTCTGCATGCTTTTTAAAGACATGCTCCTCTTCCATAAACCAACCTGGCCTACGTCTTGATTTTTGCGCCAATTCTTCATATGGGGTGTAAAACTGCAGCTTCTCATCTTCCCAAACTTTTTCGGTGGCATAGTAAAAATTCTCCGCCCATGGCCCCCCGTAAGAAACTAACAATGTTGGTGTTACCGCCATTTTAGCCGCTGCAATGGTTTTGACCACATCTGGGTAAATAGGATAAATAGGTAAGGAATGTTCATGTCCTGGGTAACCGTCTAAAAGCTGGGTCATATTGAGTTTAAAATCTAATCCCCCTTCTGTGGTTGGGATAAGCTTGAGCTCCTTGGCAGCCATAATCACCCATTGCCTTTGCTGTCTGTTTCCCACCAAATACATTTTAATACTTTTAGTATTATAGTATTCGCTGTACTGTTTAAGCACCTCTTTGGCGTGGTCAAGGCTTTGAATCTTATAAGACCAATAACCAACTCCAGGACCTGTGGAATAAATTCTAGGACCTGCAATCTTTCCGGCATCGACCATATCTGAATAGGTCAATACGTCTGTGGTACCCGTTTGTGGGTCTCTTGTAGTAGTAACTCCGTAGGCTAAATTGGCCGCATACATCCAAACCTGATTCTTTTGTACCCCCCAATTAGGCCACATATGGGCGTGGGTATCTATAAATCCTGGTGTAATGGTCTTTCCACTCATATTCATGACTGTGGTATTTTCTGGAACAGTTAAAGTACCTGAGGCACCCACAGCGGCAATTCTATGGTCCTTGATCAATAGGTCTCCGTTTTCTATGACCTCTTCACCCTTCATGCTAATGATTCTAGCGCCTTGCAATAGCAAGTTCCCTTTGGCTAATTCTTTGGAAAAAGCCACTTTAACCTTCAATTCTTTGGCTTCAAAGTCTTTGGGAGTGTCTTTTTTGTCTTCAGTATCTTTGGTTGCCAAACTGTCTTTAGACGGGTTTTCTTCCTGATTATCTGCAGATTTCTCTTCTGCTTCATTTCCTTTGTTGGCCGCATTTGCCAATTTTTTAGCAGCCTCTTCTGCTTTTTTATCTGCAGCGATTTTTTCTTCATAGGCTTTGGCGTCTGCTAAATTGTAGGTGAAGAAACTAGCTCCTAGAGACCAATACACCTGCTTGCTATCTGCGCCCCATACTGGAAATTCCCCGCCAAATACAGTTAACTTCTTTGCAGGAAATGAAGCAGCGTCTGCCTTGGCTAATGATATTTTTGGGGTCTGACCGTATCGTGGAATAATCACGGTATAAATGTCATTATTAATCTTCGCCAAGGCTGTTTTGCCATCTGGCGATATTTCTATTTCTGAGGCTCTAGAGGCCTTATTGTTCTCTCTCCAAGCCTCTGGATTAGAGGGCAAAGCTGCAGCCATGCTTGCGCTGGCTGCTCCGCTGCTAGCCCAGCCGAAAGCCGCATCATGGTCTTCTTGAAAATAATCAGAAGAGCCATAAGTCTCAATTCCTGTGAGGCTTAAGTGCTCCTTTTCATCGGTACCATCCCAACGAATAGAAACCAGTCCCTTGCTACCGCTATACAGATAAATTCTATTATCTACTTTAGTGAAATGAGGCATTTCTCGCCCTTTTGACTTGGCAATAAATTGGTTGCTCCCGCCTTGACCTGAGATCCACATCAGGTCTTCTGTAGCATTAGAAGCCATTGGACCTATAGCGTCTTTGTACACTTGGTTACTACCAGCCAGAAAAACTATCCTGTCCTGAAGATAGGACCACCTTGGCTGGCTGTAAATTCCTGCACTTTGGGTAAGCTTAACTACAGCGGTTCTTCTTCCTAAACGGGCTTTGTACAAATGCCCCTCAGATCCATTCCAAGTGGTGAAAACAATTTGCGATCCATCTGGAGACCAAGCTGGTTGTGCTTCTGTGAAATCATTTGTGGTCACTCTTTTTGGGATACCATTAGGTAAATCCATTACATATAGTCTGTTCAAGGCAGTAAAGGCCAATCTTTTTCCATCTGGTGAAGGCTTTGCATCCCTTATTTGAGAAGCCATAGCAGTGTCTGAGTCTGAGATAGGGTATTTAAAATCTAATTGAGGACCTAATTCCAAATCTACCGAAGCCGTATATGAAATTTTAGAAGCCGTCTTATCTGAAAGGCTGATTTTGTGAATGTTACCACCATAAGAAACAATTAATGCCTTAGAATCTGGGGTAAAAGACATGGCTGGAAGTACCCCTAAAGGGGCTATAGATTCTTGCTCGTCCCTTTGAACAGGGTAGGCCAGCCAAGATTCTTCTCCTGTGTTAAGGTCTCTCAAGATTAAACCTGTTTGGTCTTCAAACCTGGTGCCATAGACCAACCATTTTCCATCTTTTGAAAGGGTTGGTGTAAATGCAGAACCGTACCTAGAAGTAATGACATCGGTGGTGCCATCTTCCATACTATAGGTTCCCACTTGGTATTGGGGCAATTGTGCATTGTAATTCCATGCACCATTCCTTTGTGAAAAGTAGAGTGTTTTACCGTCTGCACTAAAGAAAGGATCAATAGCTTTTAAACCCTTAGGCTCACTAATTAGCGGAGCTCCACCACCCCCATCTCTGTGATATAAATGCAGCTTGATGTTTCTCCTACCTTTAGCCCCTACCAAATAGTCCCCATCTGGCGACCAGGCTACTGAGAAAAAGTTGTTTTTTTGCTCTTTAGAAATTTGAGTGTCTTCTTTGGAACTAAGGTCCATAACCCATATATTATCCGAACCACTCTTGTCTGAAATATACGCCACAGATTTTCCATCTGGACTGAACCTCGGGTGAACCTCGTAAGCCAAACCATGGGTGATGGCGGTAGCCTTACCTCCTGAAATGGGCATGGTGTACAAATCTCCCATAAGATCAAAAATAATAGTTTGACCATCAGGACTGACATCTAAAGAAGTCCAGGTCCCATTTTCGGTTGTGAAAGCTATAGATCTGGAAGGTTCTAAGGGCAATTCCTTTGTTGCTTTCTTAATACTATCAGTGGTCTTTGCAATGTTAGTCTCTTGTGCACTGGTATTGAGGTAAAACAAACCCACTAAGCAAGACAAGGACCATTTTAAATTAATTTTCATCTGTTTGGTTTTTTAGATCTTTAAATATAAGAGAATAATCCTTTTCAAACGAAGAAATTATAAGGCATAAAAAAGCCCGCTTGAAGCGGGCTTTCAATCTATCTAGAAAAGACTACTGTCTTTATACTATTACTTTTTTACAGCTGCCTTAGATGTTTTTGCACCGCCTTTTGCTGCTGAAGAAGCTTTTGAATGAGTATTTTTCGCAGATACTTTGGCTGCTTTGGGTGCCGCAGTAGTTGCTTTCACTGGAGGCTTGGCAGATTTTTCAGAAGTCTCAGCAGGAGCTTCAGCAGGAGCTGAAAAATCTAATAAATCATTGGCCTGAAGGATATTATACCACTGAATCACTTTTTTAATGTCAGAGGCATACACACGATCTTCATCATAATTGGGAAGCACCTCAAAAAAATAAGCTTCTAAGTCTATTTTATTTGCCTTGTGAGAAATGCTTGTTTTTTGGCCATTCTCTTTGGTAGAAATCTTTTTAAACACCTCTAAAAGAGGCATTTCTTCTTGTAGGGTATAAATAGCAATTTCAGAAAGAACGCTCACGTTGCTTTTTAAATTAACCGTCATTTTCTTTCCGTCTAACAAAGAAACAGCAACAAAACCAGCTCTAGTCTGAGTAACCATTTGGTACAAACCTGGCTTGGTGGCAATGGATAAAATT
>JAQWFV010000044.1 GCA_029238555.1 Flavobacteriaceae bacterium
GGTATTACTAGAGCTTCTTTACAGACCAAGTCATTCATTTCTGCAGCTTCCTTCCAGGAAACTACAAAAGTGCTAAACGAAGCAGCAGTCGCTGGTAAGGTAGACGGTCTAGAAGGACTTAAGGAAAATGTTATTGTAGGCCACAAAATACCAGCTGGTACTGGTATGCGTGCTTATGACAATGTGCTCGTAGGTTCTAAAGAAGAGTACGATGAAATTCTAGCTAGAAAAGAAGCTTTAAAATTTTAATCTGAAGGTATGAGTGATAAAGAAAACCAAATTAATATAGAATTAGATGAGAAAACCGCTGAGGGCACTTACTCGAACTTGGCTGTGATTAATCATTCTGTATCTGAATTTGTGGTAGACTTTATTAGCTTAATGCCGGGAGCTCCTAAGGCTAAAGTGAAGAGTAGGGTGATACTCACCCCACAACACGCTAAAAAATTCTTGAAAGCATTGCAAGACAATGTGACCAGGTTTGAAAGTAGCCACGGAACCATTAAAGA
Organism: Flavobacteriaceae bacterium; assembly: GCA_029238555.1. The sequence goes on from JAQWFV010000044.1 coordinate 510, forward strand.
TTATGAACAGCCTGGCATACCCATTAATTTTGGGCCTGCAGGTGAAGCTTAACATAAAAAAACCCTACTCATTTTGAGTAGGGTTTTTTATTATAAATAGTGACTTGTATTATGCTTTCTTAGTTATAACTCTGCTTCTGAGGTAAATCTCAATTTTACGGTAGGATATTTTTGTTGGGTCATTTGCAATGAAAAGGCAGAATCTGCTAAAAACACCAATTGTCCTCTTTTGTCTTTGGCAAGAAATTTACTCTTTATTCTAGAGAACTCCTTAAATTCTTCATTGTTTTTGTCTTCTGGCACCACCCAACACGCTTTGTGTACTGGAAAGTTCTCGTAGGAACATTTGGCTCCGTATTCGTGCTCTAAGCGGTATTGAATAACTTCGTATTGAAGGGCGCCCACTGTTCCAATAATTTTTCTTCCATTGAGTTCCAAGGTAAATAATTGTGCCACTCCTTCATCCATAAGTTGGTCTACCCCTTTATTGAGCTGTTTGGCCTTTAGAGGATCTGCATTGTTAATATACCTGAAGTGTTCTGGAGAAAAACTTGGAATACCTTTATAATGAAGCGACTCTCCCTCAGTAAGGGTATCTCCAATTTTAAAATTTCCAGTGTCGTGAAGCCCTACAATATCTCCAGGATAAGAGATGTCTACAATTTCTTTTTTCTCTGCAAAAAATGCATTGGGACTTGAAAATTTCATGTTTTTATTGTTCCGCACATGTAAGTAAGGTTTGTTTCTTTCAAAAGTTCCAGAAACAATTTTAATAAATGCGAGCCTATCCCTGTGCTTTGGATCCATATTGGCATGTATTTTAAATACAAATCCAGTCAGGGCTTTTTCAGAGGGTGCTACAATTCTTTCTTCTGCTTTCTTAGGCCTTGGGGTTGGAGCTATATCTATAAAGCAGTCTAGGAGTTCTCTCACCCCAAAATTGTTTAAGGCAGAACCAAAAAATACAGGTTGCAGGTTTCCCTTTAGATAAGCGTCTTTGTCAAAAGGAGGGTAAACACCCTGAACCAGTTCAAGGTTTTCCCTCAATGCGTTAGCTTGTGTACTTCCAACTATTTTTTCTAGTTCAGGACTATTGAGATCGTCAAAAGCAAGGGTGTCTTCGATATTTTTTTTGCTGTCACCACTAAATAAATTAATGTTGCTTTCGTAAATATTATAAATCCCTTTAAAGTCATATCCCATACCAATCGGAAAACTCATAGGGGTAACTGTTAAACCTAATTTTTGCTCTACTTCATCTAATAAGTCAAAGGCGTCTTTTCCCTCTCTATCTAACTTATTTATAAAGACAAGCATTGGAATATTTCTCATTCTACAAACAGACACTAGTTTTTCTGTTTGTTCCTCTACTCCTTTGGCTACATCTATTACTACTATAACACTGTCTACTGCAGTTAGGGTTCTAAAGGTATCTTCAGCAAAATCTTTGTGCCCTGGTGTATCTAGAATATTAATTTTTTTATCTCTGTAAATAAACGCAAGAACCGAAGTCGCTACAGAGATACCTCTTTGTCTTTCAATTTCCATGAAATCACTGGTAGCCCCTTTTTTGATTTTATTATTTTTTACCGCACCCGCCTCCTGAATCGCGCCCCCAAACAGTAATAATTTTTCTGTTAGGGTGGTTTTACCGGCATCTGGATGTGAAATAATTCCAAAGGTTCTCCTCTTACTAATTTCTTGTGCTAGACTCATGAAAAAAATTTGTACAAAAATAAGCTAAATATAAAAGGCTTAAGGAGTTTGATTTGAAAAATAATGCAGAAATATGGTTACAGCTCTTGTAGTTTTTTCTTACAAATAAAGATACTTTGAATTCACTTAATCGTTTTTATTGCTCACTTAATCTATAGTTAAGTGTTTTTTGACGACATTTTACTAGTTTGCGCTAGACTAATAAAGTATTGATTTTGAAAAAGCATCTAATAAAAAAGCGTACTTACTTTTTAACCATTTCATTTTTTTTGTGGTTGGGAACTATTTCGTTTGCGTCTCCTATTTTTAATATGTCTTCTCCTAATTTTTTACCCGTTCATTGGTGGCATCTTTTTTCATTTGAACAAGTACCGTCCATATTTGAGGACTCTTTTACTGTTTTAACAGCAGATGGATCAGATGGATCAGACGGTGCTACAGGTGCTAAAGGGGATAAGGGAGACAAAGGAGATGCAGGAGATTCATTTGATAGTTCAGATTTTTTCTTTTATCCTCCATCTGTATCATTAGATGTTTCAACTGCAGGAGCATCTCATTCCTATGATTTATATGCACTTTATGTAGATAATTTTTCCTTTCCAAGTGCCACTGCAAGTGGAGCTCCAACATCTATAAATGTTTTTGATAGAACAGCATTAAATTATTTTGTAACCGATTATGATACTTCAGTTTTTGAGAATTTATCGATAAGCTCAGGAGGGGAACTTGCTTACAGGGTAAAAGCAACTCCTACAAATGATAACACCATCATAAACATAGTTTTTGTTGTAAAATGAATCAATCCTCCAAAATATTCAATCGTTTAATTAATGTGTCTTTTTTTTGGATCATTCATATTAGTATGGCCTTCTCTCAAATTATTCTAGAAGCACCAAATGATCAAGATGAGACAAATTTTAGATGGTTTAATGCGATAAATCCAACCACAGTAATTGGCGAAAACTTTTCATTTGAGGTTTCTGAGCCTGGTGTGTACTATGCTTTATACAACGGAAGCTATTGTGGGGAAAATGCTACCACTTATTTTATTTTGACTTCATGTCAATCCCCTAATAACAATGTAACATTAGATTTGTTAAATGCTGTTGGTACATCTTCAAGTGTCATTTGGTCAGATCCGTCATTAGGTACAAGTTTATCGCCTACAGTAGTTTCTAGTCCTGAACCAACTGTTTATAAAGCTAGCTGGATTCGTGGTTCATTCTCTAAGGATTTACCCAGTTTCACGGTGATGTGTATACCTGAAGGCCCAATAGATTCAGATGGAGACGGTATTTTAGATGCCGTGGAAGATTTGAACTCAGATGGGGATTTCAATGCAGCGACCAACCCTTCAGATTCAGATGGTGACGGTATTCCAAACTATTTAGACATTGATTCAGATGCAGATGGTATACCCGATAATGTAGAGGCTCAAGACACTGATAATTATATTTCTCCAACAGGATTAGATAGTGACAACAATGGATTAGATAATGCGTATGAGGACTTGAATGGTTTGACCCCTGTCGATACAGATCTAGATGGCATACCAGATTATTTAGACACCGATAGTGATAATGATACGGTTCCAGATATAATAGAAGGACACGATAGAGATAGTGACGGGGTTGCTGAATTGTTTGCTACAGGAATAGATTCAGACGGCGATGGATTAGATGATGGATTTGAAGGAGATACTTTGAACGATGAAGATGTGAATGGTTTATTTGACAATCCACCTACCATACTTCAAGATACAGATTTAGACGGGATTTCAGATTTTAGAGACAACGACGACGACGACGAGGGAATTCTAACTAGAGATGAAGACACCAATGTTGATGGTAATTATGCCAATGATGATGTAGATAACGATGGCACTCCAGATTATTTGGATCCCACAAATGATTCTACTTCCATTGCCAATGAAAATGAGGTTGAAGTATTTAATGTACTCACGCCTAATGGTGATGGAATTAATGATGTGCTCACTATTGATAAAATTGAATTTTTCCCAAATAACACCTTAGAAATTGTAAATCGTTGGGGGGTATTAGTTTATAAAGTCAATGGATATAATAATTCAAATACTTTTTTTAATGGATATGCAAATCAAGGTAAAGTGATCTCTAAGTCCAAAAAATTACCTACCGGGACTTATTTCTATAAACTACAATTTAAACAGGAGGGAAATAAGGCATCCTTAACCCGTACAGGATATCTGTATTTAACGCACTAACTATGATAAATAGGACTAAAAAACATAGGGTAAATTTAATTGTTCTAAGCTTTTCATTCTTGCTTCTTGGACCATTATTGTACGGCCAACAGGAAGCACAATTCACGCAGTTTATTCACAGCACTCAATCGTATAACCCTGCATATGTTGGATTAGACGGAGAGAAGAGTTTGGTAGCCCTTTATAGGGCACAATGGATAGGTATAGAAGGAGCACCAAAAACACAGGTGATTAATTACGGCAGTCCAACACGTTGGAAAGGCTTAGCCATTGGTTTTGGTTTATTAAATGATAAAATAGGACCTACCTCTGAAACCTTATTGAATTTAGATATTTCTTATACTATAGATCTATCTAGTGATGCGCGAATCGCTTTTGGAATTAAAGCCAGTGCACATATATTGGATATTAATTTTAGTTTACTCAATCAAGATTATAGCCTTGGACCAGATCCGGTACTGAACAATTCTATTGACAATCGTTTGTATCCAAACATAGGTGCAGGAGTTTTTTATTACACCCCTGATTTTTATTTAGGTTTATCTGTTCCTACATTCTTGGAACCACAATACTTTGAAAACTCCTCTCTTTCAAAAGCAAAAGAAAAAATACATTTTTATCTCCATACTGGTTTTGTGAAGGAGGTATCTAATGAGGTTCTTTTAAGGCCGAGTGTCTTATTTAAAGCCGTTGCAGGGGCACCCTTACAAACAGACTTATCCTTGGCTATGTTATTAAAAGATAAAGTTACATTTGGTTTGTCATACAGAGTTAAAGCAGCTGTGAGTGGTCTTATTGGGTATCAGTTTTCTGATCATTTTTTCACAGGAATTTCATATGATAGGGCAGCGACAGATTTGGGGCAAGAAATTTTTAATAGTGGCTCTATTGAGTTAGTTTTAAAATATCGTTTTACAAAAACTCCCTCTAAGATAAGATTCAATTTTTAATAAAATACAGTGAATTTTAGATGTATAAGTCTAAAAAATGTATTTTTAAATCATGAAAGAATTTGTTGTCCTTGTGAACGAGCAAGATGAGCCACAAGGGCTCATGGAAAAAATTGAAGCCCATGAAAAAGCACTACTTCACAGGGCTTTTTCAATTTTCATCAATAATGACAAAGGAGACATAATGCTCCAACAAAGAGCGCTGTCTAAGTATCATTCTCCGGGTCTATGGACAAATACATGTTGTAGTCACCAGCGAGATGGAGAGGCAAATTTAGAGGCTGGAAAAAGACGGTTAATGGAGGAAATGGGATTTCAGACCCCTTTAAAAGAATTGTTTTCATTCGTTTATAAAGCAGATATGGGCAATGGCCTTACAGAGCACGAGTTTGACCATGTAATGCAAGGCACCTATAATGATCAGCCTGATCTTAATCCTGATGAGGCAGCTTCTTGGAAATGGATGTCTCCAGAAGCAGTTAAATTAGACATAGAAAATCATCCTGAACGCTATACTCCGTGGTTTAAGATTATATTTGAGAAATATTATATGTACCTTTCGTAAAAAATTGAAATGAGAGTTACTATCAGTAGAAAAGCACACTTTAACGCCGCACACAGACTACACAACGAGCATTGGAGTGAAGAAAAAAACACCAAAATTTTTGGCAAGTGCAATAATCCACATTATCACGGACACAACTACGACCTTGTTGTAAGCGTAACAGGAGACATTGATCCAGATACCGGCTATGTAATGGATGCAAAGATTTTAAAAGACCTTATCAAATCAGAAGTAGAGGAGGCATTAGATCACAAGAATCTCAATATAGAAGTTCCGGAATTTAAAAATCTAAACCCAACTGCAGAGTATATTGCGGTGGTGATTTGGAATAAACTCAAGCCTCATTTAGACGCTTCTCATGATTTGTCAATTACGCTCTATGAGACTCCGAGAAATTATGTTACCTATAACGGATAATAAAGCCAAACAATGTCATTGTATCCACTTAAGTTCACACCCATTTTAAAAGAGCGAATTTGGGGAGGCAACCGTCTTAAAACGGTTCTCTCTAAAGAGAATTCCTTTGAGGGAGTAGGGGAAAGTTGGGAGATTTCTACTGTAGAAGGAAGTGTTTCAGTGGTGGCCAACGGCATTTTTAAAGATACTTTGTTAACAGATCTAATAGCAAATTATTCCTCTGATTTGTTAGGTCATAAAGTGGTTAGAGACTTTGGCCTTCAGTTCCCTATACTCATTAAATTTTTAGATGCAGCGGCAAACCTCAGTATTCAGGTACATCCAAACGATCGGTTGGCCAAGGAAAGACATAATTCACTAGGAAAGAATGAGATGTGGTATGTAATGGATGCTACCCCTGAGGCTTCTTTAATTGTTGGGTTTACTCCAGGAATGTCTCCTGAGAAGTATCATGAGTGTATTGCAGATGATTCTATCGAAAGGGTTATGGAAAAGCATCCCGTTCGTTCAGGAGATGCATTTTTTATAGAAGCTGGAACTGTTCATGCCATTGGAGCAGGAATACTATTAGCGGAAATTCAACAGACCTCAGATGTTACCTATAGGGTGTACGATTTTAATAGAAAAGACGCTCTAGGAAATTTCAGGGAGCTTCATACTGAATTAGCTGTAGATGCGATTAATTTTAAAGCTAATTCCCAAGAAAAATGTGTTTATACATCAGTGTCAAATACGCCTAATGAAATAATAGCAACGCCCTATTTCACGACAAATTACTTACCAGTTCAAGGGGAATATCATTCAGATAAAGTATCTCAAGATAGTTTTAAAGTATATATATGTGTGCAAGGCAGTGGAAAAATTCAGAACAGTCACGGAGAGGTAGATTTTCTTTATGGAGAAACGGTACTAATACCCGCTAACAGTGAATACGTTAAAATCATCAGTAATCAAGGCTGTGTTTTACTAGCCGTTCAATATTAGTTTTTTTCTATGCCTAAATCATAGTTGGAGTTACGTCTAAAAAACGTAATTTTGTCAAAATTTAAAAAATAGCATTATGGCTAGCATAAAAGACTTAAAAAAGGATATTAACTACGTATTAGGAGATATCATTGAAGCAGTTTACCTTTGGGAAGCTGCGACTAATAATTTAGATTCAAAAGAAGGATCTGCTTTAATCGATCAAGCTATTGAAGTATTTGATGGGCTTATCGCAAGAGTTAATGACAAAAAAGCAGACAATCGTTCTACTCATTTAAAGTCAGTTAAAAATGACCTTGAAACAAAAGCAACAGAATTAGTTACTGCACTCAATAAGCTTTCTGCTTAATATTGTTGTTGTATTCTTAAAAAAAAAAAGGCCCGCTATATAGCGGGCCTTTTTTTTAGGTAGGTTAAATACTTTTACTAATTATTGGATTTTATCTCCTCTATAAACAGCTCAAGCTCTTTTCCATATTTTGAAGTAGCTACTTCTGGTGTAAGTTTATTGTATATGGAATCTAAAAACTTGACGTTAGCATTAGGTGCGTCGTTTAAAGTAACATAAGGAGCTACATAAGAGTCTGAGTTATTTAAAGCAAAATTCAGCACAAATAAATACCTTCTTAAAGCATTTTTATCTGCTGCTTTTTGAAGTGAATCTAAAACCACTTGGTTATTATCATTTGAAGCTTTTACGGCTTTTTCCATGACCATCATGTCTTGGATATTGAACCTAGACATCATTTCGGTGTATTCCATGAAGGTGTCGTTAGTGCTTGTTCCTTTAATGACAGGGTCTGAATCGAATGTATTCCATTTGGTGTTGATCTCAATGACTCCTGGTTCTCCAAAAAATGTTATTCTATCATTAATGATATTGTTGTCCTTTTTATTTAAGTATAAATAAAATACTTCAGGGCTTTTAATTTTAGTGTCAAATTTAAAGTTGCCAGAACCATCAATTTCAATGGAATCAATTGTTGCTAAGGTACTATCTGGAATATGCTGCAGGTACAAAGTACCTTTCTTTAATCCTTTAACTTGCCCAGTCACAATCATGCTGTCCATAGATGGGGTTTGGTTACAACTGATTAATACAATCGTGAGTAATCCTAAAATGTAATGTTTCATTGGTTTTGAATCGTTTGCCACAAAGATGGCTAAACTCTTTAAGTTATGGAATAAAAATATTAAAAATTAGAAGCAATTTCCATTAGATAGGCACAAAATAGCGCTCCAGCAGTTCCAACAACATAACCGCCAACAGCTAGTAAAACACCAACAGAGGTCAATGATGGACTAAATTCAGCTGCAACTACAGGTGCAGAAGCTGCACCTCCTACATTTGCCTGGCTCCCCACCGCTAAGAAAAAGAAAGGCGCTTTGATTAGTTTGGCCACTAAAATCAATAGTAGGGCGTGAATGCTTATCCAGATAAGACCAATCAGAATGAGTCCTGGATTGTCTAAAATTTGATTGAGGTCCATTTTCATTCCTATGGTAGCCACTAGGATGTAAATAAAAACACCCCCTATTTTGCTTGCCCCAGCACCCTCATAGTTTTTAGCTTTAGTAAAAGATAAAATAATACCAACAGCAGTTGCAATGACCACCATCCAAAAAAATGAAGAACCCAAAAATGACGCAAAACTTCTTTTGTCTGCAACAAATGAAAACTGTTCCGTTAAAAATTCACTGAGGTAATTTCCAGCCAAGTGAGCCAATCCAACAGAAGAAAATCCAATGAATAACAATACCATATAATCTTTGGTTGATGGAATTCTATTGACTTTTTCTTGGAACTTAGCGACCTTAATTTTAAGAGATTCGAGGGCTGAGGTGTCTGCCTGAAGCCAACGGTCAATTTTTTCAGTTTTACCCACACCTAATAATAGTATTGCCATCCAGATATTGGCTACGACAATATCTATTAAAACCATACCGCCATACTTCTCTGGGTTATAGTTAAAGATCTCAAGCATTGCAGCCTGATTGGCCCCACCTCCAATCCAGCTTCCTGCAATGGTAGCAAGACCTCTCCAAATAGCATCAAAGTCATTTCCGCCAACAGTTTCAGGAGAGAAAAGAGATACCAAAAGAATAGCTATTGGGCCACCAATAACTATTCCTAACGTCCCAGTGAAGAACATAATGAGTGCTTTCTTACCCAAGCTAGCAATGGCTTTTAAGTCTATACTCAAAGTCATTAGCACTAAAGCAGCCGGCAATAGATACCTGCTGGCCATAAAATATAAGTTAGAATGACTGTCAGATATAATTCCTAAACTCACCAAGAATGAGGGGAGTAAATAGCACATCAGTACTCCGGGGATAAAGGTGTAAAATCTTTTCCAAAAGCTATTGTTGCTATTAGAGGTTAAAAAGACAAAACCTAGACAAGCAGCTAAAAGTCCAAATACAATAGTGTCGTTTATTATTAGAGGGTCATTCATTTTAAATAATCTTAAAAAGTGTATTGGTTTGTTTTTAAATCTTGAGGCCTACAAATGTTTGTCTAAAAATGCAGGTAAAAAACTAGCTACACCATCATTAACACATGAGTCAATAGTTTCTTTGGCAATTTCTTTCACGGCCTCTCTAGCGTTTTCTACTGCCACACCATAACCCACACCAGAAAGCATAGAAATATCATTAAAATTATCTCCAAAGGCAATAATATTTTCTAACCCAATACGGTGGTCTAGTAAAGATTTAATGCCGCTCAGCTTGTCTATACCTCCTGGGGTAATCTCAATTAGGGTGTCATTGGATCTATACACACCAAGATCAGAAGAAAATTGGGCAACAAGCGTGTTAAATAACCCGTCTATACTTTCTTTTGCCCCCATGAGCATTAATTTATGCGCTCCTATTTTTTGTGCTTCCCACTTATTAAGCGTGGTTAAATTGGATTCTATAATTACTTTGGTTTGGGTATTAAACTCCTCTTTGTCTATTCGCTCACTTCTAAAAGGAGCTGTCCATTGATCATGGGAATACAGACCAACAGCAGCATTAAATTCATGGCTAATCTCAGTTATTTTAGCCACCAGATCTAACGAAATATAATGACTACTTAAAGTTTTGGTACCCTTCATGACCAGTGCGCCATTATAGCATATTATGGGCTGTTCCTCAATGCCTAATTCTTTTTGAATGTAGTGCATGCCACTGGGCATTCTGGCAGAGACCAATACTATTTTAAGGCGTTCCCTGTATTTTTTAAATACTTCATTGCAATGAGGACTTGTTCTGTTTTTAAGTGCCAGTAAGGTACCGTCAAGATCAGAACAGAGCATTTTTAGTGTCATATTATATATTTAACCAATAAGTGAATTTTAAATTTAAAGATCTGAACTTAGGGGCGAAATCAGAGACAAAATAATTGTCATTATAGACTACAAATAAATCAGACAAAGGGGCAAACCTCCATTGTAATCTACTATTTAAGCCTAAATTATCATTTCTATTGCTGTACTGAATTAGTGTAGTCCAAAAAATTGATTTATTGAATGTTACAGCTACCCTTGGACTAATGAGCCAAATGTCGGTATCAGTATAAGGCTCAGGCATTCTCAATTGGTTGTATTCGTATTGTAATCCAATAGTGACCTTAGGCTGAAGTCTTAGGTTTAAGTTTCCTTCAATTTTATTTCTTTGACCATTATAAAATTGTCCAAATCCAGGTTCTATGCTGTAAGAAAAAACTTTTCTTCGGTCTGATTGGTAGCGCAATTCAAATGAAGTGTAGTGGTAGCCTACGTTTCCAGGCAGCGCAACGGCACCATCTGTATTACTTGGATCAAACCCTTCTGTGAGAAAGGTATATCTATTAAACATTCTTGCAGACCACTGAGATTGATTTTTAAACCTAGTAGTCCAGGAACTAAACATGGTAAAGTCTGTATTTTGCATATCTAGACCAGGCCGCCATATAGCATTGGGGCTCAATCTTAAATTGTGGTTATTCACCTTTCCTTTTTTAGGCCAGAATGAAAATTCTACAAATGGTCTGGCGGCAATAATATCTTTTCTTCTCACAAAACCCAGATCAGAATTAAATTGCGCTCCAACATAGTTGCCTCTTAACCCGAAATTAAAAAACCTAGAATTATAGACAAGCTCCGCTCCACCAGCACCATTTTTATCTTCAATTTCAGGGGTAATTGATTGGTGAAGGAAAAATTTACCCACCCATTTATTGTCTGCACTGGCTAAGTTATAGTCAATACCAAAAACCCTGTTGTACTTTTCTTGTTGGCTAATAAAGTCATAATCCTTAAAAGTTTCTCGGTTAATAAAGAACAGACCAATATTAGATCTTGAGAATAATTTTTTTTGAAGCGAAAGCATGGTGTTATTATTGCTTGCAATCTCATTTTCTAGATCTTCATCGGTTTGAATACTCAAAAGACCCAGACGCCAATCTTCAGATAGTTTTCCACTTAATCTCATTCCACCAATGATTCTATTTTCAATAATTTCACCGTCTTTATTTTTAGCCAATCCTATTCTTCTTGAAAAAAATGGATTCGAATCTCGCTCATTTCCAAATGTCCCAAATAAATCATTATTGTCTATGAAAAACTGCCTTCTTTCTGGAAGTGATATTTCAAATCGGGTGAGATTAGTAACCACATTGTCTACTTCTACATTTGAAAAATCAGGATTTAAAGTTAAGTCAAGATTCATTCCGTTGCCAATGGCCAGTTTAGCGTCACCCCCAATTTTATATTGGGCGTCTGAGTCTGCAATCGTAAAATCTCTCTGAGAAATGCCATTTACGTAAGGAATAAGCGCTAGAGGAGTTCTAGATTTACCCAATGGTTTTTCAAAAACCATATCTTCCATAAAAGCTAGATTAAATATGAGTTGGTTTTGAGGAATATTTGAATAGGTGCTGGTTTCATTTTCTTGCATGTCAAACCTATAGCTGTTAAACCGCCATTTGGTTTCTCCTTCTTTAAATTTCATTGAAGTAAGTGGAATAGCCATTTCAACAGTGTAGTAGCCGTCGTTGATTTTTGTTTCTCCCCGCCATTTCACATCCCAAGATGTGGTGAAACCATTAAGATCAGAACCTCCATTAGAGATCAAGGCCTCTCTTCTAACCCCAAGGGGGTTGATGCCGAAAAGGAAGGCATTTGTTCCATCGTTAAAAGTGTCAAATATAAAACTGATATTGTCATTGTTGCCTGCCCTAAAATCCCTTTGTAAAGAGGGAATGATAAAATCATTTCCGGAGGTATACACTTTAACACCCAAATAGAGGTTTACTTGGTCATAAAGCATTTTAATACTTGTTTTTTGTTTTGCTAGTATAGAATCTGAAGGGAAATATTGCTGGAAATCAGCAGCTTTAAAAGCTTCTTCCCATATATTTTCAGAAAGATCACCGTCAATTAATATGGGTTGATCTATAAATTTTACAAAGATTTCTTTTTCTTTATTCTGACCGAAGGCAAATGTGGTTAATGCTAGAAATAAGAACCAAAAGGTTTTATTCATGGGATTGAGTTTGGTGGTTTTTCAAATTTACGTTATTTAATATTTTTATTTAATGATAATTTCACATTCCCTTGCAAAAAATGGCTTAGGTTCTGTTATTTTTACATAAAATATGTTCACATGAGATTTTTAATTATTTTTTTATTAGCGTCACAATCTATTTTTGCTACTACTGAAGATTGGGGTAAAACAGGTCATAGAACAGTAGGAGAAATAGCCACTACAGTACTAAGTAAAAAGGTGCTCAAAAAGATTGAGGCACTATTAGACGGTGAATCTTTAGCCCTTGTTTCCAATTATGGAGATGACATAAAATCAGATAAAAAGTACAGAAAATACGGTCCATGGCATTATGTGAATTTACCTTTAGACGGAAATTACAGTTTAGAAACAGCCAACCCTAAGGGAGACATTATTCAAGGCATTCAGGTTTGTATCAATACCATAAAAGATGTGAATGCAAGTAAAGCGGAAAAAGCTTTTCACCTAAAATTATTGGTTCATTTTATTGGAGATCTTCACCAACCTATGCATATGGGTCGTCCAGGAGACAAAGGAGGTAATGACATAAAATTAAAATGGTTTGGGAAAAGCACCAATTTACATAGGGTTTGGGACAGTAATATGATTGATGATTACGGTATGAGTTACTCGGAATTAGCTAAAGAATCTCCAAGGCTTTCCAAGAGAGCGCGTAAAGAAATGATGCAAGGGACTCCTTTGGATTGGATGAAGGAGGGACATGAGATTACAAAAAAACTCTATGAAGATTTACCAGAAGACGGAGGGTTGGGGTATGAATATGCATATAAATACACCAGTGTCATGAGGAATCAATTACAAAAGGGTGGGCTTAGACTGGCAAAATTATTAGAGGCCTTATTTGGTTAAATAACAAAGGACATTTAAGACCTAGCGTATATAAATTCGCTATATCTTAAAACCTTTCAATTGAGTAAAAACTCAAAGAATTGTACCAGGCGTTTTTCAGGTAATTTATCGTTTGGAAATTTTATTACCACTAATTTGACGCTGCATATTGCATTTGAATCGGCCAACGGCCTCAGACCTTAGTTTGGCGTGTTTGGTAGCCCTTCCTTGAACCCTGGCGCGCCACATTCTAAAACTACTCGGTTTCATCTCACTGCGCATTATTTCAATAGTTTCTTGTTCAGAGATGCCAAATTGAAAAGTGATGGCCTCAAAAGGAGTTCTGTCTTCCCAAGCCATTTCTATAATGCGGTCTAATTCTATTTCTGTAAATTCTTTTTTCATAGCCTTACAAAGGTATAAAAGAAATTAGATCCAATAACTATATGACCAGTACATCAGTACAAATTGAAGTGGAATTCTTAAATACAATATGATTTTGGGTATTCCAGCGGCTTCCTTTTCTCCACTTAGCATATAAAAGTGTACCCATAAAAATAGTGTTAGCATAAGTATAATACCAATCAAAGCAATATTTCTAGTTTCTTTAAACAATACACCAGCCCCTAGTATTATCTCTGCGGCACCACTTAAATAGACCATAAGTAGCGGTTTTGGAATAGCCCTTGGCATAATTCTTAGATATATTTTGGGTTTTACAAAGTGCATAAAACCTCCAAAGAAATATAGGCTAGACATAAAGTATAGTGACAAAGTTGTTTGCATATCCTAAAGGTACGTTAAAAGCATTTTGTAGTAAATCTCAATTGAGTGAAAATTTATGTATTTTTGGCATCAGAATTTATTAATGATGAAATATAGTTTTTTACTCTTATTTAGTTTAGGGTGTTTGGGAAATTCTTATGCCCAGCAACAGCCTAATTTTTTGTTTTTTGAGCAAAATATGAGCTTGTATAACCCAGCGGCTACAGGTGCTCAAGGTGCTTTTGCTAGTATAGGTTACAGGGCTGCTTGGTCAGGGATTGAAGACGCGCCAAGGGCCACTTCATTCATTTATAACACTAAGGTTAAAAATAATGCCTCTTGGGGGTTTAGCTACCTTTCAGATCAGGTGTATGTAGAAAATCAAGGTGTTGTCTCAGTAGATTACAGCTATAAACTTCAAATTTCAGAAGGAACCAAACTTCATTTGGGTATTAAAGCAGGGGGTATTTTTAATACCATTGACCTCAATAAATTAAATAGAATTACCCAAGAATCAAATGAATCTTTAGGTAATGTAGATAATTACATGAACCCAGCAATTGGAGTAGGGGCTTTTTTACAGTCTAAAAAGTTTTTCGCAGGTATTTCTGTGCCTAACTTCTTGAACAGTAAACGCTTTAAAGAGTCTAATGGTATTGCTACTACGGCTACCGATAAACCTCATTTTTATGGTACAGCTGGTCTTTCCATTCCTTTAGGGAATTCTATTTTATTAAGGCCAATGATGTTATATAGGGTAGTGAGTGACGCTCCTAATCAAATTACAGCTTTGGGACAAATTGAATTAAAAGAACAACTTTCCATTGGTGTAGGCGTGAGTAATAATGATTATATCTCTGCCATGTTATTGTTCAAAGGAATGCAGCGATTGGATTTCGGTTATGGTTACGAAATGGGTCAGAGAACTTCTTCTACTGCCTTAAGAGCCAATACACATGAACTTATTTTAAGATATAAATTTGGCGCTGTAGCTGAAAAGAATGGGGCAAATTAAATAGAAGACTAGCCATTCTAGCTGAACGTAAAAAAAACCACCCTTTGGGTGGCTTTTTTTTTACTTCTGATTAATATTGATTATTTGATCATTTCATAGCTTCTAGAAATAAAATCACTTAGGGCAGCTCCTTTAAGTAATCCCTTAGAGAGTTTCGCTAGATCTATAGATTGACTGATCAATCGCTCTTGTTTCTTCTGTGTTTTGGTTTGAAGAATTTCACTGACCAATGGGTGGTTAATATTCACAATTAAGTTGTGCATGTCAGGCATACTTCCCATGCCAAACATTCCGCCACCGCCACCGGTTTGCTGCATCTCTTTCATCCTTCTCATAAACTCTGGTTCAGTGATTACGAAAGGAGCACTATCACTATCCATGGCTTCTAATTGAACGGTCAAACCGCCCTCTCCCGTAACTTTTTCAATTTTTTCTTTAAGGCTTTCCTTTTCCTCATCTGAAAGTTTAGAAATGGCATTTTCTTCCTTTTGAATGAGTTTATCTATTGGATCTGCGTCTACCCTTGCAAAGGAAATTTTCTCTTTTGATGTTTCAAGTTTTTGCATCAAGTGAGATACTATAGGAGAATCTAACAGAAGCACTTCATACCCTTTAGCTTTTGCAGCTGCTATATAAGCATGTTGAGACTCTTTGTCTGAGGCGTATAGCAGAATTAACTTACCATCCTTATCTGTCTGATTGTCTTTTAATTTTTCTTGCAACTCCTCAAAAGTAAAATAAGAACCGTCTACTGTTGGGTATAGTGCAAACTTATCTGCCTTGTCAAAGAACTTATCTTCAGATAGCATACCGTATTCTATGACAATTTTAATGTCATTCCACTTTTCTTCAAAAGCAGCCCTGTCATTTTTGAATAAACTACTCAGTTTGTCTCCAACTTTCTTTGTAATATAGGTAGCAATTTTTTTAACTGCTCCATCTGCTTGAAGGTAAGACCTAGACACGTTTAATGGAATATCTGGAGAGTCAATTACCCCTCTGAGCATGGTCAAGAATTCAGGTACTATTCCTTCTACATTATCTGTGACAAATACTTGATTTTGATAGAGTTGTATTTTGTCCTTTTGGACATTTAAGTCGTTGGTTAGTTTTGGGAAATATAAAATTCCTGTGAGGTTAAAAGGATAATCTACATTCAAATGAATATGAAATAATGGCTCTTCAAATTGCATGGGATACAATTCTCTATAGAATCCTTTGTAATCTTCCTCATTTAAATCTGCAGGGGCTTTGGTCCATGCAGGATTTGGGTTGTTTATGATGTTTTGTACTTCTTGTGTTGGCGCTGGATCTTCTTCTTTAGCACCTTCTGGTTTTGGAAGGGTTTCTGTTTTAGTTCCAAAAACAATTGGAACAGGCATGAATTTGTTGTATTTGCTTAGTAGCCCACTAATTTTACTTTCCTCTAAAAACTCTACTGAATCTTCAGCTATATGTAAAATGATTTCGGTACCTCTATCTTTTTTGTCGGCTGCTTCTAGAGTGAAATTTGGAGATCCATCACAGGTCCAATGGGCTGCTGGCTCATCTTTGAAACTTTTTGTTATTATTTCTACAGTATGAGCAACCATGAAAGCAGAATAAAAGCCTAAGCCAAAATGACCAATGATTCCGGCATCTTTACCGGCGTCTTTGTATTTGTCCAAAAATTCTTCAGCACCAGAAAATGCTACTTGGTTTATGTATTTTTCTACCTCATCAGAAGTCATACCAAGACCTTGATCCGTAATGTGAATTTTCTTTCCTTCTTTATCAATTCTAATTTCGATTTGAGGATTTCCATAGTCTACTTTAGCTTCACCTATAGCAGTAAGGTGTTTTAATTTAAGTGTAGCGTCAGTAGCATTAGAAATTAATTCTCTTAGGAATATTTCATGATCACTGTATAAAAACTTTTTAATCAGGGGAAAAATATTCTCCACTGATACATTAATCTTGCCTTTGGCCATAACTTATATTTTTTAAAAATTATACAAATTACTTAGCAATTAAAATACCAAGCCTTAACAATATGACAAACTGACACAGCATCCGACAGAATTTCATATCGTAATATGTTATAGCAATGTTAATTTTGTTTATTAATTTGCTTAAATGATTAAACATTCGTTATATTTGTATCGGAGATGGGAAATACTTTGCTATGAAAAAGTCAAAATCAATATTCGCAACTCCTTATGTTTATTTATTGGTTAGGTTTGAAACGCACTTTTTTACAAAGTGCGTTTCTTATTTTAAATCTTCATTATTTAGTTTTATTTTTTTGTAATTTTACTTAAACAAAAAATCATCAATGGCCACAAAAAAAGTATCCCCAAAAAAAGCAAATGTTTTAGACGCAGACCAGATTATTTCTGCTTATATGGAAGATGTGTTAAATCACGAAAAAAAGCCAGTGACTGTATACGGCTTTTGCAAGGCACATGATTTTGAAGAAGTCTCTTTTTATCAATTTTTCGGAAATATTGAGGCCTTAGAAAAAGGTGTTTGGGAAGCATTTTTCTCTCAAACCATGCGTTTACTTCAGAAAAATCCAGATTATGCCAATACATCTAGCAGAGAAAAAATGCTTGGATTCTTCTTTAGTTTTTTTGAATTACTTACACTAAATAGATCTTACGTCTTATTCACGCTAAAGACAGATAAAAATATGTTACACAGTTTAATGGCTTTAAGCGGTCTGCGTAATCATTTTAAATCTTTTGCTAAGGATCTAATAGATCTTGACAATTCAAGTGCGCAATCTAAACTAACACAATTTCAGCCCACTGTATTTTCTGAAGCTGCTTGGGTACAACTGCTCTTTACCATTAAATTCTGGATGGACGACAATTCCCCAGGTTTTGAAAAAACAGATATTCTGATTGAGAAGTCTATCAATACTGTTTTTGAAGTATTCAATAATACACCTCTTGAGCAGGTATTAGACTTAGGAAAATTTTTATTTAAAGAACGCATGGCTTAGTCCAATTAATGAAAACATTAGACCATATTCCCACGGGCAAGATTGAAAGAGCCACTACCTTAGTTAAAACAGGTATTAAAATTGGTGGTAATTATGCAAAGTACTATTCCAAGAAGATAATTAGCCCAAGTTTAGACAAGGAGCAGCTCAATCAAGATAACGCAGAAGATATTTACGATGGCTTAAAAGACCTTAAGGGCAGTGCACTTAAGGTGGCTCAAATGCTGAGTATGGAAAAAAATCTACTGCCAAGAGCATTTGTAGAACAATTTTCTTTGGCGCAATTCTCTGTTCCTCCGCTTTCAGCTCCTCTAGTGCGAAAAGTATTTAAGAGATACCAAGGCGCTTACCCCGAAGAGGTGTACGATACATTCTCTAAAGATTCTGTCAATGCAGCGAGTATAGGTCAAGTGCACAAGGCGACCAAAGATGGAAAAACACTTGCGGTCAAGATTCAATATCCAGGTGTTGCAGACAGTGTAAAATCTGATTTAGCACTCGTAAGGCCAGTTGCTTTAAGAATGTTTAACTTAAAAGGTCAAGATACTGACAAGTATTTTAAAGAGGTAGAAGACAAGCTGATCGAAGAAACGGATTATGTGTTAGAGGTCGCACAAAGTCAAGAAATTTCTAAAGCTTGTAGTGTTATTGAAAACATTTCTTTTCCTGCTTATTATCCCTCTATGTCCAATACGAGGATTATTACAATGGATTGGATTCAGGGAGTGCATTTGAGCGAGTATGTGGCTAAACCATTTTCTGAAGTACATGGGAACCTTCTTGGTCAGGCTTTGTGGGACTTCTATATGTATCAAATTCATGTACTTAGAAAGGTTCACGCAGACCCTCATCCAGGGAATTTCCTCATTAGAACTTCTGAAACCCAAGCGGGAAATCCAGAATTGGTTGCTATAGATTTTGGTTGCATTAAATCCATTCCTGAAGATTTTTATGTGCCCTATTTTGAGTTGGCCAATGAATCAAGCCTAAAAGATCCAGTATTTTTTATGCAAAAGTTAAAAGCGCTAGAGATCATAACTCCTTCAGACACTGCAGCAGAAATAGATTATTTTAAAGCATTGTTTCATGAAATGCTCAGTCTGTTTACGGCGCCTTTTCACAAAGAGGTTTTTGATTTTGGAGATCCTGTGTTTTGGGGTAATATTGCTTCACTAAGTGAGCGCTACGCCAATGATCCTACCATTCGTAAAATGAATGGGAATAGAGGTTCTAAACATTTCTTGTATATTAACAGAACCTTCTTTGGGCTGTTTAATTTATTGTTTGATCTCAAGGCAAAAGTAACAGTAAACACCTACAAAGACTTGCCGTTAGTATAAGAGAATTCTCACTATATTGCAGTCTCAAGAAATATTTTAAGATGACATACCATTCAAAAATTATTGGTTTAGGCCATTACGTACCCGAAAATATAGTGACAAATGATGATTTATCTAAATTAATAGATACCAATGACGCATGGATTAAAGAGCGCACTGGTATAGAACAGCGAAGGCATGTAGTAAAAGGCTCTGGAGAGACCACCACAACAATGGGTGTTAAAGCTGCTCAAGTAGCTATAGAAAGAGCGGGTATAGACAAGCAAGAAATTGATTTTATTGTTTTTGCCACCCTGAGTCCAGATTATTATTTCCCTGGCCCGGGTGTACTGGTTCAAAGAGACTTGGGTATAGATACGGTAGGCGCTTTGGATGTGAGAAACCAATGTTCTGGATTTGTCTATGCACTATCTGTAGCAGACCAATACGTGAAGTCGGGGATGTATAAAAATGTACTTGTTATTGGGTCTGAACTCCAGTCCCATGGGATGGATATGACCACAAGGGGGAGAAATATATCTGTGATTTTTGGCGATGGCGCAGGAGCAGCAATTGTTTCTCGAGAAGAAGATTTAACCAAAGGTATTTTGTCTACACACTTACATTCTGAAGGAGAACATGCAGAAGCACTTTCTTTATTAGCTCCTGGAATGGGAAGTAGGTGGGTAACAGATATTTTAGAAGACAATGACCCTGAGGACCTTTCATACTACCCTTATATGGATGGTCAATTCGTATTTAAAAATGCGGTAGTGCGTTTTTCTGAAGTCATTAATGAAGGACTCAGGGCAAATGAATTAACGAAAGAAGATATTTCACTCTTGGTGCCACACCAAGCAAACCTAAGAATTGCACAATTTATTCAAAAGAAATTTGGCTTGTCCAACGACCAGGTGTTTAACAATATAATGAAATACGGAAATACCACTGCTGCATCTATTCCAATTGCGCTTACGGAAGCTTGGGAGCAAGGAAAGGTCAAAGAAGGGGATCTAGTGGTATTGGCTGCATTTGGAAGTGGATTTACCTGGGGCTCAGCCATTATTCGCTGGTAACAGATGCCCTTCTCATTGTAATTATGTTGCAGTCAAATTTTCTATAAAAAAACAAGGGGCTCTGGCCTCTTTTTTTTTGCTATTTTTTACGGATAAGGTACAAACCTATAAAGGTAAGTAGTCCATTTAAAGGCAATAATTCATACCCAATAATGTAGCCATTTAACCATGCCACAGGGAGGTTGGCAATGGTAATAATGAGTCCCAAAACAACTAGCGCTACTACCCAGGCGTATTGGTCTTTAATCTGATGTTTGGTCAATACGCCAAAGGCAAAAAGCCCTAAGAGGGGTCCATAGGTATAAGTGGCCACTGTGAGAAGGCTATCAATAATATTTTTATCCAATACGTATTTGAAACTAATGATCACCAAAACTAGCAAAGCGCTCATTCCTATGTGCACTTTTTTTCTGGTACTTTTCTGTGTGTTTGCTGCCTGTTTTTCAATGCCCAAGAAGTCAATGCAAAAAGAAGTAGTTAAAGAAGTTAAAGCAGAATCTGCACTACTATAAGCTGCAGCAATGAGCCCTAGCATAAAAGTAATTCCAACCCATATCGGTAAACCACTATTGAGTGCTATTTCAGGAAATAAAAGGTCTGTTTTAGGACTACCATCTAAAAGTGGCATGGCTATATTGAAACGCTCTGCATAAATAAATAGCAAGGCACCTAGGAGTAAAAAAATCAAATTGACCACAACGAGAACCAGGCTAAAACTAATCATGTTTTTTTGTGCGGCTCCTATATCTCTACAGCTTAAGTTTTTTTGCATCATATCCTGATCTAAACCAGTCATACAAACTGCAATGAAAAGCCCTCCGAAAAATGATTTGATCAAGTGATTTTTTTCAAAAAAGGAATCTGTTACCCAAAGATCACTTAAAGGAATTAGTGCTTCACTTGAAAGAAATTCCCCCATTGTCCAACCTAATTTTTGATTGATGAAATAGATCGAAAACCCTACTGCTAAGAGCATAAATAAAGTTTGCAGGGTGTCTGTCCATACAATTGTCTTTATGCCTCCTCTAAAGGTATACGCCCATATTAATAGTATGGAAAGTATTACGGTAGCTTCAAAGGGAACACCCCAACTGTCAAACACAAATTGTTGCAATACTATAGCCACTAAGAAAAGTCTAAATGAGGCCCCAAGCACCCTAGAGATAAAAAAGAAAAATGCCCCTGTTTTATAACTAACTACCCCAAATCTATTGTTTAGGTACTCATAAATAGAGGTGAGCTTGGCTTTGTAGTAAATAGGCATTAAGACAAATGCAATAATAAAGTAACCAGCTAGGTAACCAAAAACCACTTGCATATAACTAAATCCTGTACTAGCAACCCATCCAGGGACTGAAATAAAAGTCACTCCAGATAAAGAAGCTCCTATCATACCAAAGGCAACTACATACCAGGGGGATTTACCTCCGGCTTTAAAAAAATCTTCATTGGAGTCGTTTTTTGAGGTGGCAAAAGATATGCCCATGAGCACTAAAAAATAAAGGCTGATTAAAACGACAATAGCAATTGGACTCATTTGAATGGGTTTTGTGACCACAATATACATCAGTTTCTTTTAAATAGATCATGACTTTTAATTCTGTAATAATACATTGAGTTAGAAAGTTATAATTGCCGTGTTGATGTCTGTTAAATATTGTATTTTTACCCTATGGAATTTTCTTCTAAATTATTGGAAAATGCAGTGAATGAGATGTCTCAGTTACCGGGTATTGGTAAGAGAACAGCTTTGCGATTGGTGTTGCATTTACTCAGGCAGGAGGCTTCGCAAACCACCGACTTAGCAGCTGCTTTGGTGCATTTGAAAACTGAGATTAAATATTGTTCTAACTGTTTTGGTATATCAGATACCGCCCAATGTCATATCTGTGCCAATACCAAAAGAGATCAGAGTTTGCTTTGTGTGGTAGAAGACATTAGAGATATTATGGCCATTGAAAATACCTCTCAATACAACGGTTTGTATTTTGTTCTAGGAGGTAAGATTTCTCCTATGGAAGGCATTGGTCCTGGAGATTTAAACATTGCGCCATTGGTAGAGAAGTTGAGGGAAGGTGTGGTGAAAGAAGTTATTTTTGCCATGAGTGCTTCAATGGAAGGAGATACCACCAACTTTTATATTTTTAAACAAATAGAAGGTTTGGCCATTAAAACATCTACCATAGCTAGAGGAATTTCTGTTGGAGATGAATTGGAATATGCAGATGAGGTTACTCTTGGTAGAAGTATACTTCAGCGAATTCCGTTTGAAAACGCATTAAAAGCACAGTAAATTAAAGTAAAGTCAGTAATGAAGACTTTTTTATGCTATTTTTGCAAAAAAATAAACAAATAAAGCACTATAATTATACATATGGCAAGATTTGAATTAAAACTGCCTCAGATGGGGGAAAGTGTTGCAGAAGCAACCTTGACCGCTTGGTTAAAAGAGGTTGGTGACACTATTGAACAGGAGGAAGGTGTTCTAGAGATTGCTACTGATAAGGTAGACACAGAGGTTCCGAGTGAGGTTTCTGGAATACTTGTTGAGAAACTTTTTGAGGTAGATCAGGTGGTTCAAGTAGGTGCCGTAATTGCAGTGATAGAAACAGCTGGAGAAATGCCTCCAATTGCCAAAAGCCAAGAAACGGTTGTGGCAGAAAATACTGTTACTGATGATGTAAACCACTCTGTGCAGAAGACGGAAGAAATGGATGTTGTAATTGCAGCAGAGGTGCCATACATTCCAACAGCTTCTGTGGCGGTTACTCCTGGGGCCAATGACAAGCGTTTTTATTCGCCATTAGTGAAAAATATTGCCAAGCAAGAAGGACTGTCCCTTTTAGATTTGGCGCAAATTACGGGTTCTGGAAGTGAAGGTAGGGTCACTAAAAATGATATTTTATTGTTTGTTGCGTCAAGAAAAACAGTGGCTCCTGGAGCAGCTGTTCAAAGTGCAATTAATCATGAAGACAATGCGGTCTCGAGGGAACCTAAAACAGCCTCGGTTGAATCTGCAACAGTTTTTGGCGAACCTAAAACAGCTTCTGCTCAGCCCTCTATTCCCTCTGGAGTGGGCAATGTAGCTTCTGAAGTGGTAGAAATGAGTAGGATGGGGAAACTTATCGCTCAGCATATGGTGAGTAGCGTACAGACGTCTGCCCATGTACAAAGTTTTATTGAAGTAGATGTGACTAAAATTGTCGCCTGGAGAAATAAGGTAAAAGATGTGTTTACTCAAAGGGAGGGGGAGAAATTTACATTCACCCCAATTTTCATGGAGGCAGTTGCAGTGGCTTTGAAAAAGTATCCTATGATGAATATTTCTCTTGAAGGAGATCGTATTATAAAGCACAAACATATTCATATTGGCATGGCTGCTGCGCTTCCAGACGGAAATCTTATTGTACCCGTAATCAAGCATGCAGACCAATTGAATATGACAGGAATGGCTAAGGTGGTGAACGATTTAGCGACTAGGGCTAGAGGCAATAAATTGAAGCCAGATGAGATAAAAGGAGGGACTTATACAGTCACTAATGTGGGGTCTTTTGGCAGTGTTTTTGGTACCCCGATCATCAATCAGCCACAAGTAGGAATTCTTGCTTTAGGGGCCATTAGAAAAGTGCCTTCTGTAATAGAAACCAATGAGGGAGATTTTATTGGAATTCGCTCAAAGATGTTTTTGTCACATTCATATGACCACAGGGTCGTTAATGGGGCGCTTGGTGGAATGTTTATTAAGACAATTGCTGAGTATTTAGAAGCTTGGGATCTTAATAGGGCGGTATAATGAAAACGGTATTAACTTTTTTATTGGTTGTTTTATCATGGGGATTTTTGGCAGCACAAGATACTACTGAAACACCTTCATATGAAAAGAGGGTCTTTCAAATGGATGAAGGTGAAATGCCCTATGCTATTTTATTACCAGAAAATTACGATACTTCTAAGTCTTACCCATTGGTGCTGTTTCTCCATGGAGCCGGAGAAAGGGGGTCAGATAACGAGCGTCAATTAATTCATGGGGCGTCTCTTTTTAGGGCCCAATCATTTAGGGAAAAATACCCAGCCGTTATTCTAATACCTCAATGTGGGTCTGGTGATTATTGGAGCAATGTGAAAAAAGAAGTGGCTCAAGGCGGAGGTCCAGATTTTAGCTTTTATAAAAAAGGGTCCCCAACTAAGGCAATGCTTCTTTTAGAAGGGCTTTTAGATGAGGTGCTTCAAAGCTATTCATTGGATAAAAACCGCTTGTATGTAGGTGGCCTTTCTATGGGAGGTATGGGGACTTTTGAATTGGTCAAACGCAATCCTAAGTTGTTTGCAGCGGCTTTTCCTATATGTGGTGGGGCGTCACCCAGAGCAATCAGAAAATATAAAAGACCATCATGGTGGGTTTTTCACGGAAATGCAGACCCAGTAGTTCCTGCAGATTTTTCTACTCAAATGGTGAAGAGGTTTAAAAAACGTGGTTTCGAGGTGCGCTATACCCTTTACGAGGGGGTTGGGCACAACAGTTGGGATCTCGCATTTAAAGAGCCTGGATTATTTCCATGGTTGTTTTCAAATACCAAATAAAGCCCCAAAGAGCGTTAGGAGGTAGGGCTTGTATATCTTATCTTTGGGTATGGAAAAGACACAACTTAAACTTCACAGGCCTATTTGTTTTTTTGATTTAGAGACTACTGGAATAAATGTTGCCAAGGATAGAATTGTAGAAATTGCAGTGCTTAAGGTGTTCCCCAATGGAAACAAAGAGAGTAAAACTTGGCTGGTCAATCCTGAAATGTCCATTCCAAAAGAGGTAATTGCTGTACACGGTATTACAGATGAAAAAGTAGCGAATGAACCCAATTTTAAGACGCTTGCACCTCAAGTATACGCGCTTATTAAAGATGCTGATTTAGGAGGCTTTAATTCCGACAGGTTTGATATTCCTTTGTTGGCAGAGGAAATGTTAAGAGCTGGAATAGACTTTGATATGAAAAATAGGGTTTCTGTAGATGTGCAAACTATTTTCCATAAGATGGAGAAGAGAACCTTAGGAGCGGCTTACCAGTTTTATTGTCAAAAAGAATTGAAGAATGCTCACGCTGCCGCTGCAGATACATTAGCTACTTATGAGGTGCTGTTGGCGCAATTAGATCGTTACGATGATTTGGAGAATGAAGTAAAGTGGCTTTCAGAATTTTCCAGTAGAAAAAAATCGTTGGATTTTGCAGGTTTTATTATTGAAGATAAGAATGGTACAGCAGTTTTTTCTTTTGGGAAGCACAAATTTAAAAAAGTAATAGAGGTTTTAGAAAACGAGCCGGGCTATTACAGTTGGATAATGCAGGCAGATTTTCCGCTATACACTAAAAAAGTTTTAACTCAATTAAGGCTTTCGGCTTTAAATAACGCTTTGTAAATAATACTACGTTAATAACGCTTTGTAAATAATATTATATGAAGATTATATGTATTGGTCGCAATTATCAAGACCATATTTCTGAACTTTCTAATCAAAGACCTAAAGATCCAGTAGTCTTTATAAAGCCAGACTCTGCTGTTTTACCTAAAGAACAAGATTTTTA
Organism: Flavobacteriaceae bacterium; assembly: GCA_029238555.1. The sequence goes on from JAQWFV010000044.1 coordinate 26,505, forward strand.
TATCCCTGATTTTTCTTCAGACATTCATTACGAGGTAGAGGTTTTAGTGAAAATTAAAAAAGTGGGAAAACACATTAGCCCAGAATTTGCGCATTTGTATTTCGATGAGGTGGGCCTAGGTATTGATTTTACTGCGAGGGATTTGCAAGAGGAGCTTAAATCTAAAGGTTTGCCATGGGAAAAGTGTAAGGGCTTTGACGGATCTGCTGTGATAGGCGAATGGAAGTACTCAAAAGACCTTCCTCAGCTCAATAGTCTTGATTTTTCACTTGAGAAAAATGGTAAAATGATGCAACAGGCTAATACCAAAGAGATGTTATGGTCTATTGAGCAGCTAGTGTCATATGTATCTACTTTCTTTACCCTTAAAAAGGGCGACATTATATTTACAGGAACACCTGCAGGAGTTGGAGCTATTTCAGCGGGAGATTATTTAGAGGGTTTTCTAGAAGGGCAATCTATGTTTAAAATAGGCGTTAAGTAATCACAAGCAATTCAAGAAGAGACATGAAGTACGACTTAACTAGATTAGAGGCTGTGGCAGAAGGGGATAAGGACTTCATAGTAAAAGTGTTGAAGGTTTTTATTACAGAGGTCACTGCGGATATTCAGAAAATGCAAGATGCATTTGAATCAGAGGATTTGTTAGATATTTCAAAACTAGCTCATAAAATAAAGCCTAATTTAATTTTGCTTGGCTTGGATCAGGCAACAGCACTGTCTGTGAAAATTGAAAAAAATAGATTGAAGCCTTTGCCCTTGTCTATTTTAAAAAATCAATTGGATGAACTTCAAGCTTTGGTAGCTAAAGTGGTGGTTTTATTAAAAAGAGATTTTTCATTAGTATGAATGCAAAAATAATCACCATTGGAGATGAAATTCTCATTGGTCAAATTGTAGATACCAACGCTACCTATATGGCTCAAGAGCTCAATAAGATAGGGGTTAGTGTGGTAGAAATGCTTAGTATTAAAGACCAAACATCGGCTATTTTAACTGCCTTAGAAATGGCGCAAAATCAGGTAGATTTGGTGCTTATTACTGGCGGATTGGGCCCCACAAAAGACGACATTACTAAGGCTGCACTTTGCACCTATTTTAACGATCACTTGGTAGAAAATACTGAGGTACTTGCACATATTAAGATGCTTTTTGAAAAGTATATTTCTACTAAAATGAATGCGAGTAATCTCACCCAGGCATTGCTGCCGTCTAAAGCTATTCCATTAAAAAATAATTACGGTACAGCTCCAGGAATGTGGCTTAAAAAGGAAAGCACCGTTTTTGTTTCTATGCCTGGAGTTCCTTTTGAGATGAAGTCTCTAATGACGGAATCAGTGATTCCTAAAATTGTGTCAGACTTTAAAAGACCTCATATTATTCATCAAACTATACAAACCTATGGGGTGGGGGAGTCTGCAATTGCAGAGACTATTGCAGATTGGGAAGACGCTTTACCTCCTCATATTAGGTTGGCTTATTTGCCTAGTTTGGGGAAGGTTCGCTTGCGGTTGTCGGCCGTAGGCCCAGATAAGGACCTTTTAGAGAAAGAGGTTTCAGACCTAGTGAATGAAGTGCTGCCCATGTTGGGAGATATTGTCTACGGGATGGAGACTGCAGATCTTTTAGAAGAGGTGGTGGCTAAAACACTCACTTTAAACAAGCAGACACTAGCTGTAGCAGAGAGTTGTACAGGAGGGAAATTGGCAGCAGCTTTTACGGCTTTGCCAGGTGCGTCTGCCTATTTTAAAGGGGGCGTTGTCGCTTATGAAACCCAACAGAAAACGAACATCTTAGGGGTTAGTGAAACGCTTATAAATCAGTATTCAGTAGTGAGTGAAGAGGTGGCTTCTGCTATGGCTCTGGGGGTCCAAAAACTAATGGGTGCTGATTTTGCCATAGCTACTACCGGGAATGCAGGGCCCTTAAAAGGAGACTCAGACGCTGCTGTTGGTACCGTTTGTATTGCTATTGCATATCCCAAGGGGGTGTATTCCGAAATTTTCTCCATGGGGAACCATCGGGAACGCATTGTACAGAAGGCTGTTAACAAGGCTTTGGAGCTTTTACAAAAAGAAATTATAAAATTCTAAAAAAGATTTTTGTAAGAGAGATAAAAAAGATATAAATTTGCAGCCTGTTTAAAATAACTCATAAAGAAGCGAAATGTCTAAAGTTTGTGAAATTACTGGAAAGAAGGCTATGGTTGGGAACAATGTTTCCTTCTCTATCAACAAGACCAAAAGAAAGTTTGAAGTAAACCTTTCTAAAAAGCGTTTCTACATTCCTGAAGAGGATCGTTGGATTACTCTTAAGGTTTCTACAAGAGCTCTAAAGAGCATTAATAAAAAAGGAATATCTGCTGTTTTAAAAGAAGCGGGTAAAAAAAACGGATTGGTTAAGTAATCCTAATAAAGAATAATTAAGATGGCTAAGAAAGGCAATAGAATTCAGGTTATTTTAGAATGTACAGAGCACAAAGAATCTGGTGTTGCTGGAACTTCTAGATATATTACAACAAAAAACAAAAAGAACACGCCAGACAGAATGGAGATTAAGAAATTTAATCCAATTCTAAAGCGCATGACTGTTCATAAAGAAATAAAATAATAAGCCATGGCAAAGAAGACAGTAGCATCCCTACAGACAAGTTCGAAAAGATTAACCAAAGCTATTAAAATGGT
>JAQWFV010000060.1 GCA_029238555.1 Flavobacteriaceae bacterium
ATTATAGGAGTTGAAAATTGGGGAAAAGGAGGATTTAAGAAAGCAGGAGACCTCAATAAAGCCATTGCTGAGATACAAGAAAATGATTTTAAGATATTGTTGTCACACGACCCTTCCCATTGGGAGGCAGAAGTTATTCCACATGCCCAGCATTTTCATTTAACCCTGAGTGGTCACACCCATGGAATGCAATTTGGCATTGAGATTCCAGGATGGATTAAATGGAGTCCTGTAAAATGGCGGTACAAACAGTGGGCCGGTATTTATAAGGAATTGGGACAGTACATAAATGTCAACAGAGGTTTTGGGTTTTTAGGTTACCCTGGAAGGGTAGGTATCTGGCCAGAAATCACTGTGATTACCCTAAAAAAAGCCGTTTAAGTGGTTTTTTAGGTTTTTTTATTACATTTGATTATACTATAAATATATGCTATGTCAAAATTTGGCGAATTAATAGACTTAAATATTCCAGTTCTCATAGATTTCTATGCAGACTGGGATGAGGCTTCTCAGTCTATGCACGAGGTGCTTAGGAGTGTTGCCGCTGCTATTGGAGACAAAGGTAAAGTCATTAAGATAGACGCAGACAAAAACAAAGATTTAGCAGACGCTTTAAGGGTCACTACCTTACCAACACTTATGGTGTATAAAGGCGGTGAGATGGTTTGGCGCCAAAGCGGAGAGCAAGACGCCGTAACCCTTATGGGTGTTATAGAAGAATACGTATAATTTCCCAAAAATTCCTGCGTACTGCAACAGTGCTATTCTAGCGAACTATCTAATGGAATGGTTTCGCTGGAATTCTCGGGTTCAAAGCGGTTATTTTGCGCTTCTGCCCCTTCATAGAAATGAGAGAACTTATCCATAAATAGCTCAAATTCACGTCTTTCTTCTTTAGTGATTTCTGGTCGGTCTCCTGTAGACAACACGTCTAATATCCTTCGGTAACCCTCTAGGTTTTCAATAATATTTTGAATGCTGTTATACTGATCACTAACGTCCATTGCGGCATAATAAGTCAGGTGGTCTTGATAGATATTTTTGAGTTCTCGAAAAATACCCCTTGCTTCTTCAGGAGCCCCTACAGCGTAATAACCTTCTATAAACGGTACCACAAAGTTGTAGTAGTCAAACCCTTTTACAGGCATATTTTTCATCCCAATATCCAAAATTTCCTTGGCTTCACTCAGTTTGTTTTCTCCAATGAGGGTTTCTGTTAGTCTGGCAAGGTTGCTTCTAAAAGACAATCCTTGTACCCTAGTTTGGGTGTCAATATATACATCGGGATCTCCTGAGTTACCCCATTCCCAGCTTTTTACTATTTCGCTCATAGTGTCTGTGTCTATCCTTCCCATCTCAAAAACACTTTCGTATTTGGTTTTGATAGGCACCAACTTATAGGCCAAACCGTCTAATTGAAGGTAGTCTTTCATCCAAAGATATTCTCCAGCTTCAAAGCTTCCTCCTGAAAAGTAGAGGGGCCTTTTCCAATCATTGTTGGCTAAAAGATCCAACATGAGTAACCTGTTTTTAGGCAGGGCAGATTTAGGCAGGTCAATATCTATATAATCTACAATAAGTGCGCTGTCTTTGGCTTTCACTAGGCCACTGGCCAATACATTTTCTTTGTTTACAGGAACCCTGATTTTATGGGTAGGGTAGTACACAATATCTAAATTGCTTTCAGAATACTGGCTCAAATCTGCGCCTTGTGCTCCCAAAAGATATTTGAATTTGGTTTGGGGCTTGTCGCTACCCACCCAACTAATAAAGTCCTTAATGTCCCAGCGTTTGTCTGTCACTTCCTGGAAGTAAATGGCATCTCTATTTCCGTAGTGGTACAAGTCATGGGTAAGTTGAGAGGGGATGGGATCGCTTTCATAGGCCTTTCTTTTCATTTGATCTATATACCAATCTGTAGCAAATAAGCTGGTATTTATGACCCTGACATCTGTTCTGTACCCCTCAATTTCTTGAGCATACCAAAGGGGAAAGGTGTCGTTGTCTCCAATAGTAAATAAAATGGCCCCACTGTCTTTTTGGGTGGAATTTAGATACGCTTTAGCAGTACTCTGCGCGGTCTTTCTGTTAGATCTGTCATGATCGTCCCAGTTTTGAAATCCCATTAGGGCAGGCACCGCTAAAAAGCATAATCCCACCACTGCTGGCGAAAGCCAAGTCTTTTTAGTGAAAGAGGATAATTCGTTAAAGAGTCCATAAACGCCCAGTCCAATCCATAGTGCGAATATGTAAAATGATCCAACCAATGAGTAATCCCTTTCCCTGGGTTGAAAAATGGAAGGATTGGTATAAAATTGTATGGCCAGCCCAGTAAACATGAAAAACACAAACAAGGTCCAAAATTGTTTCTTGTCTTTTTTGAATTGAAATAGAATACCAATAATACCAAGAATGAGGGGTAAGAAAAAATAAGTATTTCTTCCTTTGTTGTTCAAAAGGTCTGCGGGTAAATTCTCTTGGCTTCCGACTCTAGGACTGTCTATAAAAGAAATGCCACTGAGCCAGTTTCCGTGATTGTCATAGCGCCCTTGAATGTCGTCTTGTTTCCCTGTGAAATTCCACATGAAATAGCGCCAGTACATATAATTAAATTGAAAAGAAAACATATAATTTATGTTGTCCATAAGGCTGGGCGGGATTACGTCTATATAATCTCTAAATTCTCTCAAGAAAGTGATGTACTGTTCTACGTCAATTTCTCCTTTTTCTAAACCATTTTTAAATTGCCCTACGGTAGAGGTCAATTCTTTATTACCCAGATAATCTCTTTTAATTCTGAATTTTAATGGCCCAAAATAGCGCATGTAGTTTTCAGCGTTTTGCTCACTCCACATTCTGGGTAAAAAGCCTTCATGTGCAGGATCTGACCCTTGAAGCGCTCCTTCAAAATGATTGACAATAACATATTTACCTGTGCTGTAATCTTTTTCGTATTTTGGTTTGTCGTCTTTTTCAATACTAGCGGCGCTATACGCGTTGGAGTAGTAGGCGCCATACACTGGACTGTCTACGCCAGGATATTGTTCTCTATTGTAGTAAGCCAATAGGGAACGAGCATCTGAAGGATCATTTTCGTTAATAATCACTCCTGCGTTTGCCCGAATAGGTAGCATAAGCCAAGACGAAAAGCCTAAAATTAAAAACATTAGAGAGAGCACTATCGTATTAGCGCCAATCATTTGCTTGGACCTCGTAAACTTTAAAGCGTAGTAGAAAGCACCAATAAAAGCTGCTGCCATGATAATAGATCCAGAATTGAAAGGCAGCCCAAAGGTGTTCACGAAAAACACTTCAGACCAACCAAACGCTTTGAGCACATAGGTGAGGGAAAACTTATAGACCAGCATTAGAATCCCAACCACTGCAATATTGGCCAAGAGAAAGTTTTTTATGGTGGTGGTTTTGTATTTTTTAAAGTAGTAAAGCAAGCCAATGGAAGGGATGGCTAGAAAGCCCATGAATTGAATCCCAAAAGTAAGTCCCACAATAAAAGAGATGAGCACAAGCCATTTATCTCCCCGTTCGTTATCTAAGTTGTCGGTCCATTTCAGTCCCAGCCAGAGTAATACTGCCATGATTAAACTGGCCATAGCGTAAACTTCTGTTTCAACGGCATTAAACCAAAAACTATCAGAAAAAGTAAATGCCAATGAGCCCACCACACCACTGCCTAACACAGCTATGGCTTGTGAATTTGACAGTTCAGCTGTTTTACCTATCAATTTCCTGAGTAAATTGGTAATGGTCCAAAACATAAACAAAATAGTAAATGCAGAAGATACACCAGACACATAA
>JAQWFV010000107.1 GCA_029238555.1 Flavobacteriaceae bacterium
CGGCCGTATAGAAAGTATATTGATGAGTTTGCCCCCTCATGTGCAGTGGGTGTATGACCACCAACCCCTAGAAGGCTCCGCAGAAGCTGCCTTGTTAGACGTTTTAGCCACCCCCAGAGAATGGGCCCAATAACCTAAAAAAAAGACCCTATGTATCCATTGAGAAGAAACAGACGCCTGAGACAATCACAAGCCATTCGCCATTTGGTGAGAGAAACTATCATAACGCCTTCTGACTTTTTAGTACCGCTATTTGTGGTAGAAGGAAAAGGGGTCAAAGAAGAAATTCCCTCTATGCCCAATTATTACAGATACTCTTTAGACCTATTGGCTAAGGAGGTCAAAGAATTGTGGCAAATGGGTCTTTGTGGGGTCTTGGTATTTGTAAAAGTACCAGACGCTTTAAAAGACAATGCAGGAACGGAGGCTTTAAATCCCAAAGGACTTATGCAGCGCGCTGTAAAAACAATCAAAGACGCCTGTCCAGACATGCTGGTCATGACAGATGTGGCCTTAGACCCCTATTCTTCTTATGGTCACGATGGGATTGTAGAAGATCAAAAAATCCTCAATGACGAGACGGTAGAGGTCTTGGCAGAAATGGCCTTGTCTCATGCAGAAGCCGGAGCAAATTTTGTAGCCCCTTCAGATATGATGGACGGCCGGGTACTCACCATCAGAGAGGCCTTAGAAGAGGCGGGTTACACAGATACAGGTATTATGAGTTATAGCGCAAAATACGCCTCTGCGTTTTACGGTCCTTTCAGAGACGCCTTAGACTCTGCTCCAGGATTTGGCGACAAGACCAGCTACCAAATGGATCCAGCCAACCGCTTTGAGGCGGTAGAAGAAGCTCAGGCAGACGTAGATGAGGGCGCAGACATTATTATGGTAAAACCGGGTATTTGCTACTTAGACATTGTGCGAGAAATAAAGAACGAGATAGACGTGCCTATAGCCGTGTATCAGGTGTCTGGAGAATACGCCATGGTTAAAGCTGCAGCAGAAAAAGGCTGGTTAGACCACGACGCCGTTATGATGGAGCAGCTCCTCGCCATAAAACGCGCTGGTGCCAACATCATTGCTTCTTACTTTGCCAAAGATGTGGTGAAGTTAATGGGGTAGCAGAGGGGCGTCTCAAATCTATTGACATTAAAAACTAAAAAAATGTATCTTAGGAGGAACCAATTTTAAGGTACTATGCGTTTTAAAATGCTCCTTTATTTTTGTTTTTATGTTCCCTTTTTTTTAAGGGCACAAAGTGCCGATGCTCCTTTGACGAGCACTCCTTTAACCAAAGCGCCTTTTGAACATAAAGCAGATAGCCTGATTAACGACGCCATAAACCAAAAGGCCTTTCCAGGCGCTCAGGTATTGGTGGCCTATCAGGGTAAAATCTTGTTGGAAAAGGCCTACGGTTTTCATACATATGACTCTTTGGTTCCAGTCCAGAACACTGACCTCTACGACCTGGCATCGGTCACAAAAATATTGGGCCCTCTACCAGCCTTAATGGCTTTGGTAGAACAAGGTGTGCTGGATTTGGACGCTCCCTTTAGCCAATATTGGACCCCATGGAAAAAATACCGCAATAAAAAGGACCTCACCCTTAGGGAGATTTTAGCCCATCAGGCGGGACTGACCCCTTATATTGTTTTTTTAAATGAGGTTATGGCTTATCCCAAAAGTGGTGCCCCCAAATTAAAAAGACGCTTTGTTCGGGAGCGTCCTTCCAAGCGTTTTTCTTTAGTGGCTTACGAAAACAATTATATACACCGCCGTTTTCCTCAAAAAATGTACAGAAAAATCAATAGGGCCGCTCCAAGCACTGAAAAGAAATACAATTATTCTGGTTTGGCTTTTTTATTATTTCCTAGTCTCATTGAGCAACTCACAGGCGAAGATTATCTCAGCTATATGCGCAGTCATTTTTATGACCCCTTGGGTGCACACAATTTAGGGTATTTGCCCGCTCAAAGACTTCGAAACAAAAGAGTGGTGCCTACGGAAAGGGACTCTCTTTTTAGAAAAGCTCTTACCCAAAATTATGTCCATGACGAGAATGCAGCACTCTTTGGAGGGGTTTCTGGAAATGCAGGTTTGTTTTCCAATGCTGCCTCGGTGTATAAAATACTCAATATGTGGCTGCAAGGGGGAAGTGTTGGGGGGCGCAAGTACCTTTCTGCTGAAACCATCTCCACTTTTACTGCAGTGCAATACCCGGAAAACAACAACAGACGTGGGCTTGGTTTTGACAAACCCCTATTGGGCAATAATAGTCTTCCAGCTTCAGAATCATATCCGGCTCCTTCCGTGAGTCCAGAGAGCTATGGGCACTCTGGATTTACGGGCACTTTTGTCTGGGTAGATCCCACCCACGAACTCATCTATATTTTCTTATCTAATAGGGTGTACCCATCGAGAACACAAAGAGGTATTTACACTACCAATATTAGAGAGACGGTTCAAGAGGCTATTTACAAAGGGCTGGGAATTTAAAATATCTCTAAACTCGGGAGGTCTTATTCTCTAAAATAATCTGAACTTTCGGTATCTTTACACCTTAAATAGCTACAAATATATGATTGAATCCCAGGATCTAAATTATGAGAAGTCGGTGCTCATTGGTGTTATTACCAGGGAGCAGCCAGAAGAGAAAATGAAGGAGTATTTAGACGAGCTAGAGTTTTTAACTTTCACCGCTGGAGGGGAAGTATTGAAACGCTTTGTGCAGCGTATAGACGTGCCCAATCCTAAAACCTATATTGGAACAGGAAAAATATTAGAAGTAGCAGAATTTGTAAAGGAGCACGAGATTGGTGCAGTTATTTTTGACGACGAACTTTCTCCTGGACAACAAAAAAACATTGAGCGTGAGCTCAAATGTAAAATTGTAGATAGGACCTCTTTAATCCTGGATATTTTTGCCCAAAGAGCCCAAACCTCTTATGCCAGAACTCAAGTAGAGTTGGCCCAATACCAATATTTATTACCCAGACTAGCGGGTCTTTGGACCCACTTGGAACG
>JAQWFV010000112.1 GCA_029238555.1 Flavobacteriaceae bacterium
CCAATTAAGCTTTCAAAATCAGCAATTGGGGGTAGGGCAAAATTCTCGGCTAAGCTAGAAACTACAGGAACAACTGCAATATCGTTTGCAGCTGCAAATCCATTGTAGTTAGCGTAAAAAGGTTCCGGGATAATGATTTCATCTCCTGGATCTGCAATGCTTCCCATGGCAAATGACAATGCTTCAGATCCTCCAGTAGTTACTATAATATCTTCTTTTGTAACGGCTACCTGGTGTAGTTTGTAATACTGGGCCAATTTGTCTCTGTAAGCATCGGAGCCCTCTGTTCTACTGTAAGCCAGCACTTCAATTTTTGCATTAGACACAGCATCCAGGGCAATTTGAGGTGTTTTAATATCTGGCTGACCAATATTTAAATGGATCACTTCAGTACCTCTCGCTTTGGCATTTTCTGCAAAAGGCACAAGTTTTCGAATGGGAGATTCGGGCATAGAGTGCCCTTTTTTAGACAATGCTGGCATGGATTTTTTTTTGCGAAATTATGAATCAAAAACAAGCCCAGCTTGTTTTTTTTAAAATTATTCTGTTTTTTCCACCATACCCTTGATAGTTAGTATTTTAGTGGGTGTGTCTGCATTGGATTTAACGGTAATTGCTTTTCTTATAGGTCCCACTAAAGCAGTGTTGTATTTTACTTGAATTTCACCTGTTTTACCCGGTAAAATAGGTGCCTCTGGTTTTTTTGGAATCGTGCAGCCACAGCTGGAATTCACTTCAGTAATGACTAGAGGAGCGTCTCCAGTATTGGTGAATTCAAATACCCTTATTCCGTCACTGTTTGCCGCAATTGTTCCATAATCTATAGTTTCTACTTTGAAAGTTATTTTTGCAATTTTTTCTTGGGCCAACGCCGTGTTTTGAACGAACATTAGGGCCAGTAAGAATAGTATTTTTTTCATTTTTCTATAGTTTAGAAGAATATCAAATATAATTCTTTTCATAACAAGGGACAAAATTCTTTCAAGAGAGACAGAGTATCCTTATTTTTGTATCTTATTATTTGCTAATAACAAGCCTAACTACTATATCTCATGGAGACTGCTTCCAAATATTCCCCCCAACAAATTGAAAACCAATGGTATGACTATTGGATGAAGCATAATTTTTTCGCTTCTACACCAGATGAGAGAACGCCCTATACCATAGTAATTCCTCCGCCAAACGTCACAGGAGTTTTACATATGGGGCATATGCTAAACAATACCATCCAAGATGTACTGATCAGAAAAGCAAGATTGCAAGGTTTTAATGCATGTTGGGTACCTGGAACGGATCACGCTTCAATTGCAACAGAGGCAAAAGTTGTCGCAAGACTCAAAGAGCAAGGCATTTCTAAATCAGACCTGAGCAGAGAGGAGTTTTTAGCCCATGCTTGGGAATGGAAAAACGAATATGGAGGTGTTATTTTAGATCAGCTTAAAAAATTAGGCTGCTCTTGTGATTGGGATAGGACCGCTTTTACCATGGATCCTACTTTGTCAGATTCTGTGATTAAAGTTTTTGTAGATTTATTTAATAAAGGCCTTATTTACAGGGGCAATAGAATGGTAAATTGGGATCCTGAGGCACTCACCACTTTATCAGATGAGGAGGTTATTTATGAAGAGAAGCAGGGTTTATTGTATTATATCTCCTATCAAGTAGCAGGAAGTGATCAAAAGCTTACCATTGCCACAACAAGACCTGAAACTATTTTTGGTGATACGGCTATTTGTGTTCACCCAGAAGACGAACGTTTTAAACACCTTCACGGTAAAAAAGCCATTGTACCACTTTGTGGAAGAGAGATTCCAATCATAACAGATGCTTATGTAGACATGGAATTTGGTACAGGTTGTTTAAAAGTGACCCCGGCACACGATCTAAATGATAAAGCACTTGGTGAAAAACACCACTTAGAGATTATCGATATTTTCAACCCCAATGCCACTTTAAATTCTTTTGGTATGGGCTACGAGGGAATGGACCGGTTCCATGCTAGAAAAAAGGTTTCGAAAGATTTAGAAGCTCAAAATTTCTTGGTAAAAACTGAGCAGCACCTTAATAAAGTAGGCACTTCGGAAAGAACCAAAGCGGTTATAGAGCCTAGACTTTCAGACCAATGGTTTTTAAAAATGGAGACTTTAGCCCAGCCTGCTTTAAAGGCGGTTTTAGAGGACGAAGAAGTAAAGTTATTTCCTAAAAAGTTTGAAAACACATACCGTCACTGGATGGAAAACATCCGTGATTGGAATATTTCTAGACAATTGTGGTGGGGACAACAAATACCTGCCTACTACTTTGGAGCTGGTAGAGAAGACTTTGTGGTGGCTGAAAATATTGAAACAGCATTAAGACTCGCCAAGGAGAAGTCGGGCAATTCAAGCTTAACTTCTCAAGATCTAAGGCAAGATGAAGACGCCTTAGATACCTGGTTTTCATCATGGTTATGGCCCATGAGTGTATTTAATGGAATACTCGAGCCAGATAATGAAGAGATAAACTATTATTATCCCACCAATGATTTGGTTACAGGACCAGATATTATATTTTTCTGGGTGGCTAGAATGGTGGTTGCAGGGTATGAATTTAGAGGAGAAAAGCCATTTTCTAATGTGTATTTTACCGGCTTGGTAAGAGATGCACAACGAAGAAAAATGTCTAAATCTCTAGGGAATTCACCAGACGCCTTAAAGCTCATAGAAGACTATGGCGCAGATGGGGTTAGGGTAGGGCTCTTATTGAGTTCAGCTGCAGGAAATGACCTCATGTTTGACGAGGCATTGTGCCAACAAGGAAAGAATTTTGCCAATAAAATATGGAATGGCTTTAGATTGATACAATCGTGGGAAGTGGCAGATATTCCACAACCTGAGTCTGCCAAAACAGCCATTGAATGGTATTCAGCATTATTCAATAAAACGGTATTAGAAATAGAAGACCACTTTAGTAAGTACAGAATTTCAGATGCATTAATGGCTACTTACAAATTGTTGTGGGAAAATTATAGTTCATGGCTTTTAGAGTTAATTAAACCCCAATATCAGCAAGCTGTAGATAGCACTACAAAAACTCAGGTGATTGCTTTAATGGAGAATAATTTAAGGATATTACACCCCTTTATGCCATTCTTATCGGAGGATATTTGGCAACAAATTTCAGAAAGATCTCCAGAAGAAGCCCTCATTGTAAATCATTGGCCAAAGGTGAGCCCAGTGGATCAATCAGATTTATTGACTGGATTTGAGTGGGCCAAGCAAGTTGTATCTGAGGTGAGAACAATAAGAAAAGAAAAGCAAATTGCCCAAAAAGAAGTGCTAGACATGTTTGTAATGCACCCATCTAACCCATTGTTATATTGGACTGCTGGAATTGAAAAATTGGCTAATTTAACACCGCTTCAACTGACTCCATCTCCCATTGAAGGAGCCCTTAGTTTTAGGGTAGACGCATATGAATACTTTATTCCTATTGCTGGAGCTATTGATGTGGACGCAGAAATAGCTAAAGTAACTGAAGAGTTGGCTTACACTAAAGGATTTTTAACCTCCGTAGAGAAGAAACTGTCAAATGAGCGATTTGTTTCGAACGCCCCAGAAGCCGTTCTTGCTTTAGAAAAGAAAAAGCAATCGGACGCTATAGCTAAAATTGAAACACTTGAACAAAGTTTAGTATATTTGAGAGGCTAGTAGATTTTAAAGTACAAGCCTATTCTTGCTATGGAAGCTTATGCGAACGCGCTATTAATTGCGATACCTTTATTTTTAGTCCTCATTTTAATTGAAATTGGGTATGGGTATTGGCGAAAAAAAATCACTTATGGTGTGCTAGATACTGTATCTAGTATTAGTTCAGGTATTACAAATATTTTAAAGGACACCTTAGGCTTGGGTGTTGTACTGGTAACTTACCCAAGTATATTGACTTTTTTTAATGTAGCTCCTTTGGACATACATTGGTGGGTTTGGGTAGTGGGTTTTATCTGTATAGATTTTGCGGGTTATTGGAACCATAGACTCAGTCATAAAATCAATATTTTCTGGAACCAACATATGATTCACCATAGTAGTGAGTCTTTTAATTTAGCCTGTGCTTTAAGGCAATCAGTTTCTAATCTAATTGCTTATTTTCCGTTATTACTTCTCCCAGCAGCATTATTAGGTGTTCCCTATAAAGTGATTGCCATATTGGCGCCGATACACTTGTTTGCTCAGTTTTGGTACCATACCCAGCATATTGGCAAATTGGGCGTGTTAGAGTATATTATTGTTACTCCCTCACAACACAGGGTGCACCATGCCATAAATGAGCGCTATATAGATAAAAATTTAGGACAAGTTTTTAGTATTTGGGATCGTATGTTTGGCACTTTTCAAGAAGAACTAGCCACTGATCCTCCGCAGTACGGTGTATTAAAACAGGTCAATACATGGAATCCATTGGCCATTAATTTCATGCATTTTTGGCAAATAACTAAAGACGCTTGGCGCACAAGATCATGGATAGATAAGCTACGAATCTGGTTTATGCCTACTGGCTGGCGTCCCGCCGATGTCGCAAATAATTACCCTGTAGAAATAATAGAAGATGTATTTAATTTCAAACGCTACCCAGATTCAGGAAGTTCTTTATTTAAGGCCTACGCTGTTTTTCAATTGCTGGGTGTTTCTATGATTCTTCTCCTTGGGCTTTCAGAGGTAGGCAGTTTAGAAGCCATTGAGTTTGCCCTTTTGGCTTTGTATATAGCCCTGAGCGTA
>JAQWFV010000147.1 GCA_029238555.1 Flavobacteriaceae bacterium
AGGGATTTTCTCTTCTGGCAAGCATTCAAGTAGCTATTTTACTAATTTTTGGGTAGAGGGTATTCCAATATTGTTCGCTTTGCTTTGGTGGGTTTTTGAATCCTTTTTGTAATTTTAGGAAGCAATAAATGTTTTGGTAAAAGCTGACTCATTTGAATTTCCCCAATGGAAAAAGCCTCATATCTATGAAAAAAGTCCTTTTTAGCCTGTTATTTTTAAGTAGTTTTTTTGTTGTTGCACAACATAGTAACAGGGAGATGTCTCCTTCGGCAGCCAAAATTAACAGCAGAAGTTTTTTAATAGACGTTCGGACCCCTGTAGAATTCAAGGAAGGTCACCTACCTAATGCGGTGAATATAGATTGGTTGTCTGCTGACTTTAATAAGGCCTTTGACAGCATAAGCAAACGCAAGAAGATTTATGTGTACTGTCGTAGTGGTAAGCGTTCTGAAAAGGCAGCTTATAGGCTAGACAGTTTAGGCTTTAAAAGGGTTGTGAATCTTACAGGCGGCTACAAAGCCTATGAAGAGATGCAGTAGCTTTGGTGGTTTAAAAAACATAACTTTTAAGCTTCATACAATAGGTTTGATATTTACTTCAAAAATACCCTAGCACTTTGCTTCATTCAATAAACCCGCTCTTTTGAGTAATGCTTCCGGTTTTGGTTCGCTGCCCCTAAATTTTTTGTACAATACCATAGGGTCTTCTGAGCCTCCTTTTGAAAGAATGAATTCTTTAAAGTCTGCCGCTACTTTAGAATTAAAAATACCTGCTTCTTTAAATTTTTCAAAGGCGTCTGCATCTAGCACTTCTGCCCATTTATAGCTATAGTATCCTGCGGCATAGCCTCCTTGGAAAATATGAGAAAAAGCGGTACTCATACAGCTTTCTGCTACGGAGGGGTAAAGGTCGGTTCCCTTAAATGCCTCATTTTCAAAAGCTACAACATCTTTTATTTCATCTGGATTACTGCTGTGCCAAGCCATATCTAAGAGACCAAAACTGAGTTGTCTCAAGGTAGCCATTCCTTCTAGGAAAGTCGCTTGGTCTTTTATTTTCTGCACCAATTCCATAGGAATTAATGATTGATCCTTATAGTGTTTGGCGAATAACGATAAGGCTTCTTTTTCATAGCACCAATTTTCCATGATTTGGCTGGGTAATTCTACGAAATCCCAAGATACAGAGGTGCCTGATAGACTTGGGTAAGTGGTGTTGGCCAGCATGCCATGTAAGGCGTGACCAAACTCGTGGAACAGGGTAGTGAGTTCTTGAAAAGTGAGTAATGCAGGTGTTTTGGAGGTAGGCGAACTAAAATTACACACTATGGCTATTTGTGGTCTGTAGTCTTGGCCGTCTTTTTTATACTGGGACCTAAAGGAGGTCATCCATGCGCCCCCTCTTTTTCCGGATCTTGGGTGAAAGTCTGTATAAAAATAGGACACAAAAGCACCTTTATTGTCATAAACCTTATAATTAGACACTTCTTTGTGGTATACAGGTATATCATTGACTTCGCTGAAGTTTAAACCGTACAGTTTGTGGGCAATTTCAAACATGCCCTTCACACAAGCTTGTAGTGGTAAGTAGGGCTTGAGTACTTCTTCTTCAAAATTAAAAGTCGCTTGCCTTAGTTTTTCTCCCACAAAGGAGCCATCCCATTTTTCTAGACGCTCTAAGCCAAGCTGCTCTTTTCCATAAGTTTTTAAGGTCTCCAATTCTGCTTTAGCGGCAGGTAAGGCTTTGTCCAAGATGTTTTGTGAAAAATCAAACACTTTAGCTGGGCTTTTGGCCATTCTTTCTTCTAAGACATACTGTGCGTGGTTTTCATAGCCTAGTAATTGCGCCCTTTGGTGTCTGAGTCTAACAATATCTAACACAATGGCTTCATTGTTGTTTTCGTTCTTTTGAAATCCCTTACTAGTAAATGCTTTATACATTTTTTCACGTAAGCTGCGTTGGGTGGAGAATTTCATAAAAGGCACATAACTTGGGTAATCTAAAGTAAACAGCCAGCCTTCTTTTTCTTTGCTTTTTGCCAAGTCTTCTGCTGCAGTTTTGACACTGTCTGGTAGCCCATCTAATGCTAGTTCATCTGTTATGTGAAGGGAGAATATTTGGGTGTCTGCCAAGACGTGTTCTCCAAATTCCAATTGAAGTCTAGAGAGGTTTTTGTCTATTTCTCTGAGTATTTGTTGTTCTGCTTCATTGAGGAGCGCACCATTCCTCACAAAAGATTTATAAGATTTGTCTAATAATCTTTGAGATTCCGTGTCTAGGGATAGGCTGTCTTTCTGTTCGTAAACGGCTTTTACCCTTTTGAATAATTCAGGATCTAAACTCAGGTCATTGCTAAAAGCAGTGAGAAGTGGAGACACTTCTTGTGCAATTTGTTGCATTTCGGGTGAGGTTTCTGCTGAATTTAGGTTAAAAAATATGCTTGAAATATGTCCCAATGTCTGTCCTGCATAATCTAGGGCTGCTACAGTATTTTCAAAAGTAGGGGCTTCTGATTGCTTCTTTACGGCACTAATCTCTTCTTTGGCGAGGCTTATAGCGGTCTCAAAAGCTGGTTTGTAATGCTCGTTTTTGATCAAATGAAATGGAGGCGTTTCAAATGGGACTAATAAAGGATTTTTAGACATGTACTGACAGGTGTTTTTTTGTGAATATTCAGTTTTAAGCAGGAGCAGCTTGCTCTTTAAGACTGAACTTTTTTAGCGCTTTCGCTACTTTTTGTGGCTGAACTTTTTTAGCGCCTTTGCTACTTTTTACGACTGAACTGATTTAGCGCCTTCGATCACTTTTTCTTTAAGGGCTTCCTTATAAGCAATCATTTGATCCATAATTGCTGGCTCACTGCTCCCGAGTATTTGGGCGGCGAGAATGCCCGCATTCTTGGCACCATTCAGTGCCACGGTGCCAACAGGCACCCCGCCCGGCATTTGCAATATAGACAGTACAGAATCCCAACCGCCTATAGAATTGCTGCTTTTAATAGGCACACCAATCACTGGTAATGGAGATAAAGAAGCTACCATTCCTGGTAAATGTGCTGCACCACCCGCACCCGCTATAATTACGCCAATACCCTCTAGGTGTGCGTTTTTACTAAAACTAAATAGTTTTTCAGGGGTCCTGTGGGCAGAAACTATGTCTACCATCACGGCTATATTGAAAGATTTTAAAAAGTCTATGGCTTCTTGCATAACAGGAAGGTCGCTGGTACTTCCCATAACTACGGCTACTTTTTTCATGTATTTTTATTTAAGACTATTTTTAAACTGTTGTGGCTGAGGTGAATACTCTTTATTATTTTAAATATTGGATGATTATTCCCTGCACACAAATTATTTCTCACTAATTACGGCAATACTTTTTTTAACGGTTTCTGCCATCTCCCTTGCGGTTTGCATATTTGGGTGCACTATGGTTACATGCCCCATTTTTCTGAAAGGCCGGGTTTCTTTTTTTCCGTAAATATGCGGTGTTACTCCTTCAAGGCTTAAAATGTGTTTCATATTTTCATACACCACAGCGCCAGTGTGGCCCTCTGCGCCTACGAGATTGACCATTACGGCAGCTACCTTACTAGCGGTGTTTCCTAAAGGAAGGTCCAGTATAGCCCTGAGGTGTTGTTCGTATTGGTTTGTGTAACTCCCTTCAATAGAGTAGTGCCCTGAGTTGTGCGGTCTTGGAGCAACTTCGTTTACCAAAATATCGCCTTCTTTTGTTAAAAACATTTCCACCGCTAGGAGCCCAACATGGCCATAAGCTTCAGAAGTTTTTAAAGCCACCTCTATGGCCTTTTGGGCCAAGTGATCTGTGATTCTTGCAGGACACAAAACGTATTCTACCTGATTGGCCTCAGGGTGAAATTCCATCTCAACAACTGGATAGTGCACACTTTCTCCACTAGGGTTTCTACAGACAATTACCGCCAATTCTTTCTCGAAATCAATGAGGTTTTCTGTAATGCAAGCAACGTTGGGGAGTCCTTTTAAATCCGAAGCTTGTCTAATGACTTTTACACCCTGACCATCATAACCAAATTGCGCAGACTTCCATACAAAAGGGAAAGACAGTCCCCCATGAGCAACACTGTCCTCAATTTCTGAGCTGTAGGCAAATCTATTGAAAGCTGCCGTTGGAATCTGATGGTCTGTGTAAAACAGTTTTTGGGTGCCCTTGTTGGCAATACTTTTAAGACTATCTGAGGAAGGATATACAGTAATTCCTTCTTTTTCAAGCGCTTCTAGGGCGTCTATATTTACATTTTCAATTTCTATGGTAAGTAGATCTACCGTTTTTCCAAAATTAAAAACAGTCTCATAGTCCATTAAATCTCCTTGCTCAAAATGGTTGCAAGCCAATCTAGACGGAGCGTCTTTAGCGGGATCTAATACTTTTGTTTGAATGTCCCATTTTCTGGTTTCCTGCAAAAGCATTTTGCCGAGTTGTCCGCCACCGAGAATACCGAGAGTGAAATTAGAAGAAAAATAGTTTGTACTCATTAATAAGGCCCTTAGGGTTATTTAGTGCTTGTGCTACAAAAATACGAGATAATTATTATAAAGCCGGTCTGTCCCTTTAAAAAAGCGAAATCAAAACACTATCTTTGTGCCTTTAATTAACTAAAGAAAACCCCATGAAAACCAACCTTGTCTTGTTTGGGAAACCAGGCGCAGGAAAAGGAACCCAAGCGGCCTTTTTAAAAGAAACCTACCAATTAAAGCATATTTCCACTGGAGATGTTTTTAGAGCTAATATTTCTCAAAATACTTCTTTAGGTCAATTGGCCAAGTCTTATATGGATAAAGGAGATTTGGTTCCAGATTCTGTGACCATACAAATGTTGGAGGCAGAGGTGAATGAAAACCAAGCAGCTGCAGGATTTATCTTTGATGGATTTCCAAGAACAACCGCCCAAGCAGAAGCCTTGGATGCTTTTTTAAAGTCTAAGTCAATGGAAATTTCAGCTACTATAGCCTTGGAAGCAGACGAGGACGTTTTAACCGCTAGACTGTTAGAACGAGGTAAAGAAAGTGGAAGACCGGACGATCAGGACGAAACAAAAATTAGAAACAGATTTCAGGAATACAACCTTAAAACAGCGCCTTTAGAAGCTTTTTACAAGGCCCAAAATAAGTTTTATGCTGTGAACGGCATTGGAGAAATTTCAGAAATAACAAAGAGAATTGCTGCTATTATTAGTGGTTTATAATAAAAAAGCGCTGTTTAAAGCATCGGCCTAGAATAGGCCAAATTACCCCACAAATTATTTAATCATTACCCCATGACAGAAGGAAATTTCGTAGATTATGTAAAGGTTTTTTTAACCTCAGGAAATGGAGGAAAGGGATCTATACATTTACACAGGGAGAAATTCATCACCAAAGGAGGACCAGACGGTGGCGATGGAGGAAGAGGGGGACACATTATTTTGAAGGGCAATAAGCACCTTTGGACACTGGTTCATTATAAGTTTAAAAAGCACTTTAGTGCGGAGCATGGAGGACATGGTAGCAAAAACAGGAGTTTTGGTACGGATGGAAATGACGTCTATTTAGAAGTGCCTTTGGGAACTGTTGTTAAAGATGGAGAAACCCAGGAGCCCTTGTATGAAGTAACTGAGCACGACCAAGAAATTGTGCTTCTAGAAGGAGGAAAAGGGGGGCTAGGGAATTGGCACTTTAGGTCTTCTACCAATCAAACACCCAGATACGCACAACCTGGAATCCCAGGAAAAGAAGGGTCTTTTACCCTTGAATTAAAAGTGTTGGCAGACGTTGGATTGGTTGGTTTTCCCAATGCAGGAAAATCTACCCTGCTCTCTGTGATTACTTCTGCCAAGCCAAAAATTGCCTCTTACGCTTTTACCACCCTAAAACCCAATTTAGGAATTGTGGAGTATAGAGATTTTAAGAGTTTTGTCATGGCAGATATTCCTGGAATTATTGAAGGAGCAGCGGAAGGCAAAGGTCTGGGGCATTATTTTTTAAGGCATATAGAGCGTAATGCGACCCTTTTATTTTTAATCCCAGCAGACAGTGAAGATATTGTAAAAGAGTACGGCGTATTATTAGACGAGCTGAGAAGATACAACCCTGAATTGTTAGATAAAGACCGTCTGGTCGCAATTTCTAAGAGTGATATGTTGGATGAGGAATTAGAAGCGGAAATTTCAGCTTTACTAAAACCTGTATTGGGAAACACCCCATTTTTGTTCTTCTCTGCAGTGGCACAAAAAGGCATTATGCCGCTCAAAGACACCCTTTGGGAAATGATACACGATCAAAAGGAATCTATGGGTTCTGGAAAATAATACTATGAGAATACATTTTATAGCCATTGGAGGAAGTGCCATGCATAATTTAGCACTGGCATTACACGAAGCGGGTCACGAAATTAGTGGTAGTGACGACGTCATTTTTGAGCCCTCTAGAAGCCGTTTAGAAGTCGTTGGCTTACTTCCCTTAAAAATGGGTTGGCAGCCTGAAAATATTCACTCGGGCATAGACGTAATTATTTTAGGGATGCATGCGAAACCAGGAAATCCTGAGCTTGCCAAAGCCCAAGAATTGGGTTTAAAAGTGTCTTCTTACCCTGAATTTTTATACGAGCATTCAAAGCATAAAACACGCGTAGTCATAGGGGGGAGTCATGGAAAAACAACCATTACTTCTATGATTCTTCATGTTATGCACTACCACGAAAAAGACATAGACTTTATGGTGGGGGCCCAATTAGAGGGCTTTGACAAGATGGTTCACCTCACTGAAGAGAACGATTTTATGTTATTAGAAGGGGACGAATACCTCTCCTCTCCCATAGACCCTCAATCTAAGTTTTTACATTATAAGCCGCATATTGCGCTCTTGAGTGGTATTGCCTGGGACCATATTAATGTGTTTCCCACTTTTGAATCCTATTGCGCGCCCTTCGAATCCTTTATTGACAGTATTGTAGCGGGAGGTAGTCTGAGTTATAATCAAGAAGATGCGCTGCTTCACGAAATGGTTGAAAAAGCGACCAACACCATTCGTAAAATTGCTTACACCACCCCAGAAGCTACTATAGACAACGGCCTGACTTACCTAGAGACGGAAGAAGGTCCTTTACCATTAGAGATTTTTGGAAAGCACAACCTTAATAATCTGGCAGGAGCTAAGTGGGTGTGCCAGCATATGGGGATAGACGCCCTAGATTTCTATGAGGCTATTAGCAGTTTTAAAGGGGCTTCTAAACGATTAGAATTAATTGCTAAAAACAACAAAACGGCTATTTATAAAGATTTTGCTCATGCCCCCAGTAAGGTAAAGGCCACTACTGCAGCGGTTAAGGAGCAGTATCCGGATAGAAAGTTGGTTGTGGTACTTGAATTACATACTTATAGCAGCTTAAACGTTTCTTTTCTCAAGGAGTATAAAAATGCTTTGGCCAAGGCCGATGTCGGTATGGTTTTCTACGAACCAGCCGTACTAGCCATAAAAGATCGGGACCCTATCTCTGCTGAGGTAATTAAAGAAGCTTTTGGCTCTAATACACTTCAAATAGAAACTACAACAGACGGATTGGCAGTTTTCTTGAGGGATTTACCGCTAGAAGAAACGGTGCTTTTGTTTATGAGTTCAGGAAATTATGGGGGAACAGATTTTAAAGCTTTAGCCCAAAGGGTCTCCTAATATTTTATTTCTTTTAAGAAAGGCTTTTGACCGATAATCTATTATATGTGTAGTTTATCTGGTGGGCGCTCCTTTTTGAACCATACAGGCTATCTTTATTCATGGTCTATCCTAAAAATTCGGGTATGAAGTCTTGGTCTGTTGAAGACCAGCCCAGAGAAAAGTACCTCCGTTTGGGAGGACAAAAATTGACAGATGCAGAACTATTAGCCATTGTTATTGGCAATGGATCTGTGGGGCAATCTGCCCTTTCATTAGCCAAAAGCCTTTTAATTCGCTCTGGTAATGACCTTCAAAAACTCTTTGAATTATCGGTAGAAAATTTAATGGATTTTAAAGGGGTGGGGAAGGTGAAAGCTGTGAAAATTAAGGCTTCTTTGGATTTGGGGTACCGATTGTTACCTCTTATCCCTTCGAAACCTTTGTCGCTTTCTTCTAGTGCAGCGGCCTTTTCAGTATTAAAACCAGTACTCATTGGATTGGCTCATGAGGAATTTTGGGTGCTGTATTTGGATAATGCCCATGTAGTTTTAGAACGGTCATTACTGGGCAAAGGAGGGTTTACGGCTACGGTTGTAGACATCAGGTTAGTGTTGCAACAAGCCTTAAAATGGGGCGCTACAGCTATGATAGTAGCCCACAATCATCCCACTGGAAATCTGACACCTTCTGCAGCTGACAAGACTTTAACACTTAAATTAAAAGACGCAGCTAAGTTGTTAGATATGGTGTTATTAGACCATATTATTGTAGGTAAAAATGAATACTTTAGTTTTGCAGACCAGCAATTGCTATAATTGTTTAATTTTAAACTTTGATTGACCGCTCCTTTGGTTATGTATTTTTTGAATCATATTCTCTTTTAGATGCTCCTGATATACACCTATAAAATCACCCTCAGATTTACTTATATTGCCAACCATATTTGTAAGCGATTGTTAGGGATAGAAGTTGCTTTTACCACTGAAGTGTCGGACTTCATAAAACATGAGGGACCAAAATTAACCTACACCAAACAAGCCTTACAGAATGAGTTTTTTATTAGATCTCATTCGCTTCTCTTTGAGCAAGGGATCAATGATCATTCTATTAAAGTGAGTGATTGGAATGGGGTACCCTGTTTTTTTCCTGTGGGGGACAAGAGTAGTGTCCCCTTTGATATTTTTGCCGCCAGTTTCTATATGCTATCTCGTTACGAGGAGTATTTGCCTCATGTAAAGGACATTCATGGGCGCTTTCCCCCAAAAGAAAGTGTGGGTTATGTGAACGATTTTTTAACCCTCCCAGTGGTGGACCAATGGGCAGGGCTTTTTTTTAGTGCTCTTCAAGAAAAGTTCCCTGATATTATAAGGTCTAAAAGAACGTATTGCTTTACCCCATTAATAGATGTGACTAGCTCTCACGCATTTGCATACCGTGGCCTTATCAGAGGAATCTCTGGTTTTTTTGTGGATTTGTCGGGCCTAAAATTTACTAGGCTTCTCACTAGGATAGGGGTGTGGCTGCGCTTTAAAAAAGACCCCTATGATAATTTTGACTTTATAGGGATTCTTTTAAGACAGTATAAAGCCAAGGCCATTTTCTTTTTTCAATTTGCAGAATATGGGACTTATGACAAAAATGTGTCTCCTTATAACAATGCCTTTAAGGCCCTTATAAAATCTGTAGCAGACCACTTTGAGGTAGCTTTGGCGGCCTCTTACGCATCTTTTGGGGTGCCTAAAATTTTAATGGAAGAGCAGAAGCATTTGGCCCATGTGGTCAACAGACCTATAAAGGCTTCTAGAATGCGATATAATAGGGTAGACATACCGGTTTCTTACAGGGACTTGGTAGACGCTGAAATTCATAACGACTATTCTATGGGTTATACCCATGAGCTTGGATTTAGAGCCGGCACTGCCAGTCCATTTTTCTTTTATGACATTTACCTTGAGGTTCAATTGCCCATTAAAGTACACCCCTTTGCGGTGCATGATTACGCCTTATTAAAGGAGAAAAGTACTTTAGATGCCTTAAAAATTATGACTCCCTTGTATCAGGCAACAAAAGAGGTGGGGGCTCACTTTAACGTAGTTTTTTCTAATGAATTATTGGGGGGAGAAAAAGCCCCTATATGGAAAGAGACTTTCCAAAAACACTTGGCTCAGTTTAGTAAATAGTTTTCTTATTCTGAGAATGGATTGCCTACAAAAGAGATCTATCTAAAGCAGTGTAAGCCATTCAGGGGGTAGTTTTTTGGACTAGGCAAAGCAAAATTAAATAGTACCTTTAGCAAAAAAAAATAATGCTTAAAGGAAAAATTTCAGACATCTTTTTTGATTTAGACCATACCCTTTGGGATTTTGAAAAAAACTCAGCCCTTACTTTTGAACGTTTACTCATTGAATATGGCGTAGATATTCCATTAGATACATTTTTAAAAGCCTATATCCCTATTAACCTTCAGTATTGGCGTATGTACAGGAACGGCACCGTTTCCAAAGAAACCTTGCGTTACGAACGTTTGAAGTTTACCTTTGACACGCTTGAATACCCTGCAACAGACGCTCTCATTCACGAGTTGGCAGACCAGTATATGGCTGTGCTAACCACTTACAATCATTTGTTTCCTGGAACTATAGAAATATTAGAGTACTTGAAACCACATTACAATTTGCACATCATTACTAATGGGTTTTCGGAAGTACAAGGCAAGAAAATGAAAAATGCCTCTATTGATCATTATTTTGATGTTGTGATGGACTCAGAGCTGGCAGGAGTAAAGAAGCCGCACCCTCAAATTTTTGAATTGGCACTTGAAAAAGCAAATGTTACGGCAGCTACATCTTTAATGATTGGAGATAGTTTAGAAGCAGATATTCTTGGTGCTAAAGAAGTTGGCTTTGAGGTCATTCATTTTAACGCTCACGGAGAATCTGTACATGAGCATTGTGACATGGTGCAAAGTTTAGCGGAATTAAAGAAGTTTCTATAATAGACAAGGAATTTATTTAGTACCCGTATCTATCTTTCCATCGGTTTTTAAGAAAATCCCGACTCCCTTTCTCTCTAGGGTTGTCTCCGGGTTGGTAAAATACGGTTCCTGAAATGGCTTCTGGGAGAAACTCTTGAGCTATAAATGCGTTTGGTCCGTTATGGGAGTATTGGTAATTGTCCCCATAGCCCAATTCTTTCATGAGTTTGGTAGGTGCATTTCTCAATGCCAGGGGTACTTGTAAATCTCCGGTTTCTTTAACAGCAGCAATCGCTTGGTCTATGGCTAAATAAGTGCTATTGCTCTTTGGGGAAGTCGCTAAATACACAGCGCACTGACTCAAGATAATTCTCGCTTCTGGGTGCCCAATGGTATGTACCGATTGGAAACAAGTATTTGCTAGTACAAGGGCCGTTGGATTGGCATTTCCAATATCCTCAGAAGCCAATATAACCATTCTTCTTGCAATGAATTTCACATCTTCTCCTCCAACAAGCATTCTAGCTAGCCAGTATACAGCTGCATTGGGATCAGATCCTCTGATGGATTTTATGAATGCAGAAACAATGTCGTAATGTTGTTCTCCAGACTTGTCGTAAAAAGCAGTGTTATTTTGTGTGTTGTTGGTTACAAACTCGTCAGTAATGACTACTTTATGATCTGGATTTTGCGTGATTAGAAATTCAAAAATATTGAGCAATTTTCTGGCGTCACCTCCGCTTGCCCGAAACAATGCCTTAGTTTCTTTAAGGATTATTTCTTTCTCTTGAAGCCATGGATCTATCTTTATGGCATTGTGTAATAGCGCTTCTAAATCCGATTTTTCAAAAGCTTTGAGTGTGTAAACTTGGCATCGAGAGAGTAGGGCAGCATTTACCTCAAAACTTGGATTCTCTGTGGTAGCCCCTATTAAGGTAACCCATCCTTTTTCTACTGCTGCTAGAAGAGAGTCTTGTTGAGACTTACTAAATCTATGGATCTCATCTATAAATAAGAGCGGGTTTTTGGTGGTAAATAATCCACCAGATTGTTTGGCTTTTTCAATAACCTCCCTCACTTCTTTTACTCCAGAATTAATAGCACTAAGGGCGTAAAATGGACGTTGTGTTTGGGTGGCAATAATATTGGCTAAGGTAGTTTTTCCAGTTCCTGGAGGTCCCCATAAAATAATCGAAGGGATAATACCTGCCTTTATTTGTTTGGTCAATACACCAGCAGGCCCCACCAAATGAGTTTGACTCATATAGCCCTCTAAGGACTTTGGACGAACTCTTTCTGCTAATGGCTCATTCATATTATTTTCTTTGTCTCACTGCTTCGTATAAGAATACACCACAGGCAACAGATACATTTAATGAGCTAATAGGTCCCTGCATGGGTAACTTTGCTTGGGCGTTGGCCACTTTTAAAATGGAGGGTGTAATTCCCATGTCTTCAGAACCCATAACTATAGCGGTGGGGCCTGTAAATGAAACTTCATATAAGTCGTTTTTCGCTTTCTCTGTAGCTGCGACTACTTGAATACCACAGGCTTGTAAGTGAAAAACGGCGTCTTTTAAGTGATCTACTTTAATAATAGGGACTTGAAAAGCTGCGCCTGCAGAAGTTTTTATAGTGTCTGCAGTCACTGGAGCAGCACCCTTTTTTTGAATGATTATGGCGTCTACTCCCGTACAAGAGGCAGTTCTGATGATGGCGCCAAAATTTCTCACATCGGACAATTGATCCAAGAGTAAGAAAAGAGGGGCCTCTTTTGTTTCTAAAACACTTTCTACAAAAGGATCGAGTTCATGAAATTCTATGGGAGAAATACTCGCTACAACTCCTTGGTGGTTGTTGTGTTGCTTGGCCAATCGGTCTAGCTTTTCTACGGGCACATAAGAAGTGTTT
>JAQWFV010000154.1 GCA_029238555.1 Flavobacteriaceae bacterium
TAGCGGGCTAATCCTGCTTTTTTTGTCCTCCATCATTCTTCCGTCTGGATCTTCAATACTACTCAATCGCGCATCCATTTCTGATCCGGGTTGAAAGGCATTGAAATAAAGGTGATAAAACACCTGATTCAATGCGTCTGGAGAGTTGTTGGTATAAGAGATTTGTTGGGTTCCCTGGTATTGAAATGTATTTACGTCCATGGTAACATCCATGGTATAATTGGCTTCTTGTTGCCAGTAATGCGTGTTTTGAGCTGTAGCGGCAACAGAAAGTGCTAAGGCGAATAATGCCACTACACGTTTAGCGAATAAAATCATATTTATTTAAATTAAATTTATTGTCTTGTATTTGTTTGGCTAAAATTAAAGCATTGTAGGCATTTATCATCCTTCCTGAGACAGAAAGACTGCTAAAGGGAACCTTTTTATCTGGATCTGAAGGTAAAATTACTGGAATTTCTGAGCGCACTCCAGAGAGCATGAGTATTTTTTTAACCTCTGCTGCGCGTAGATTTGGATAGATAGACCAAACTAGGGCGGCAACGCCGGCTGCGCCGGGGGCTGCCATGGAGGTGCCATCTTGGAAGTCGTATTCCCCCCCTGGCATGGTGGAATAAATGGCTCCTCCAGGCGCAAAGACGTCTACATTAATTTTTCCATAATTTGAAAAATCCGCCACTAAATTTTCCCCCAACTCACTTGTTAAAGCCCCTACTGTGAGTACATTATTGGCTATCTCTGGACCGTTGTTAATTTGATCGTTGGGAAAATTTGGGTGGCTAGGATGGTCTAGATCATCTCCCTCATTTCCTGCTGCATGAACGATTAAGACGTCTTTAGATGCCGCGTATTTTATGGCTTCGTACACCCATTCCACATTTGGAGAATAGGATTTTCCAAAACTTGCGTTGATGATTTTTGCGCCATTGTCTACCGCATAACGAATTCCTAAAGCAATGTCTTTGTCGTATTCATCTCCATTGGGCACTGCTCTTAAGGCCATAATTTTTACTTGAGCAGCAGCGCCATTTATACCCAATCCATTGTCTCTTTGTGCCCCAATAATTCCAGCAACATGGGTTCCGTGACTTTCCTCTGGAAGCCTGTTTTTAGGATCTCCGTTGCCGTAGGGAACGTCTAAAATATCGTATGGATTGTCTCCTACTACAACCCTTCCATCAAAGTTTTTATTGAGATTGTAGTCTGCTAGTTCACTAAAATGAGTCACACCGGCATTGAGCTCTTTGAGCACCTGTGGAATACTGTCTGCAAAAGAAAACATTTGCTTTAGCACCCCTATTTTTTGCTGCATCATAATGCTATTGGTTTCAAAGCTTTCAAGATCTGCAAGGTAGTAACGGTCTTTACCAAGCGCCTTTTTAACGGCTGCATTGGCGGTTTCTACCGCCATTAAAATTTGCCTGTATTGGTCCTTGTCCTGAAGTGCCTTGGGAAGTGCTTTTTCCAATTCTTTTTGTGCGCGCTCTTGAAGAGCAGCGTCCCCAAGTTTTAACGCGACAATTCGTGTTACCTCTACTTGTTCATGGTAAGATTCTCCTAGAAAATTATAACCATGTAGGTCATCTGTGTAGCCGTTGTTGTCGTCGTCAATTTCATTGGCCGCGATTTCTTTTTTGTTATCCCAAAGTTGGTTTTTTAAGTCTTCATGCAAGAGGTCAATCCCAGAATCTAACACAGCCACGGTAATGCTGTTAGACTTGAGGCCATTGTCTTTAATGTAGGCATAGGCTTTTTCCAAACCCATTCCTGGAATACTATCGGTATAAGGATCCTTGTGGGGCCATTGTTTTTTCTCATCTAAGCTTAGGGCTGTTTTTTTTCCAGTGAGCACAGGGGTTTCCACCACAAAAGAGGGCGGCAAAGCTTTACAACTGGCCAGAAAAAACAACAGCAGTAAAGGTTTAAAAAAACCGCCATATATTGACCTGTGTAGGGCTAGATATTTTGAGGGTACTGCTACATATTTCTTTTTTAGGTCTGCATGTTTTGTGGGTAGCTCCATAAATTTTGTGGGTAGGGACATGTATTTATTGTGTGTGCTCATATATTTCGTGTGTAGGGTCTTGAGGTCAGTTTAAAACCTAATTAAATAATTCTGAAAAAGCGAATACTTGATCCAAGCGAACGCCTTTTTCGGTCTGTTTAACGGTAATGACTTCGTGTTGTGCGTCGTGTTCCAAAAACAAATAATAGCCCTGGCTTGCTGCTAGATCTAAGAAATAAGCCTTTTCCTCTAAGGTCAATAGCGGTCTGGTGTCATAGCCCATGACATAAGGTAGGGGAATATGGCCTGTTGTGGGCAATAAATCTCCCATAAAGACCACTGTTTTTCCCTGGTATTGTATCATAGGAAGCATTTGCTTTTCCGTGTGACCGTCTGCATAAAACACCTCAAAATTAAAATCAGAAGCGCGCTCCACCACCTGAGTATTGTCTCTTAGAAACCGCAGTTGCCCCGCCTCTTTTATGGGCTGTAAATTTTCTTTTAAAAAAGAGGCTTTTTCCCTGGCGTTGGGTTCTGTAGCCCATTTCCAATGATTTTTATTGGTCCAAAAATGAGCGTTTTTAAAAGCCATTTCATAGCCAGAATGGTCTTTATTCCACTGCACTGCACCCCCCACATGATCAAAATGAAGGTGGGACAAAAAGACGTCTGTTATCTCATCCATTGAAAAACCAGCCTTTTCAATAGAATCCTTTAAATTATATGACCCCCAAGGACTGTAATATCCAAAGAACTTATCGGACTGTTTGTGGCCCATTCCAGTGTCTATAAGCGTGAGCTTGTTGCCTTCTTCTATGAGTAAGCAACGGGCAGCAATATCGATGAGGTTGTTGGCGTCTGCTGGATTGGTGCGTTGCCAAATGGTTTTAGGCACTACGCCAAACATACCGCCACCGTCTAATTTAAAATTACCTGCTTCTATTGGATGTAAAACCATCGTTGCTATTTTTCTATCTTTGAGAGATAAATTTAATCAAAACCAAGCCTTTAAAAAGCCAAAAAAAGCTTAAATTCAAATTTTGGCGGCGGACACTACCCTGTGGTGGTATCCGTATTGTTATTAAAAGCTTTTATGAATAAAGACTTTTCCCTATGATTGAACTTGCCGGTATAATTATTTTAGGTATAGTAGCCCAATGGATGGCATGGCGATTAAAATTACCCGCCATATTACCCCTTATTTTAATAGGTTTATTGGTAGGGCCTATTGCCACCTTTTATACTGCAGACGGCGCCAAACTTATTGAGCCCATATGGAACGGCACCAAAGGCTTGTTTCCTGGAGATGGCTTGTATTATTTTGTTTCCCTGGCCATTAGTATTATTCTTTTTGAAGGGGGTCTTACCCTAAAAAGATCCGAAATTGCCACGACAGGACCGGTGATTTCTAAACTCATTACCTTGGGTTCTACAGTGACATTTTTTGGCGCTGGAATTGCGTCTCATTTAATCTTTGGCTTGAGTTGGCCTATGGCGTTTTTATTTTCTGCTTTGATTATAGTCACTGGACCTACAGTGATCACACCTATATTGAGAAACATTCCCCTTAAAAAGGAAGTTTCTGCTATTTTAAAATGGGAAGGCATACTCATAGATCCAATAGGCGCTTTGGTAGCCGTATTGGTGTACGAATTCATCAGTGTAGAAGGCGGACAAGCATTTACTCAAACGGCATTAATTGCCTTTGGAAAAATATTACTTTTTGGATTTAGTTTTGGATTTACCTTTGCCCACGCCTTAGTGTTTGTCATTAAAAAACGCTTTATCCCGCATTACTTACTGAACGTTGCCTCTTTGTCTATGGTGTTATTGGTCTTTGTTACCTCTGACTTATTTGCCCATGAATCGGGTCTTTTGGCTGTGGTTGTGATGGGAATGGTTATGGGAAACATAAACCTACCCAACCTCAAGGAGCTGTTGTATTTCAAAGAGTC
The DNA here is from genome assembly GCA_029238555.1 of Flavobacteriaceae bacterium. The sequence goes on from JAQWFV010000154.1 coordinate 3,961, forward strand.
TTTAAGCGTACTGCTCATTTCTATTCTCTTTATACTATTGGCTGCAAACATTAATATAGACCAATTAATGCTACTTTACGATTGGCGCACCGCTATGTTGTTTGCCACAATTATTTTAGTGGTACGTCCTTTAGGGGTCTTTTTGAGCAGTTCGGGATCTGGTTTACAATTTAAAGAGAAATTGTTTATTGGTTGGGTGGGTCCTAGAGGTATTGTCGCAGCCGGTATTGCCTCTTTGTTTGGATCTAAATTAGTTGCTAGAGGAGAAGTTGGGGCAGAGTATATTACCCCTTTGGTCTTTATGATTGTATTGGGAACAGTTTTGTTAAATGCCACTACCGCTAGAATTGTAGCCAAATGGCTGGGCGTGTTTTTAAAGAAATCAGAGGGAATCTTAATGGTTGGCGCTGCGCCAGCATCTAGATTAATTGCCCAGTACCTTCAGGACAATGACCGTCATGTGGTGCTTATAGACAGTAACGAGAATAACATTAGTGCCGCCAAAGAAAAAGGCATAGATGCCCTTACAGCCAATATATATTCGGACAATCTAGCAGACAATTTAGAACTCAATGACGTAGGCTATTTAATGGCCCTTACAGGAAATGCAGAGATCAATGATTTTGCCTTAAATAGATTTACTGAACAGTTTGGTGAGAACGGTGCATTTAGACTCATTCACGCTAATGAAAAGGGAAATAAAGCCCTACAAAACAAACAGCATTTATTCTCTAGCACCCATGATTATATCGCTTTAGAAGAAACTACTCGTTTGTTTCCACAGGTGTTGGAACTCACTTTTAAAGACCAATCTCATTACGAGAATGTCATGCAGCAAGCGGCAAAAGCCCCTAACAGCATTCCGTTGTTTTTAAAAGACAAAGAGGGAGATTTAAAAATTATCCCTTCTTATGAGACACAATCCAATGAATCTAAAGAAGGCATGCGCCTGGTGTATTTAGGAAAACCCTTAGTCGTTTAATTTAAGCACCGCCATAAATGCTTCTTGTGGAATCTCTACATTCCCCACTTGACGCATACGTTTCTTTCCTTTCTTTTGCTTTTCAAGGAGCTTTCTCTTTCGAGAGATATCTCCTCCATAACATTTAGCGGTAACATCTTTCCTGAGTGCCTTAATGGTTTCTCTGGAGATAATTTTAGCGCCAATGGCTGCTTGGATAGGAATGTCGAACTGTTGACGCGGTATGAGTGCCCTGAGTTTTTCACACATTTTCTTTCCAATAATTGGCGCGGTGTCTGCGTGAATAAGCGCAGAAAGCGCGTCTACCGGCTGAGCGTTCAATAAAATATCTACACGAACCAGCTTTGAAACCTTCATCCCTATTGGGGCGTAGTCAAAAGAAGCATATCCCTTAGACACCGTTTTTAAACGGTCGTAAAAATCAAAGACAATCTCCGCCAAAGGCATGTCAAAAGTCAATTCTACCCTATCTGTGGTGAGGTACGTTTGGTTGGTGATAATCCCTCTCTTGTCAATACAAAGCGACATTACATTCCCAACATAATCAGACTTTGTAATGATCGTTGCCTTAATATAAGGTTCCTCTACACGGTCTAAAGTAGAGGGGTCAGGTAGGTCAGAAGGGTTGTTTACAATGATAGGTGTTTCAGTATCTTTTCTAGTAAATGCGTGGTAACTTACGTTTGGAACCGTAGTAATTACAGTCATTTCAAATTCACGCTCCAAGCGTTCTTGAATAATTTCCATGTGGAGCATTCCTAAAAAACCACACCTAAACCCAAAGCCTAAGGCCGCAGAGCTCTCTGGAACAAAAACCAGCGAAGCGTCGTTGAGTTGTAGTTTCTCCATAGAGGACCTAAGCTCTTCGTAATCTTCCGTGTCTACAGGATAAATTCCAGCAAATACCATAGGCTTTACATCTTCAAACCCTCCAATAGGTTTTTGAGTAGGGTGTGCTGCGTCTGTGATGGTGTCTCCCACCTTTACTTCTTTGGCTTCTTTTATTCCTGTGATTAAATAACCTACATCCCCAGCTTTAACAGACTGTTTTACTTGTTGTGTGAGTTTTAAAGTACCTACCTCATCTGCAAAATAATGCTTGCCCGTGGCAACGAATTTTATTTTCTGTCCTTTTTTAATTTCACCATTAATCACCCTGAAATACGTTTCTACCCCTCTAAATGGGTTATAAACAGAGTCAAATATTAAGGCCTGCAACGGTTCATCTACATTACCAACAGGCGCTGGAACACGGTCAATAATTGCATCTAAGATGGCCTCTATACCCAAACCCGTTTTGGCCGATGCCGGAATGACTTCCTCCGCCTTACAGCCCAATAAATCCACAATGTCGTCCGTAACCTCTTCAGGATTGGCAGAAGGTAAATCTACCTTGTTCAATACCGGAATAATTTCCAGATCGTTTTCTAGGGCCAGGTAAAGGTTAGAGATGGTTTGTGCTTGTATGCTCTGTGCTGCGTCTACAATTAAAAGCGCACCTTCACAGGCAGCAATAGATCTAGACACCTCGTAGGAAAAATCTACGTGGCCTGGGGTGTCTATTAAATTTAAGATATAGGTCTCTCCATTTCTGGTGTATTCCATTTGAATGGCGTGACTCTTAATGGTAATTCCTCGCTCTCTTTCGAGATCCATGCTGTCTAGCAGTTGGTTTTGTTTTTCTCTTTCTGTCACCGTTCCTGTAAAATCTAACAAACGGTCTGCCAAGGTACTTTTACCGTGGTCAATGTGAGCGATAATACAGAAGTTTCGAATATTTTTCATGCGTATAGGGCCTATAAAGCTGCAAATATAGGCTAAAAATACGTCCAAACCATTGCCTTACAGCGTCACTTGCGTATCTTTGCCCCATAATTTTAATCTGTGCACTATGCCACGCATTGGAGACATTGAACTTCCAAACTTTCCACTGTTACTCGCTCCTATGGAAGATGTGAGCGACCCACCTTTTCGCGCTTTGTGCAAAGAGCAGGGGGCAGACGTGGTATATACTGAATTTATTTCTTCAGAAGGGCTCATTAGAGACGCTGCTAAGAGCACCATGAAGCTGGATATTTACGAAAAAGAACGCCCTGTGGGTATTCAAATATTTGGCGCAGAAATGGACTCCATGCTTCAGGCCATAGAAATTGTAGAAGCCTCAAAACCAGATATTATAGACATTAATTTTGGTTGTCCTGTGAAGAAGGTGGTCTGTAAAAACGCAGGCGCCGGAATATTAAGAGACATTCCCTTAATGGTCAAGCTCACAGAGGCGATGGTGAAACACACCCATCTTCCGGTGACGGTAAAAACTAGATTGGGATGGGACTCAGACAGCATTAAAATTGTAGAGGTGGCAGAGCGCCTACAAGACGTTGGGATTGCAGCCATTTCTATACACGGAAGAACCCGAGTTCAAATGTATAAAGGCCAAGCAGATTGGGGGCCTATTGCAGAAGTTAAGAACAACCCTAGAATGCATATTCCAGTCTTTGGAAACGGAGACGTAGACACCCCAGAAATGGCTGTTAAAATGCGTGACGAATACGGTTTAGATGGCGCAATGATTGGCAGGGCTAGTATTGGTTATCCTTGGTTTTTTAACGAGGTAAAACACTTTTTTAAGACGGGTACACACAAAGCGCCACCGACTTTAGAGGAGCGCGTAGAAGCCGCTAGAAGACACCTTCAGATGTCTATTGACTGGAAGGGAGAAAAGCTAGGTGTTTTTGAAACCAGAAGGCATTATACCAACTATTTCAAGGGCATTCCAAACTTCAAGGAATACCGAATGAAGATGGTTACTTCAGATGAGTCTAAAGATGTTTATGACGCTTTTGATGAGGTGCTAGAGGTATTTTCTCACCACGAGTTTGTTTAAAAAAGCATCGGCCAGAGGCCTTAAGCCGTTTTAATGAGTTTTTCATTCACCCTGAGACTTGCCACCCAAGAGGCCAGTACCCCTAAAACACTTATGGTGCCTAGGACTACGCCTACATTGAACCACTCAAAAGAAACTGGGTAGGCCAAACTGGCCGATATTCTCAACCATCCAAATACCATTTGTGAGCCAATTAAAAGGCTGGCTACTCCAATTCCTATCAGCCCGCCCAACAAAGAAACCACTAGGCCTTGAAGGAAATAAATTCGTCTGATTTCTCGAATGCTCAATCCCATATGGAACAAGGTTTTGCTATTGCCTTTTTTGTCTAATATCATCATAATTAAGGCACCTACTAAGTTAAATAAGGCTACGATAAGTACCAGGGTAAAGATGAGGTAGGTGGCTATATTTTCTGTGTTGAGCATTTTGTATAAGCCGCTATTGAGTTGCGCCCTGTTTTTAACCACTACTTTTTCTAAAAGTATTTGGGACAACTGTAGGGAAATTAAATCTTCGTTGGCTCCTGCGTTGAGCTTTAAGTTTAGTGCGCTTATTTCGCGCGGGTTTTTTTCTAAGAGCTGCTGGGCAAAATCTAAACTAGTGAAGAGGTATTTTTCGTCAATTTCTGCCTCTATTGCATACACTCCACTAATGGTTGTATTGGCTTCTGTGTAGGGCTTGCTTCCAAATCCCATTCCGCCACTTTTCTTTTTTAAGGGCCTTGGGATTAGAATTTTTAATGGACTGTAGTAGTCTTGAATGCTCAGGCTTAATGTATTGGCTAAGCCTATTCCCACCACACTTTCTCCTGACAGGTTCCAGTTGCCGGCATAAATAACACTGTCTACTGCGATCACTTTTCGGTAGTTTTGGTCTACCCCCTTGAGATAAGCAATTTGGCTTTTTTCTCTGTGGCTCAGGTACACTTTTTCTTCTATTTCTTTGGCGTAAAAAGCCACTCCTTCAAGCGATTCTATGGCATTTTCTTGCGCAGAGGTCAGTTCAAAATACTTCCCACTTTTAGGAAGCACTTTGAGGGCTGGATCAAAACTATTGCTGAACGACAGGCTGAATTCTTTAAGCCCCGAAAAACCAGAGAGTACAATAAATAATGCGGCAGCACCTATGACTATCACAAAAAAGGTCATGTAATTAATGAGGTTCACCGCGTTCTGTGAACTTTTGGCGAGAAGGTATCTTTTGGCTATGTAAAAAGGGACATACACCCTATGCCTTTTTTCTTTTTTCTAGTAAATCTGGGTCTTTAATAGGGTTGCTTTCTCCTTTTAAAGAACGGTCAATGCCGTCTAAATAGGCTAAGGTGTCGTCTATAAAAAACAACAACTGTGGCATTCTTCTTAGTTGGTTTCTGGTTCGCTTGGCCAGTTCGTGTTTAATTAAAGGCTGGTTGGACTGTATGCCCTCTAACATTTCTTTGGCGCGGTCTTCTGGAAAAATACTCAAATACACTTTTGCAATGGAAAGGTCTGTAGTTACACTTACCTTACTGACAGAAATTAACAATCCCTTTAGGCCACCATCTGTTGCGGCGCGTTGCAATACGTCTGCCATATCTTTCTGAATGACTCCTGCTATTTTTTTCTGACGTTGTGTTTCTTCCATGCCACAAAAATACGCACAATATTGTGTACTTTAGTGGGATAAGCGCAAAACCAGCGTTTTTTATTAAAAATCTGTTTTTAACCTAAATAAAAATAAATGAGCTCTTTAGTCCCTGGCGCAGAGAAAATAGACCACATTGGTATTGCGGTTAAAGACTTAGACGCTGCAGAGAAAACCTACAGCCAACTCTTGGGTGTGGCGCCATACAAGCGAGAAACAGTTGCCTCCCAACAGGTCATTACTTCTTTTTTTAAGGTGGGCGAGAGTAAAATAGAGCTCTTATTCCCCACTGCTTCAGAAAGTCCCATTGCCAAATTTCTCCACACCAAAGGAGAGGGCATGCACCATGCGGCTTTCTTGGTAAAAGACATAGAAGCCTCTTTAGCCCAACTCAAAGCCCAAGGATTTAGACTCATTCACGAAACCCCTATTTTAGGCGCAGACCAAAAACGCATAGCATTTGTACACCCCAAAGACACCACGGGCGTTTTAATAGAACTTTGTGAGCAGTTATAACCAGGCACGATTTGTTGCCATTTTAAGCTTTATTAGGCTAGCGACTTTTGAGTAACTAATTTAAGCGTTTTCTTGTGCTGCTTTAAAATAAGTAGTAATATTGCACCCTCCTTTCACTGAAAGGTTCGCAGTAATGCGGGTCCTATAGCTCAGTTGGTTAGAGCACCTGACTCATAATCAGGTGGTCCCTGGTTCGAGCCCAGGTGGGACCACCAGCAAATTAAAGGCATTAGAAGACATATCTTCTTTTGCCTTTTGTTTTTTGTCCACAATTTTGTCCCTATTTTTTTTCCTAAATCTTAATAGTGCCTTTTTTGAATTTCTCTTTGAATTACCTTTGAAGCTAATAAAATCAATAGATACGAGAGTTTTAAAGGGTTATTTGTCTGCAACCCTTAATTCCTGATATTGCACAAACCCAAGCATTATGAATATAGGCAAAGAATACGCATCATTCCTTAATCAATTTGAATGGAATTACTTTATCACTTGTAGAACTCCTTACAGCATTTATACAATGACAGTAAGAAATTGGATTACAAAGCTTCTACAAAAGACCAGTAAGGTTGAACAAGTGTTTTATGTATCAGAAAGAGATAAGGGAGATTATAACAATACACATGTTCATATGCTAAT
>JAQWFV010000168.1 GCA_029238555.1 Flavobacteriaceae bacterium
CCTGCAGCATAAGCCGTATTGGAATTGGCGAATCTCAGGGTGTAAAACGAGGCATCTGAAAGGGATTCCCAATGGAGACCACCATCTTTGGAATAGGAGATACCTGTAAAACCAAGGACCACAATGCCTTGTCCCTTGGTACCTGGAACATATTGCACACAACTTTTATAGCCTGGATTCTCGTTCACTGCTTGTAACTTCCATGTCTTACCCCCATCTTTGGTAGTCGCTAGGTTTGCAGAGGCGTCTTTGGGATTCAGAAAACTACCCCCGTAAGCAATCCCTTCTTGGGCATTCCAAAAGTCAATACTGTAAATACCGTAGGCCTCTATAGTATCATTTTTTACAGGGGTGGGAAACACATCCCATTGCTGTCCATAATCTTGGGAATAATAAATATTCCCGGTAGTAGTGGCCATCCATGCCTGAGACCCCAAGGTTTTAATATTGGTGTTGGAGGCCGCAAATGCCCCCTCTCCTGCTTCGCTAACAGGCAATTGATCACAAGGAGTTTTATGCCAGGTCTTTCCACCGTCTGTGGTGCGAATAATAGAAAGACACCCACCTACTGCGTCGCCTACCGCAATGCCTTTTTGCGCGTCAAAAAAAGTCATTGCGTCATAGAAAACACCTACTTCATTTTCAGTGTACACCAATTCCATCTGTCCTTGATCTCCTGTCTTGTACAACATAGCAGGGTTTTCTACAGAGAGCATAAAAAAGTCTTCTGGGGTATGAGCCACTGATCTAAATTCTAAATTGCTTTCTAAAGTACCTTTTAAACGATTCTGTTTCACTTTTAAATCAGGCAAAGAAAGCATCCCAAAAGTTCCTTTATTTGCTGCAAAAACTACATTCCCTTGCATGAGCTCAATGGCTCTGATGGAGAGAGAGTCCATAGTGATTTTTTGAATTTTTACCCCCTTGAATGGTGCTGGAGAAGGGGTTTCATGAGCACATGAAATACAAAATAAAAAGCCCAAAAGGAATAGGATACGTTTCATGAAAAATATTTTAATCAAATATATTAATTAAAAAGTGTCAAATAAGGTAAACTAAGCATAAAGCAATACCTTTGCCAGCAAATTAGACATTGTCCATTTATTTCTCATGAAGCGCATTTAATAGCGCATCTAGCTAATGATTTTCATAAGAAGATGGATTTAAAATAAGAACACCCATGAAACTACACAGAAATTTGGTTTTTGCCGTTGTAGATGCTTTAGGCTTTATTTTCAATGAAGGAGAATATGCAGACAAGGTAGTAGAGAAAGTACTTAAATATGACAAAAGATGGGGTGCCAGAGATAGAGGCTTTATTGCTGAAACCACTTACGATATGGTGAGATGGAAGCGTTTGTATAGTGAAATTGGAGAGATAAAGGCGCCCTATACAAGACCAAAGCTATTTAGGATGTTTGCGGTATGGGCGGTTTTAAAGGGAATACAGTTACCCGATTGGAAGCAAATTGAACCCACTCCAGAAAGAAGAATTAAAGGGAAATTCGACGAACTTTCTAAAATTAGAAAATACCGTGAGTCTGTGCCTGATTGGTTAGACATTCTAGGAGAAAAAGCCCTAGGAGATGCTCTATGGACTAAAGAACTGGCAGCATTGAACGAGCAAGCCAGTGTTATTTTAAGAACAAACACCTTAAAAACCACTAAAGATAGGCTCAGAGATACCCTGACAGAAAATGGTATATATACTGATTCTATCAAAGGTCATTCGCAAGCTTTAAAACTAGAACAAAGGGCCAATGTTTTTAAAACTGATGCTTTTAAAAATGGTTGGTTTGAAGTTCAAGACGCCTCTTCTCAATTGGTGGCAGAAGCTCTAGACGTTAAGCCTGGACAAAGGGTGGTAGATTGTTGTGCTGGAGCAGGTGGAAAGACCCTTCACTTGGCAGCACTAATGGAAAATAAGGGACAACTTATCGCTATGGATATCTATGCCAACAAGCTTAAAGAACTTCAAAGAAGGGCCAAAAGAGCTGGGGCTTTTAATATTGAACCCAGGCATATTAATAGCACCAAAGTCATTAAAAAACTTCATGGAAAAGCAGACCGGGTTCTTATAGACGCACCTTGTAGTGGTTTGGGTGTATTGAGAAGAAATCCAGATGCCAAATGGAAACTTGAAGAGACCTTTTTAGAAAAAATAACAAGCACCCAAAGAGAGATTCTTCAAGACTATAGTAAGATGGTGAAAGATGGGGGTAAAATGGTGTATGCGACTTGTTCTATCCTACCTCAAGAAAATAGTCAACAGGTGGCGCACTTCTTAAAATCTGAGGCTGGAGCCAGCTTCACCCTCACTAGAGAACAAAAAGTGTATGCTTCTAAAAGTGGCTTTGACGGTTTTTATATTGCCTTACTGGAGAAAAAACCGACTGTTGAAGCTTAAAAAGTTATTGTGATTTTCTGTTTAAAAATATCTACATCCTGTTAATAAAAGGGTGGGTTTTTACCACATAAAATCTTAAATTTGCGCTTTATTATCTTTAATAGCGCAACGCTTATGATTCATTTTTTTGGTCACCCCACAGCAACTGTTTACGCCTTGCAAACCAATGGCGAAATTTCTACCCAAGACAGCGAAAAATTATCTTGGTTATTTGGGGGAGCACCCAAGATAAATGCGGCGTCTATAGACGCCTTTTTTATTGGACCTAGAGCGGCTATGATTACCCCATGGAGTACCAATGCTACAGAAATTACTCAAAATATGGGTGTTTCAGGTATTAAACGAATAGAGTCTTTTACCGCTTGCTTAGAAAGCTCGAGTGATTTTGACCCCATGCTTTCTGCAAAGTTCGGACAATTAAATCAAGAAATCTTTAGAGTCACTACACGACCAGAAGCTGTACTAGAAATTGAAGACATTGCCGCTTACAACACCCAAGAAGGTTTGGCACTTTCTGATGAGGAAGTGACATACTTAGAAGGCATTGCTACCAAAATAGAGAGAAAACTAACAGACGCTGAGGTTTTTGGTTTTAGCCAAGTAAACTCCGAACACTGTAGACACAAGATATTCAACGGTGAATTTGTCATTGATGGAGTAACCAAACCCAGTTCGCTATTTAAACTCATCAAAAAAACCACCGCAACCCATCCCAATACGGTTGTGTCTGCCTATAAAGACAATGTGGCCTTTGTAAAAGGTCCTACTATCACTCAGTTTGCCCCGCAAAGAGCAGACATAGCAAGTGAATATAAAGAAAAAGAGGTGTCTTCTGTGCTTTCGCTCAAAGCAGAAACGCACAATTTCCCTACCACAGTAGAACCTTTCAATGGAGCTGCAACTGGATCAGGTGGTGAAATTAGAGACCGTTTGGCTGGAGGAAAAGGTTCTTTACCACTAGCAGGTACTGCGGTATATATGACCCCCTACTCAAGAATACAAGCAGAAAAAGGATTCCAACCAAGCATGCCAGAAAGGCCTTGGTTGTATCAAAACCCTATTGACATACTTATCAAGGCCTCTAACGGAGCCTCTGATTTTGGGAATAAATTTGGGCAACCCCTCATCAATGGTTCTGTGTTGACTTTTGAACACACAGAAGAAGGCAGAAGATTGGGTTATGACAAAGTAATCATGCAAGCGGGAGGTATTGGCTATGGCACACAAAAAGACGCACTAAAAGACACCCCTAAAGAAGGCGATAGAATTGTTATTTTGGGTGGTGACAATTATAGAATTGGCATGGGTGGTGCAGCGGTATCTAGTGCAGACACCGGCGCCTTTGGTGCTGTTATTGAACTAAACGCTATACAGAGATCTAATCCTGAAATGCAAAAAAGAGCTGCCAATGCCATTAGAGGTTTGGTGGAATCTGAAAACAACCCCATTGTCTCTATTCATGACCATGGCGCTGGAGGACACCTCAACTGTCTTTCTGAATTGGTAGAAGATACTGGAGGACACATAGACCTAGATGCACTACCGGTAGGAGACCCTACCCTATCTGCCAAAGAAATAATAGGGAATGAATCTCAAGAACGCATGGGGCTTGTCATAGCAGAAAAAGACCTCAACCTACTCAAAGACATTGCAGAAAGAGAAAGAGCGCCTATTTTCAATGTGGGAGAAGTCAGTGCAGACAAAAGGTTTTCATTTGTTTCCAAAACAACGGGAGAACGCCCCATGGACATGGATTTAGAAGACATGTTTGGCAGTGCACCAAAAACCCAGATGGTAGACAACACCATTTCAAGAAAATACGAGTCTCCCCAATACGAATTAGGAAAATTTCAAGACTATCTAGACCATGTTTTACAACTTGAGGCAGTAGGTTCTAAAGATTGGCTTACCAATAAGGTAGACCGTTGTGTGGGAGGTAGAGTGGCTGTACAACAGTGTGTGGGTCCTTTACAATTACCTCTAAACAATTGTGGGGTTATGGCTTTAGACTTCAAAGGAAAAGAAGGTATTGCTACCGCCATGGGTCATAGCCCAGTAGCGGCGCTCATTAACGCAGCAGCAGGAAGTAGGAATGCCATAACGGAATCTCTGACTAACTTGGTTTGGGCACCCTTAGAAGATAGCATAAAAGCGGTGTCCCTCTCTGCCAATTGGATGTGGCCGTGTAACAATGAAGGAGAAGACGCCAGGCTTTACGAAGCTGTAGAAGCGGTGTCTGACTTTGCTGTTGCACTCGGTATTAATATCCCCACTGGTAAAGATTCACTCTCTATGAAACAACGCTACCCTGATGGAGATGTGGTGGCGCCTGGAACGGTTATAATATCGGCCGCAGGCCACTGTAACAACATAAAACAAGTGGTAGAACCAGTACTCCAAAAGGAAGCCGGTTCGCTCTACTATATTAATTTTTCACAAGACACTTTCCAGTTAGGGGGCTCTTCTTTTGCACAAACCTTAAATAAGATTGGAGCTACCGCGCCAGATGTAAAAGACCCCTCATTTGTGAAAACGGCCTTTAACGTCCTTCAAGAAATGATTGCTAAAGATCAGATAGCGGCAGGTCATGATATTGGGTCTGGTGGTTTAATCACCACTTTATTAGAGATGTGTTTTGCAGATCTTGATTTAGGGGCTTCATTAGACCTCCATGCACTGGGAGAGTCGGATACCATTAAATTATTGTTTGCAGAAAATGCTGGGGTAGTTTTTCAATTAAAAGCCAACGCCAGTACAGACCTCCTAGACAAGGCCGGTATTCAGTACCACCACATTGGTGAAGTGACCCATATACCTACTTTAGAGATTAAAAATGGTAGCGTAGCCATTGGCCTTCCTATAGGCTCTTTAAGAGATACCTGGATGCGCACTTCTGCCTTATTAGATGAAAAGCAAACCGCCAATGGGCGTGGTGTGGCACGTTTTAAAAATTATAAAAATCAACCCCTCCAATACCGTTTCCCTGAAAATTTCAGTGGTACCCTAGATCCTTTCACAGGAACAAGGCCTAAAGCAGCCATCCTGAGAGAAAAAGGGAGTAATTCTGAGAGAGAAATGGCCAATGCCATGTATTTGGCTGGTTTTGATGTGAAAGACATTCACATGACTGACCTCATGAGTGGTAGGGAAACCTTAGAAGACATTCAGTTTATTGGAGCTGTGGGTGGTTTCTCTAACTCAGATGTATTGGGGTCTGCCAAAGGATGGGCCGGCGCTATTAAATACAATGAAAACGCTCGAAAAGCCATTGAAAATTTCTTTAAAAGACCAGACACCTTGTCTGTAGGTATTTGCAATGGGTGTCAGCTCTTTATGGAGCTTGAACTCATTCATCCAGAGCACCATACCCATGGAAAAATGACCTATAACGATTCCAAAAAACACGAGAGTAACTTTACCTCAGTGACCATTGAAGAGAACCATTCCGTAATGCTCTCTAGCTTGGTGGGCACCACACTTGGGGTGTGGATCTCTCATGGGGAAGGAAAATTTCAACTCCCTATGAACCGTGAAGACTACCATGTGGTAGGTACCTACGGTTATGAAGATTATCCAGCCAATCCAAATGGTAGTGATTACAATGTGGCCATGCTGGCCGACGTCACAGGGCGTCACCTGGTGACCATGCCTCATATTGAACGCTCTATATTCCCTTGGAACTGGGCGTATTATCCTAACCAAATGGCGCATGAAGTGTCTCCATGGGTAGCAGCCTTTGTGAATGCTAGAAATTGGATTCTTGAAAAGAAATAAAAATAATAGCTGCTTTCATTTGTAAATTAATGAAAAGAGGGGCTTGCATTTGAAAATATCGCAATCTTTCACTATTTTTCCGACACCAAAAAAAATAGCTATGAAAGACATTACCCGTTTATTTGATTTTCCTTACTATCAATTAAAGGAATACAACTTAGATAAGGCCTTTGTAACCAAGTCTAAGGGAGAATGGGTAGCCACGTCTACACAAGAATTCATAGACCGAGGAAATGCCATTTCTAGGGGACTCATCAAGTTAGGCGTTCAGCCAAATGACAAGATTGCTGTCATTTCTCTGACCAATAGAACAGAGTGGAATATTATGGATTTGGGGGTATTGCAAGTAGGAGCACAAAACGTTCCTATTTACCCCACCATTTCAGAAGAGGACTACGCCTACATACTCAATCATTCAGAAGCCACATATTGTTTTGTTTCTTGTAGTACCGTGTATGCTAAGGTAAAAGCTATTATAGACCAAACATCGCTTAAAGGGGTTTATTGCTTTGATGAATTGTCGGACTGTGAACACTGGTCTGTGGTAGAAAAATTAGGAGAAGACTCGGGGGTTCAAGAAGAAGTAGAAGCTAGAAAAAAAGCAGTTACTCCAGAAATGTTGGCCACCATCATTTATACTTCAGGAACAACAGGAAAGCCTAAAGGGGTTATGCTTTCTCACCACAATGTAGTGAGCAACGCCCTGTATGCTTCTGAGAGAATTCCACTTCCAGGAGGTACCGCAAAGGCACTGAGCTTCTTACCAGTATGCCATATCTATGAAAGGGTTATCATGTACCTATATATGATTAAAGGGGTGAGCATTTACTTTGCGGAATCTATGGAGACTATTTCAGATAACCTAAAAGAACACAAACCTCATGTCATGACCGCTGTTCCTAGATTATTGGAAAAGGTCTACGACAGTATTATAGCCAAGGGAGCAGACTTAAAAGGCATTAAAAAAGCCTTGTTCTTTTGGGCGGTGAATGTTGGATTAGACTATGCGCCTTATGGAGAAAACGGAGCCTGGTACGAGTTTAAATTAAAAATTGCTAGAAAACTTATCTTTAGCAAATGGAAAGCGGCCCTGGGTGGTAACTTATCCGTGATTGCCTCTGGTAGTGCAGCGCTGCAGCCAAGACTCGCAAGAATCTTTAATGCTGCTGAAATGGGTGTGATGGAAGGCTATGGTCTTACAGAAACCTCTCCCGTGGTCACAGTAAACGACATGAGAAACGGACTCTTTAGAATTGGAACTGTTGGAAAACTCATCGCGGAAACAGAGGTTAAAATTGCAGAGGACGGAGAGATTTGTGTGAAAGGCCCTCAAGTCATGATGGGCTATTATAAAGATCCAGAAAAAACAGCTGAAGTCATTATAGATGGATACTTCCATACGGGAGATATAGGAGAGTTTGACGCAGATGGTTTTCTCAGAATTACGGACCGTAAAAAAGAAATGTTTAAAACCTCAGGAGGTAAATACGTAGCCCCACAACTCTTAGAAAATAGATTAAAACAATCTAGATTTGTAGAGCAAGTGATGGTGGTTGGAGAAGGAGAAAAAATGCCAGCCGCATTAATTCAGCCAAACTTTGAGTTTATTAAAGAATGGGCGCAACGCAAGTTTGAGCAATCATTTGCTTCTAATGAAGCCTTGGTTAAAGATACTGTTGTAATAAGCAGGCTTCAAGAAGAAGTAGATGCAGCCAATGAGCAATTTGCCAAATGGGAAAAGGTAAAACAATTTAGGCTCACTCCAGACATTTGGAGTATAGATGCCGGACATGTAACCCCTACCCTTAAATTAAAGAGAAAGGTGATTAAAGAAAAATACATAAATCTTTACGAAGATATTTACAGAGGAAAGTAATAAATAACCTTTTCCAAAAAAACCGCCTCAACCTACTGTTGGGGCTTTTTTTTGCTTAAAAATGATCTATGGATTGTGTGAAATTCTGTTGGTCTAATTAAAACATTTTTGAAAATTTACTATGCATGCATAATATATTTTACTATATTTGGGATAAATAAATCCCCATTTTGAGCAAAGAACAAACCATAGATTACACGCTTAGAACCACTTGGCAAGCTGTGAGCAAGATGTATAATGAAGAGGCCAAAAATTTTGGCACCACTATGACACTTGGGTTTACACTCTTGAGTATTGATCCAAAAACAGGAACTCCCTCAACTGCCCTCGGTCCAAATATGGGTATTGAAGCGACAAGCTTATCTAGAATATTAAAGACCTTAGAGGAAAGAGGTTTTATAGAAAGAAAACCAAACCCTGAAGATGGAAGAGGTGTTTTAATTCACCTTACAACTACTGGACTTGAAAAGAGGAATATCTCTAAGCAAGTGGTCATAAAATTCAATGGAGTGATAGAGAACGCTGTGAGCAAATCTCAGTTAAAGGCGTTTTATGAGGTCACTGATACCATTAATGAGCTTATAGCGAACAAAGAAATTTACCAAACAGAAGAAAACAGTATTAAGGCTTAACATATGAACAAACACATTAAAAAAGTTGCAGTCATTGGATCAGGTATTATGGGAAGCGGTATTGCTTGTCATTTTGCCAACATTGGGATAGAAGTTCTTTTATTAGACATTGTTCCCAATGCCTTGACAGACAAAGAATCTGCCGCAGGCCTAAGTCTATCAGATAAAGTAGTTAGGAATAGACTGGTAAAAGAGGCGCTAGCTGCTTCTTTAAAATCTAAGCCCTCTCCTATTTACGATCAGAAATTTGCCAATAGAATTTCTGTAGGAAATTTAGAAGATGATCTGGCTAAAATTGCTTCTGTAGATTGGATTATTGAAGTAGTTGTGGAACGTTTAGACATTAAAAAGCAAGTATTTGAGGCTATTGAAAAGCACAGAAAACCAGGCACGCTTATTACCTCTAATACTTCTGGTATTCCTATCTCTTTCATGAGTGAGGGACGCTCAGAAGACTTTCAAGCTCATTTCTGTGGCACACACTTTTTTAACCCTGCCCGTTATTTAAAATTATTTGAAATTATTCCAGGCCCAAAGACTAAAAAAGAGGTCTTGGATTTCTTAGAAAATTACGGGGAACAATTTCTTGGTAAAACAGCAGTAGTGGCTAAAGATACTCCAGCTTTTATAGGGAATAGAATCGGTATTTTTAGTATTCAAAGTTTATTCCATACCGTTAAAGCAATGGATATGACTGTAGAGGAGGTAGACAAGCTTACGGGTCCAGTGATTGGAAGACCCAAGTCTGCTACCTTTAGAACAGTAGATGTGGTGGGTTTAGACACTTTGGTACATGTAGCTAATGGAATTAGAGAAAATTGTCCTAATGATGAACAACACGGACTCTTTGCTTTGCCTGATTTTGTAGAAACCCTCATGGAAAACAAATGGTTGGGGAGTAAAACAGGGCAAGGGTTTTACAAAAAAGAAAAGAAAGCAGATGGAAGCTCAGAAATCCTAAGTCTAGACTTAAACACCCTCGAATACCGATCTAAAAAAAGAGCGTCTTTTGCTACCTTAGAAGGCACCAAGACCATTGACAATGTAGCAGATAGGTTCCCTGTATTAGTCGCTGGAAAAGATAAAGCTGGAGATTTTTACAGAAAATCTTTCGGATCGCTCTTTGCCTATGTGTCTCACAGAATCCCTGAAATTTCGGACAGCCTATACAAAATAGACGACGCCATGAAAGCTGGTTTTGGTTGGGAACACGGACCATTCGAAATTTGGGATGCCATTGGTTTGGCCAAAGGAATTGAATTGGCAGAGGCGTCTGGACAAAAAGTGGCCTCTTGGGTACACGATATGGTTGCAGCTGGGAAAACAAGTTTCTATGAAGTAAAGGACGGTGCCACTTATTATTATGAAATATCGGCAAAAGCCTTTGAGAAAAAGCCAGGACAAGACGCCTTTATTATTTTAGACAATATTAGAGAAAAACCCGCTGTGTACAAAAATGCAGGGGTGGTACTTCACGACATTGGAGATGGTATTTTAAACCTGGAGTTCAGATCTAAAATGAATACCATTGGAGGAGAAGTATTACAAGGATTAAATACGGCTGTAGACATTGCTGAAAAGAATTTTCAAGGATTGGTGATTGGAAATCAAGGACCTAATTTTTCTGTAGGGGCCAATATTGGTATGATTTTCATGATGGCGGTAGAACAGGAATACGACGAGTTAAACATGGCTATTAAAATGTTTCAAGATACCATGATGCGAATGCGATACTCCGCTATCCCAACCGTAGCTGCACCTCATGGAATGACCTTTGGAGGTGGCTGTGAATTATCGCTTCATGCAGACAAAGTAGTGGCCGCTGCAGAAACCTATATAGGCTTAGTAGAGTTTGGTATTGGTGTAATCCCTGGTGGTGGTGGAACCAAAGAAATGACTCTAAGGGCTTCAGATACTTTTAAGAAAAATGATGTAGAGCTCAATGTTCTTCAAGAGTATTTCTTAACCATAGGAATGGCCAAAGTAGCCACCTCTGCATACGAAGCCTTCGATACAGGAATTTTACAAAAAGGTAAAGACACTGTGGTGGTGAATAAAGACAGACAAATAGCCACAGCAAAAGCTTACGCCAAGCTCATGGCAGAATCTGGGTATTCACAACCCGCTAAGAGAAATGATATAAAAGTACTTGGAAAGCAAGCACTTGGAATGTTTCTAGTAGGAACAGATGCCATGCAAGCAGGTAAATATATTTCAGAGCACGATCAAAAAATGGCCAACAAATTGGCTTACGTTATGGCAGGTGGAGATCTTTCTGAACCTACTTTAGTCAGCGAACAATATTTATTAGACCTAGAAAGAGAAGCTTTCTTATCTCTTTGTACGGAACGAAAAACCCTAGAGCGTATTCAACACATGCTAAAAGTAGGAAAACCTTTAAGAAACTAATCAGACTTATGAAAACAGCATATATAGTTAAAGCGTATAGAACAGCCGTTGGTAAAGCACCTAAAGGGGTTTTTAGATTTAAAAGACCAGATGAATTGGCCGCAGAAACCTTAGAACATATGTTCAAAGAGCTTCCTGATTTAGACAAAACTAGAATAGACGACGTCATGGTGGGTAACGCCATGCCAGAGGCTGAACAAGGGTTAAATATGGCGAGACTCATTTCATTAATGGGTCTTAAAATTGAAGATGTTCCTGGGGTCACCGTCAATAGGTATTGTGCCTCTGGAATTGAAACCATTGGAATTGCCACCGCAAAAATTCAATCTGGAATGGCAGATTGTATTATTGCTGGGGGCGCAGAGAGTATGAGCTATATTCCTATGGGGGGTTATAAACCTACTCCAGACTACGCACTTGCCAAAGACGGTCATGAAGATTATTATTGGGGAATGGGCTTAACAGCAGAGGCGGTTGCCAATGAATTTAATATCTCTCGAGAAGACCAAGATGCCTTTGCATTTTCTTCTCATGAGAAAGCGCTAAAAGCGCAAGCAGATGGAAAATTCAAGGACCAAATTGTCCCCATTACTATCGAAGAAACCTTTTTAGATGACGCTGGTAAAAAATCAGTGAAATCCTACACAGTGACCCAAGATGAAGGCCCTAGAAAAGGAACCAATATTGGCGCTTTATCTAAATTGAGACCTGTGTTTGCTGCAGACGGATCGGTAACCGCTGGAAACTCCTCACAGATGAGTGATGGCGCTGCCTTTGTATTGGTAATGAGTGAAGAAATGGTCAAAGAATTAAATTTGGAACCCATTGCTAGAATGGTCAATTATGCAGCGGCAGGAGTACCACCAAGAATTATGGGTATTGGTCCCGTAAAAGCCATTCCAAAAGCATTAAAACAAGCTGGATTGTCTCAAAATGATATTGAACTCATAGAATTAAATGAAGCTTTTGCCTCTCAATCATTAGCAGTGATTAGAGAATTAGACCTGAATCCAGATATGATCAATGTCAATGGAGGCGCTATTGCCTTAGGACACCCTCTAGGGTGTACCGGCGCAAAACTTTCTGTCCAATTATTTAGTGAAATGAGGGATAGAAAAATGCAGGGTAAATACGGTATGGTGACCATGTGTGTGGGAACAGGACAAGGTGCCGCCGGAATATTTGAATTTTTAAATTAAAACATTAATAAACTTCCTATTATGAGTGCAACAGAACAACATGAATTGTTACGCGGAGGGCAGTTCTTAGTAAAAGAAACCGCTTGTGAAGATGTTTTTACCTTAGAGGACCTAAGCGAAGAACAAAAAATGATGCGTGATAGTACCAAAGAGTTTGTAGACAAAGAGCTATGGGCACATTGGGAAAGATTTGAAAAAAAAGACTACGCCTTCACTGAAGAAACCATGCGTAAAGCAGGTGAAATGGGTCTTTTAGGCGTAGCAGTACCAGAACAATACGGTGGTTTAGGAATGGGGTTTGTATCTACCATGCTGGTATGTGATTACATCTCTGGAGCCACAGGATCTTTTAGTACTGCCTTTGGAGCGCATACTGGAATTGGAACCATGCCCATTACGCTATATGGTACGGAAGCACAAAAGCAAAAATATGTACCCAGATTGGCTTCTGGTGAATGGTTTGGTGCCTACTGCTTAACAGAGCCAGGCGCAGGATCAGATGCAAACTCTGGTAAAACAAAAGCAGTTTTATCTGAAGATGGAAGCCACTACCTTATATCAGGGCAAAAAATGTGGATTTCCAATGCCGGTTTCTGTAATATGTTTATAGTCTTTGCCCGTATAGAAGACGACAAAAATATTACTGGTTTCATTGTAGAAAACGATGCCTCGAATGGAATTAGCATGGGAGATGAAGAGAAGAAATTAGGAATTCACTCCTCTTCTACCCGTCAGGTATTTTTTACAGACACTAAAGTACCGGTAGAAAACATGCTCTCAGAGAGAGGAAATGGTTTTAAAATTGCCATGAATGCACTGAATGTAGGTAGAATAAAATTAGCAGCAGCTTGTTTAGACGCTCAGAGAAGAATTATTAAAGAGGCTGTAAACTATGCCAATGAACGCGTTCAATTTAAGACCCCTATTGTAAATTTTGGGGCTATTAAAACCAAATTGGCTGCCATGGCCACCAATACCTATGCAGATGAATCTGCTTCTTACAGGGCGGCTAAGAATATTGAAGACAGAATTGCCCTTAGAGAAGCCGCAGGAAATACACACCAAGAAGCAGAATTAAAAGGGGTGGAAGAATACGCCATTGAGTGTTCTATCTTAAAAGTAGCAGTTTCTGAAGATGTACAAGCTTGTTCAGATGAGGGGATTCAAATATTTGGTGGAATGGGCTTTAGTGCAGACACTCCTATGGAGTCTGCCTGGAGAGATGCTAGAATATCTAGAATTTATGAGGGAACCAACGAAATTAATAGAATGTTAGCCGTTGGTATGTTGGTCAAAAAAGCCATGAAGGGGCATGTAGACCTATTGGGTCCAGCAACTGCAGTTGGTGAAGAGCTCATGGGAATTCCATCTTTTGACACGCCAGATTACAGCGCCTTATTCGCAGAAGAAAAAGACATTATTAAGCGACTTAAAAAAGTGTTCTTAATGGTTGCAGGATCTGCCGTACAAAAATTTGGACCAGATCTAGAGTCTCATCAGCAAATGTTAATGGCTGCAGCAGACATTCTTATAGAAGTGTATATGGCGGAATCTACCCTACTCAGAACAGAGAAGAATGCCAAACGTTTTGGAGAAGACGCTCAAAAAA
Source organism: Flavobacteriaceae bacterium (assembly GCA_029238555.1). The sequence goes on from JAQWFV010000168.1 coordinate 13,907, forward strand.
CACAAATTGCCATGACGCAATTATACCTGTATAGGGCCGTAGAAATTGTTCAATCTAAAGGAAAAGAAGCCATTATTTCTTTTGCAGAGGGAGACGAACAACGCATGATGCTCATGGGACTTAAGCGTTTTACGAAATACACCAATTATCCAAATATAGTAGCCCTTACAAATCTCATTGCAGATCAAGTGGCCACAGACAATGGATACCGCTTTGACTAAACGCTTTTAAAGCAATACATATTTATTATTGGTTTTTATATTTTATGTATGTAGCGCCACCCTTCGGGTGGCGCTTTTTTTTACCCCCTACACCCATCATTATTAGCCGTTTTAACTTAATTTAGAGGCTTTAGAAATTTCTATGAAAGCACCTATATTAAATAGCGTTTACGCTGCAGAAGACTTCCAAACAAAAGGACACCAAATGGTAGATCTTTTAAGTAAACACTTAAAAGCAGCTCAAAAGAGCACCCATAAAACCATCCCATATACAGACCCTGAAACAGAGCGTCAATTCTGGCAACAATACCCAGAAAAGCAAGATTTTCAAACCTTGGTTCAGGACCTTATTGACCGCTCAATACACGTGCACCAACCCAAATACATTGGTCACCAAGTAGCCCCTCCGGCTCCTATTACAGCAGTATCTTCCATGCTCACCTCTTTTTTAAACAATGGATCTGCGGTCTATGAAATGGGTATAGCCAATACGGCCATAGAACGTATTGTAACAGATCAATTGTGTGCACAATTAGGCTTTGACACCCATGCAAGGGGTTTTCTTACCTCTGGAGGCACTCTAGCAAACCTGACCGCTTTGCTCGCTGCTAGAAGTGTTAAAGACGGAACAGGCGTCTGGAAAAATGGACATGAGGAATCTCTAGGTATTCTAGTTTGTGAAGAAGCACATTACTGTGTAGATCGTGCCGCAAGAATAATGGGTCTAGGAGATAAAGGCATTTTAAAAGTCCCCGCAACAATAAATTACGCTATGGATACCAAAGCTTTAGAGGCCACTTTAGAAAAGGCCAAACAAGCGGGTATTCAGGTGTTTGCCATTGTAGGGAGTGCACCTTCTACCGCTACTGGAATCATAGATCCCTTAGACAAAATTGCTTCTTTTGCTCAAAAGCACGGGCTGTGGTTTCATGTAGACGCTGCCCATGGCGGCGCAGCCATTTACGCCCAACACTTTAAACAAGATTTAGCGGGTATAGAAAAAGCAGATTCGGTAGCCATAGACGGCCATAAAATGATGATGATGCCCGCATTGACCACCGCCCTATTATTTAAAAACGGTTCACACAGTTACCAGACCTTCAGTCAGAAAGCAGATTATTTATTGTCAGATGCAGATCATGAGGATTGGTACAATATGGCCAAGCGCACCTTTGAGTGCACCAAAAGCATGATGTCTATTCATTGGTTTGTATTACTAAACCAATACGGCCCCTCAGTGTTCGATGAATTTGTAACTAAGCTTTACCAAATGGGGCGCCAATTTGCAGCAATTATTCAAAAAGATCCGGATTTTGAATTGGCCTTAGAACCGCAGACCAATATTGTCTGTTTTAGAATGGTACAAAAGCAGCTTTCTAAGCAAGCACTCAACACCTTAAACGAGCGCTTGAGATTTGCCTTGGTTCAAGAAGGGTCCTTTTATATTGTTCAGACAAAACTCAGAGGTACGCATTACCTCAGGGTGACGATTATGAACCCAAAAACAGATCCAGACACCTTAAGCGATTTATTGATCTATTTAAAAGAATTGGCTAAACCTATTCTTCAGAACCTTACATAAATCCCTTAATAATTGTATTTTTAGTTTTTAGAAAATCAAATCACCCATACCATGAAAAACCAAACCATCTCTTTCAAAGTACCATTTTTCACTTTATTATCGCTAGTCTTTTTTGGGATCAGTACGTCAAATGTACAAGCGCAGACAGACCAAGACATCTATTCGATTATAGACCAAGTATCTGCAACGCGCATTGAAAAAGATATTACCAGCCTGGTTAATTTTGGTACCAGACATACCTTATCAGACACCCTTTCCAACAAAACAGGGATTGGAGCAGCCAGAAGGTGGATTAAAAAAAGTTTTGAAAATACCGCTGCCAATTGTGGCGATTGTTTGGAAGTGTTTTACCAAGGGAATTTAGTTAAGAAAGGTACTAATGGTAGAATCGTTAAAGACGTTAATATTGTAAATGTAGTAGCCATTCAACGCGGCACTAAAAACCCCAATAAATTTATTATCATGAGTGGAGACATTGACTCCAGAGTCAGTGACCCAACAGACTACACTTCCACTTCTCCAGGAGCCAATGACAATGCCTCTGGTATGGCTGGAACCTTAGAAGCTGCAAGAGTCTTATCTAAATACCGCTTTGAGAACAGTATTATCTATGTAGGTCTTTCTGGCGAGGAACAAGGATTGTTCGGTGGAAAAGGATTGGCAGCATATGCCAAAGCACAAGGATGGGAAATTATTGGGATTTTAAATAATGATATGATTGGAAACATCACAGGGGTAGATGGAACGATTAGCAATACTGATTTTAGAATTTTTTCTGAACCAGTACCCCCAACAGAAACGGAAAGAGAAAGAAATGCCAGACGTTTCTATGGTGGAGAAGTAGACGGCATTTCCAGACAATTAGCCAGACACATTCACAAGCAAGTCAAAAAATATATGCCAGAAATGAATCCTATGCTCATCTATAGATTGGATAGATTCGGTAGAGGCGGCCACCACAGACCTTTCAATGACGCCGGTTTTGCTGGGGTTAGAATCATGGAAGCCCACGAAAACTACACCCAACAACACCAAGATATAAGAGAAGAAGGGGGTATTGCCTATGGCGACGTCCTAGAACATGTAAACTTTGAATACGCTGCCAAACTCACCGCAGTAAATGCTATTTCTCTAGCCAGTTTGGCATGGGCCCCTACTCCTCCAGAAACAGTGGCCTTAGGGGGTGCAGTGGCACCAGCAGCCACCTTCTCTTGGGATGCAGTACCAGGCGCTGTAGGATATAAAATTTATTGGAGAGACACGACCTCTCCTACCTGGGATATGTCTAGAAATGTGGGGAATGTGACTTCTTTTACCTTAAAAGGAATGGTAGTGGACAACTACTTTTTTGGGGTATCGGCCGTAGGCGCCAACGGACAAGAAAGCGTGGTGAAATTCCCTAATAAAATTCAACGCTAAACACGTTTTTCAGTACAATAAATACTTGTTTCAGGCCAATAAATTGCATGCAATTACCACTTAATGAGTAAATTAAATATTTTAGAAGAAATTCAAATCCAAGCAGCTACGGCGGTGTACTTTAAGGGAGAACGCTGTAGTGTTTGCAGCGTATTAGAACCAAAAATAAAAGCCCTATTAGCATCTGAGTTTCCAAAATTCACCTTTATTTCAGTACCTGAAAGTGAGGCCCAAAACGAATTAAGGACTCAATTAAGGGTTTTTAATGTACCTACCTTAGTGCTATTTTTAGAGGGAAAAGAATTTCTAAGAACAGGAAAGAATACCAGTATCATAGAATTGGCCCAGCAAATTGAAAGACCTTACCATATCTGTTTTTCCTAAATGGCACCTTTAAGAATACCCTTTAGATGTAGCTGTTTAAGTATGGCTTCTTGAATATGGCCTTAAGGTGTAGCTGTTTGAGTATCACTGTTGACACATTTTAACCAATTCATTCTAAAGTTGTAAATTTGCACCTCAAAAGAATGACTTTACCAGAGCTAAACTAGCGTGTTTTCGTTTTTTAGTGTTTTGGAATTCTTTTAAAAGCATGTCAAAATTACCTTCAGAACACCAATTTTTAGACCTCTCGGACTATGGGAGACCTTTTGGAAAAGCTATAGCCAAACAATTACAACACACACGCTATCACGCAGTTCACGTAACCTTTCTATTTGTATTTACAGCCGTGGTATCCCTTGGATTTTTATGGCAGGGGTATCCGATAGTTGCGGCGGTGCTTTTAGTGTTAAAATCGATCATAGATGCGGCAGACGGAGAGCTAGCAAGGCTTCAAAACAGGCCTTCTTATATTGGAAGGTACTTAGATTCCGTATCGGATATCCTGATTAATTTATGTCTCATCCTGAGCATTGGACACTTGACAAACACCCCTATTTTGATAGCCCTTCTCGCTTTTGCTAGCTTACAATTACAAGGAACGCTTTACAACTACTACTATGTTATCCTGAGAAATGAACACCAGGGAGATACGACTTCTAGGATATTTGAGCGTAAAGTTCCAAAAGCATTAGGGTCCGAAAATCAACAATGGGTAAACCGATTGTATTACGCTTACAAATTTTGCTATGGAATATTTGACAAAATGATCTATACCATAGATCACCATGCGTCTACACATAAAAATTTCCCTAAGTGGTTTATGACTGCACTGTCTACATTTGGGCTCGGTTTTCAATTATTAGTAATAGCCTTTTTAATAGCTTTAAACCAAATGACCTTGGTAATACCTGTAATTTTATATGCTAATATAGCACTCGTTGGTTTTATTGTTCTTAGAAAATCACTTCCTCATAGTCGTTCTTAAGCACACTTTTTCTATATTTATTGTTCTTAAACAATACCCAACATCATGAAAAAAACCTTCTTGCTTTTGGCACTTTTTTGTGCCAGTATTTCTATGGGCCAACAGCTAACCATGGAACAATTAGAAAATCTTAAACCTAGAAACATTGGACCGGGAGGTATGAGTGGTCGTGTCACTTCTATTGACGCTGTTCACGACAATCCTGAAGTGATGTATGTAGGAACAGCCTCTGGAGGGCTTTGGAAATCTACCTCTGGGGGAATAAAGTGGGCCCCTATTTTTGACAAACAAATTACTGCATCTGTTGGTGCAGTTGCCATTCAGCAGTCCAATCCATCTGTGGTATGGGTCGGAACTGGAGAGGGAAATCCTAGAAACTCTCTCAATGGTGGCTACGGTGTTTTTAAAACCCTAGACGGTGGTAAAACATGGAAGTCCATGGGTTTGGAAAAAACAAGACACATTCATAAAATACTTATTGATCCTACAGATCCAAATACCGTATATGTAGGCGCTATTGGCTCTCCCTGGGGAGCACATGAAGAAAGAGGGGTGTACAAAACAACAGATGGCGGAAAAAGTTGGCGTAGAATACTCTTTAGCAATAACACTTCAGGAGTGGCAGATATGGTGATGGATCCAAAAAATCCTAATAAAATTATCGCTGCCCTATGGGACCATAAAAGAGATCCATGGTTCTTTAAATCAGGTGGTCCTGGAAGTGGGCTTTATTTAACCTACGACGGAGGAGAAAACTGGAAGAAACTATCAGATAAAGAAGGTTTGCCAAAGGGTGAGTTGGGAAGAATGGGCTTAGCCATTGCCGCTAGTAAAACAGAGGTTATATATGCGCTTATAGAGTCTAAGAAAAATGCCTTGTACAAATCTACCGATGGAGGGAGTTCTTGGAAAATGATCAACAATAAGTCAGATATTGGCAACAGGCCTTTTTACTACTCAGATATATTTGTAGACCCCCAAAATGAGAACAGGGTATATTCTGTATTTACCTATGTTAATGTGTCAGAAGACGGTGGGAAAAACTTTAATGAACTCATGCCTGCCTATGGGGTAGATAATGGTGTTCACCCAGACCACCATGCCTGGTGGATACACCCAAAGAACGGTCAGTTCATGATGGACGGAAATGACGGAGGAATGAATATTACCAGAGATGGTGGTGCTTCTTGGCGTTTTGTTGGAAACATTCCTGTAGCCCAGTTTTACCACATCAGTACAGACAACGAATATCCATATAATGTGTATGGAGGAATGCAAGACAATGGCTCTTGGAGAGGTCCTGCCTATGTTTGGAAGGTACAGGGTATTAGAAATTCTTACTGGCAAGAAATAGCCTTTGGAGATGGTTTTGACGTAGTCCCAGACAAAGACAATTCACAATATGGGTACGCCATGAGCCAGCAAGGCTTTGTATCTAGATACGATTGGAAAACTGGAAACAACTATTCCGTTAGACCCACAGCGCCAGATGAAAAAACGGAGCTAAGGTTTAACTGGAATGCGGGTATTGGTCAGGACCCCTTTGACAATAGCACCGTATATTTTGGAAGTCAATTTGTACATAAGTCTACAGACAAAGGGCTTACATGGGATATTATCTCAACAGACCTCACCACCAACGACCCAGAAAAACAAAAACAAAGTGAAAGTGGTGGGCTCACCATGGACGCTACCGGAGCAGAGAATCACTGTACCATTCTTGTTATAGAACCCTCACCGGTGGAAAAAGACATGTTATGGGTGGGTACAGACGACGGTCGTGTTCACTTTACCCAAGATGGCGGAACCACTTGGAATGAGGTCACTAAAAATATTAAAGGCCTCCCTAAAGGCAGTTGGATTCCTCAGATCAAAGCCTCTGCCAAAAACAAAGGAGAAGCCCTTTTAATAGCCAATGACTACAGAAGATTTAACTACACTCCTTACGCCTACCGTACCAAAAACTACGGTAAAACCTGGGAGCGTATTGTAGATGAAAAAGATGTAGCGAGTTATACCCTTTCAATTATAGAAGATCCTAAAAATCCTAATCTATTATTTTTAGGAACAGATGACGGACTTTATATGTCTCTCAACGCTGGAGAAAAATGGCAAAAATGGACGGCTGGTTTCCCTACCGTGTCTACCAAAGATTTAGCCATTCATCCAAGAGAAGAAGACTTAGTGATTGGTACCTTTGGAAGGGCTGCCTGGATTTTAGACGACATTAGACCCTTAAGAGCTGTTGCCGGCAACCCTCAATCCATAACAGAGCCGTTTAATTTATTTGCGCCTCCAACGGCATACTTGGCTGCTTATCAGCAGCCCACTGGAAGCCGTTTTGGCGCCGATGCCTTGTATCAAGGAGAAAACAAAAAATACGGAGCAATGATTACCTATTTTGTGAAAGAAGGCAACAAAGAGGGGGCTAAAGAAAAAGATGACAAAGAAGGAGATAGCGTTAAATCCAATACAGAAGACGGCGCTGCTGCCTCTAAAGATTCTCTTTTCTTAAAAGTATTTAATGGAGATAAGCTTATCAGAACCCTAGGTTTTAAAAAACCTAAAAAAGCTGGATTCCATAGAATGTATTGGAACATGGATGAAAAAGGAGCAGACAGACCCTCTAGAAGCATCTCAAAGAGCAAAAGAGAACGCGGTGGTAAATCTGTTTTACCAGGAACTTATACGCTTGTTCTCACAGATGGAAGCTTAGAAAAAACCCAACAAATTACAGTAGCTGCAGATCCTAGACTAGGAGAATCCATAGCGGCCATGAAAGAAGTTTATGACACTGAAACACTCTTAGAGGGCTATATGCAAACTGCTGCAGATGCTGTTAAACAATTGGTAGAAAGTAAACAAATAGCAGACCAATTCTCTAAAGAGTTGTCCGAATTAGATAAAAAAGGGCACAAAGAGCGTATTCAAAAAGCCAAAGACATCTCTAAAGAAATTGATAGTTTATTAGCCTCTTATTTAGGAACCATAGATAAGCGACAAGGAATAACAAGAAATCCAGAAATTACGGTAATGCAGAGAATTGGCGCTGCCTCTAGTTATGTGGGTAGTAGAAAAACAGGGATGACAGCTACTGAAGACAGGTTAATGTTGTTTGCTAAAAATGAGCTCAAAACAGCCTTAGAAAAACAAAATGACTTTTTTGAAAACCAATGGACAAAATTTGTCTCTGAAATGGAAAAAATAGAAAGAAATCCTTTTAAAGAAACCACTCTTTTTACATTGGACTAACCCATTAATTAAAATAAATATCATGAAAAAAATTATTTATACTACTGTCTTATTAGTTGCTTTTGTCTCTTGTAAGGAAAAAGCAAAAAAAACAGATACGGCCCCTCAAATTGAAACGGTTAGAGAAGAGGTTACTAAAATCTCTTTTGAAATGACGCCCAAAAGTAACTCTGCAGTAAAAGGAACCGTCACTTTCTCCCAGGAAAATGGAGGACAAGTCATGATGATGGCCTACTTATCTGGCTTAACTCCTGGAGAACATGCCATTCACTTACATGAGACAGCTGATTGTTCCTCAGACGACGGAAAATCTACTGGAGGACATTGGAACCCAACCTTTGAACCTCATGGCGCATGGGGAGCTGAAGAGGGCTTTCACAGAGGAGATATTGGTAATTTCACTGCAGATGCAGAAGGAAATGCCACGGTACACTTTATGACAGATCTATGGAGTTTAGGGGGAGAAGACCCTACTACAAATATTATTGGAAAAGCTGTAATAGTGCACCAAGGAGAAGACGACTTAGTCTCTCAACCAAGTGGTGCTGCAGGCGCTAGAGTGAGTTGCACAGGTATTATTGAATAACGCTTTATTAAAAACATATGAATCCATCTGCTTTAGGTTGGGTGAAAAAGTTTGGCCATATTCTCAGAGAACAAAAATTAGCGTTTTCTGAAGATATGGCCTTATTCAATGAATTAAAGTCATTAGGCTTCTTGTATGGATTAAATATTGGCATTCCAACTTTCATTAATACTGAGCATGAAACATCTATAGACGAACGCACTAAAATAAACCTAATTTATGC
>JAQWFV010000169.1 GCA_029238555.1 Flavobacteriaceae bacterium
AGTAAACGAGATACTGGCCAAAAACAAGGCCAAAGAACCGGTGCCTAGTTTGGAGGCTTATGCCATTGAAGAGGAACAGGTTGCTGCTGAGGTGGTTTTTGAAAATGTGGTGGGCCAAGACAGCCTCACCCGTTTTGACGCCCCTAAAGGCAGGCGTAACAAAAATAATAAGAGTAGAAACAAAAATAAAGGACCTAGGGATAAAGCAGCAGTTCAAGGGGGCGACAACAACAAGCCCAGAAAAGCGAATAAACCAAGACAGGCAGCTAAACCCGCTGAGGGAAATGAATCCAAAGCAAATAGGAACCCTACTGGGGATTCTACTTCTCAAGCTAGCAGAAAACCCCAAAGAAATAATACCCCAAAAAGCGACGCAAAAGGGGTGCCATCTAATAAGAAAAGACCACAGAGAAACCCTAAGCCCAAAGGCAATAACAAACCCAATAATGAGAACCAGCAAGACACTCCTCAGCAGTAGTTTTTTGTGTGGAGTGGCCCTTTGGTTGCTCCAATCTTGTAGTGGTGCCGGCTCACAATCTGATTTTCAGGAACTCCCTGAGGCGGGTTGGCCGCTCAGGACCCCTGTTCGCATTAGGCTGACTGTTAAAGACAGTTTGTCCGATCAATCCCTTTGGATTGCCCTGAGACACGACCAAGACTATCCTTTTAGTAATATTTTTTTAATCACCACGCTGAGTCATCCGAATGGGTCGGTCATTACAGACACCCTATCTTACGATTTGGCTGCTTCAGACGGCCAGTGGCTAGGCAGTGGAAACGGTATTATCACCCACCAACTCTCTTTTAAAAAGGGAGTGCGCTTTGACAGTGCTAAGCCCTATGAGCTTTCCATTTATCAGGCCGTTAGAAGTCTTGGGTCCCAAGAAGGCATGGCCTTTTTACCCGGAGTACTCTCAGTAGGCTATCTGTTAGAAAAATCAACTTCCAATCCTAAATAATCCCTGTGGCTAAAGCAAAAACTCCTTCAAAAACCCCTAACAAACCACCCATGCCTAAAGGCTTTAAAACCTATGCAAGGATTTTTTGGACCCTATTTTTCTTGGGGATAATAGGTTTTTTTAGCCTGTTTTACTTAGCCTCCATAGGGGTCTTTGGAGACATGCCCACCTTTGACAGATTGGAAAATCCTCAGACCAATCAGGCCACTCAAATTATCAGTGCAGACGGAAAGGTGCTCGGGACTTTTTATTTAGAAGAAAACAGGAACCCAGTTACTTTTGAGGAACTTCCTGAAAACCTAGTCCAAGCCTTATTGGCTACCGAAGATGTTCGTTTTTATGACCACTCAGGTATTGACGCCATTGGAACCTTAAGGGCCGTAGCCTATTTAGGGACTAGGGGAGGCGCCAGCACCATTACCCAACAACTCTCTAAACTGCTCTTTACTAAGAGAGCCTCTTCCAATAAATTTGCCAGACTACTTCAGAAAGTCAAAGAATGGGTCATAGCCACGCGATTGGAGCGCCAATACACCAAGAACGAAATCATGGCCATGTACCTCAATATTTACGATTTTGGAAATAATGCAGACGGGATTCGCTCGGCAGCCAATATTTATTTTGGCAAGGAACCCATTGAGCTAGACCCTAAAGAGTCTGCTATGCTGGTGGGTATGCTTAAAAACTCCAGCCTCTACAACCCCATTCCCTCTAGAAATCCCCTGGGCACAAGAAATAGGAGAAACGCTGTCTTGGCTCAGATGGAGAAGTACGACTTTTTAGATACCGCTACTAAAGACTCCCTACAAGCAAGGCCTTTGGACTTGAATTTTAGCCCTCAAACCCACAGAGACGGAAAAGCCACTTACTTTAGAATGTACCTTCAGGGCTTTTTAAAGCAATGGATTGCAGAAAACCCCAAAGAAGACGGCAGTAAATACAACCTGTATTTAGACGGATTAAAGGTCTACACCACCATAGATTCTCGCATGCAGGCCAATGCAGAAAACGCCGTAAAGGGACATATGAAAAACCTTCAGGCGGCCTTTTTTAAACAAAACACCCAAAAGAAGAATCCCACCACTCCTTTTAGAGATATTGAACCGGAACAGGAAGAGGCCATTATAGACCGGGCCATAAGAACTTCTGAACGCCGCAGACAAATGCGTGAAAAAGGCTTTACAGAAGACCAGATTGTAGCCAGTTTTAAGATAAAACGCGCCATGCAGGTCTTTGATTGGAACAGTCCCAACCAACAGAAGGACACCCTAATGAGCCCGCTGGATTCTATTCGTTATTACAAATCTTTTTTACGTGCCGCTATGATGTCCATGGAGCCGCAAACAGGCCATGTACGCGCTTGGGTAGGGGGGGTAAATTACCGCCACTTCCAGTACGACAATGTCATTCAAGGCACCAGGCAAGCAGGCTCTATTTTTAAACCTTTTGTGTACGCCACCGCTATAGACCAACTCAGATTGTCTCCTTGCGAGACCCTTCCAGACACCCAATTTTGTATTGCCGCTGGCAAGCACGGAAATATGGAACGCTGGTGCCCTAAAAATTCAGGAGGCACCTACACGGGGGAGATGCTCACTTACAAGCGTGCACTCGCCAGGTCTGTAAATTCTGTGACTGCTCAGGTCATAGACAAGGTGGGCCCCAATCCTGTAGTGCAGTTGGTTAAAAATTTAGGGATCAAAAGTAAGTTACTCCCCGTACCCTCTATTGCGCTAGGTACTGCAGACGTAAATGTCTATGAGATGGTGGGTGCCTATGGTACCTTTGCCAATAAAGGGGTGTATGTAAAACCGGTGATGGTTACGGCCATTACAGATAAGGCAGGGACCCTACTCTATGAATACGTGCCAGAAACCAAGGACGTTATGTCACAAGATGTGGCCTATACGGTAACCAATTTGTTGGAAGGGGTCACTAAAGACGGCTCTGGGATTAGACTCCGCACCGAAGGGGCAGAGGAATACCGCCCTGAGTACAAAGAAATTGTCACTGGGTATCCCTGGGCATTTAAAAACCCCATTGCCGGAAAAACAGGGACCACACAAAACCAGTCAGACGGTTGGTTTATGGGTATGGTACCCAACCTGGTTTCTGTGGTTTGGGTCGGTGGAGAAGAACGCGCCACCCACTTTGAAGACATTGCCTATGGACAAGGCGCCTCTATGGCCTTACCTATTTGGGCCAATTATATGCGTGATAATTACGCCATACCTGAATTGGGCATTTCAATGGAAGCCTTTGAGCGTCCAGAAAACTTGAGTATTGTGGTAGACTGTGAACCTGTGCTTACAGAAGAAGGCGATCCGGGTATTGATTTGGCAGAAGACGACCTCGAGGGACTGGATTTTTAAATAGCTTTTTAAGGCCTTCTCAGGCCGATGCTTTTTTGACCTCCTCCCCAAGCCCTAGCGTTCTTTTTTGTACCTTAACACAAAGCATTTCCTATGATTCAAAAAGTAGTTCCCTCCGTGCAAGCCGCTATAGAAGGGGTGCAAGACGGCCAAACATTTATGTTGGGTGGTTTTGGACTCTGTGGTATTCCAGAAAATGCCATAGCAGCCTTGGTCGTAAGCGGGGTTAAAAACCTCGTGTGTATTTCTAACAATGCTGGGGTAGCAGACTTTGGTATTGGCCTTATGCTGTTGAAGCATCAGGTAAAAACTATGGTGGCCTCTTATGTAGGAGAAAACGACGTCTTTGAGCAGCAAATGCTCTCCGGAGTTTTAGAAGTTATTCTGACGCCTCAGGGCACTTTGGCAGAAAAATGCCGGGCGGCCCAAGCGGGTATCCCCGCCTTTTATACGCCTGCGGGCTATGGTACAGAAGTGGCAG
>JAQWFV010000019.1 GCA_029238555.1 Flavobacteriaceae bacterium
GTAACGATATCTGCTTTTGTCATGTTGTATGATATATAATCTGTACTATTTTTTTCGGGTTGCAAATATATAAATTAAATTCAATCTTTTATTCTAATGGACTTAATTTTAAGTTAATAAAGGCCTACTTTTGACATTCATTACGCCTTTATGTCCTTTTCTCAGGAAATTATACACTGGTACCATGCAAATAAGCGATCACTTCCTTGGCGGGAAACGAAAGATCCATACTGTATTTGGCTTTCAGAAATTATACTGCAACAGACCCGAGTAGCGCAAGGGACTCCTTATTATCTTAAGTTTATAGACACATTTCCTACGGTTTTTGATTTAGCAAATGCCTCTGAAGAAGCGGTACTAAAATTATGGCAAGGATTGGGGTATTACTCTAGGGCGCGAAACCTTCATACAGCAGCTAAATATGTCGCTTTTGAGTTAAATGGTGTTTTCCCTTCTACTTATAAGGAATTATTAGCCCTAAAAGGGGTGGGAGACTATACCGCCAGTGCTATTGCTTCTATTTGTTTTAACGCCCCAGAGGCAGTGCTCGACGGGAATGTTTACAGGGTGTTGTCGCGTTATTTTGGCATAGATGTACCCGTAAATACCACAGAGGGTGCTCGATTGTTTAAAAGGATTGCAATGGATCAATTGGTTACGGCTCATCCGTCAGATTACAATCAGGGTATTATGGAGTTTGGCGCTTTGCAATGCACGCCTAAGCTTACGGATTGTACCTCATGCCCTTTATTGCAAACATGTGTGGCCTATCAAACCCAAAAAGTAAGTTTGCTACCCGTGAAATTGCCCAAACAAAAAGCGGTTAAAGTCTACCATTATTACTTTGTTCTGGTTGATCCTTCAGGGAATACAATTTATGAAAAAAGAGCTGGAAGAGGAATTTGGGAGGGACTGTATCAATTTCCTTTAATGACCTCTTCATCGCCTTTAGAAATTGAAGGGCTTTTGGCTTCTAGCGAAACAGGTTTAGATATTTCGTTGTTTGAAAACGCAAAACAGTTTGTATTTCACGACAGTTTTGTTGTTCACAAACTGACCCATAGGCATATTTATGCCACTTTTATTGTTGTAGAAACCCCCGTTACTTTGCAAGATAGCGTGCCTTTTGTGTCAATTGATGAATTTCCAACAGCAGTTTTGATTTCAGATTTTATAAATGCATTTAAAAATTCGTATTTTTGATACCATACCACAATAATTATGAGCGGAACATTAAATAAAGTGATGTTAATAGGTCACCTAGGTGACGATGTCAAAATCCATTACTTCGAGGGAGGTAATTGCATAGGGAGATTTCCTATCGCTACCAATGAAAGTTATACCAACAAACAGACTGGAGAAAAAGTGACCAATACGGATTGGCATAATATTGTGGTGCGTAACAAAGCAGCTGAGATCTGTGAAAAATACCTGAGCAAGGGCGATAAAGTATATGTAGAGGGTCGCCTGAAAAATAGGCAATGGCAAGCAGAAGATGGCACTACAAAATACACCACAGAGGTTCATGTGCAGGACTTTACATTTCTTTCCACTAAATCAGATGGAGGCACCAGTCAGGGAGCACAAGCAATGAATTCAGGAGCTGTAGCTGCTGATCCTAATCCAGTGCATGCACCAAATATGGATTCAGCCCATTCTGACCCTTCAGACGACCTGCCATTTTAAATCATTTAAACTGTAAAGATTGGATCCTGACCCCCTTTTTTTAAGCAATTATTTACTCTCAATAGACCCCTCTTTTTTTTCCATTAAGATTGGTGTATTACTTTTTTTAATTTGTTGTTCTGCTTTAATTTCTGGGGCAGAAGTGGCTTTTTTTGGCCTTTCATCGACTGATTTATCCGAACTGGAAAAGGAGACTAATGCAAAGGCCGCTCTTGTAGTAAAGCTTTTAGATAAGCCTAAAAAATTATTAGCGACTATATTAATAGCGAACAATGCCATTAATATTGGGATCGTTTTACTCTTTAGTAATCTTGGATCGGTGTTTTTCTCATCGATTACGTATCGTTTATTTGGTTTTGTCTCTTTAAAATTTTTAACTGAAGTAGTCTTGGTGACTTTTTTGATCCTACTCTTCGGGGAGATTCTTCCTAAGGTGTATGCCAATAGGAATAGACGTTCTTTTGCGCAATTAATGGCGGTACCCTTAAAATTATTGGACCTGCTCTTTACGCCTCTGAGCATGCCAATGAGATGGATTAGTATTAGTTTGCACGATAAGCTGGGCAAGCAAAAATCTACCCTAAGTATAGATCATCTATCGCAGGCGTTAGAATTAACCTCAGAAGGAGACACCACCAAAGAAGAGCAGAAAATTCTTGAAGGAATTGTCTCCTTTGGAAACACTGACACAAAGCAAGTCATGCGGCCAAGGATAGACATTTTTGCCTTATCTGACCATCTAAAGTTTTCTGAGGTCTTAGAGTCTATAACCAGTCAGGGTTATTCAAGAATTCCGGTTTACAAAGATCATATGGATCAAATTATAGGGGTGTTGTATGTGAAAGATTTACTGCCTTATATAGATCGTAAGACCTTTAATTGGAATACTTTGGTGCGGCCAACTTACTTTGTTCCTGAAAATAAAAAACTAGATAACTTATTATTGGAATTTCAAGAAAAGAAAATGCACCTAGCAGTTGTAGTAGACGAGTTTGGAGGCACCTCTGGGATTGTTACTTTAGAGGATATTATTGAAGAAATAGTAGGAGATATTAGTGATGAATTTGACGACGAAGATTTAATTTACTCCAAATTAGACGCCTACAATTTTGTTTTTGAGGGCAAAACAACCTTAAAAGATTTCTACAGGGTTACAAAAATTGAGGACGACGCACTTTTTGAAAGCCACAAAGGGGAGTCAGAAACCATCGCGGGATTTGTGTTAGAGATTGCCCAAGGTTTTCCGAAAAGAGGCGCGAAAATTGTATTTAATGATTACGTTTTTAATGTGGAGAGCCTGGATAAAAAAAGGCTGCGTCAAATTAAGGTGACGCTCCCCCAAAAAGAGGTGTAAAAGAGAAACTATTGTGAGGTTTTTTTGTAAAAGTATGGTTTTGCTTATGGTATTTATTATTGCTTCTTGCAGTAATGCGCCCATATATCCAAAACCCAAAGCTTTTTTATCCCTCTCTTATCAAAAAGCGCACTACAGCTTGTTTGAGAATGATTACTACACTTTACCTATTCCGTCTAAGGCCCAGATTTTAAATGAGACGTCTAAAAGTATAGAGCTGTTTTATCCTGAACTAAATGCCAGTGTGTATATTAACTACGCACCAGTAACTCCTTCTTTAGAAGAAATGGTTCGTGGAATTGAACAAAAACTCTCCGAGCACCAAATAAAAGCTACAGCTATTGTGGCGTATCCTTATGAAGAAGTTCGTGACTCAAAGGTTGGAGTGCTTTATGAAATTAAAGGGAATGCAGCTTCTGCAGCTCAGTTTTATGTTACAGACAAGAAGCGCCATTTTTTAAATGGAGCCTTGTATTTCAATATTAAACCCAATTATGATTCTATTTACCCTACAGCCCAATATATTATTAAGGATTTAAGGGAAATGATTTCTCAGGTGTCTTGGAAGACTCCATAGAAGATGTGACTAGTTTGGTTTATTGTTTTGAAATCTGCTCCGCATATTGAATGCTTCCAATAATAGATGCCTCCATTTCGTTTACTTTTATGGCTTCTTGCTCAAGAATTAACTGCTTTTCAGGACTCAAGGCTTTGCCTTTTAAGATTTCTTCTGCCGTGAAATTACTGCCAAAATCCTTCATCCATGTCATCATTTTTTTATGGGCACTTTGAAGGCTGTCCACACCCTTGGAAAGCGTGTCCATTTTTAATGCTATATCTTCTGTAGGGCTTATTTCTAAAAGACTGTCCTTTTGCTGGTTGAGCACTTTAACTAATTTTCCAATGGTACCCATTTTTGGCATGACTGCGTCATGTACCGACATTACCTCTTTCATCAGTGAAGGGGTGTCTTTTTTCTCCTCTGTTTTACAAGCGTATAAGCCAATTAAAACAAGACTACAAAGGGCTATTTTTTTTATCATTGGTAAGTGGGTTACAGATCTAATACAAAGGTAAAAAAAAACAGCGCCCTTAGGGCGCTGTTTTTAATATATCAATGCAATTTAACCCTGAAATTGGACTCTTTTTTAGTTGAAATCTTCAGCAGTTACGCCACTGTTTACTTCAATTTTTTCAATGGTAAATTCTATGAGTTGAGGTCCCATCATTTGTCCGAGGTAAAAAGGAAACATAATTCCAGAGGCTTCTTTGTAGTCGCCAAATTTCATAGTACTCTCAATGGTTTGTCCCATCATTTCTGTGGTGGTAATCTCTTGGATTTTTTGACCGCTGGTTACATTGTAAAAAGCCACTCTATTATCAGACACCCTTACTTTGTAAGCGTTTTCACCATCTACTTTTTCTATTCCCTCAAGGGAAATAGCTTCTGGGTCTAAGTGTAGCTCGTAAAAAGGTTGTGCCTCGTCTTTAATCATTGCAGCTTGTTGGGGATTTAAATCCATTTTTTGCCCTTGCATCATGGCGTAGCCATTTTCTCCATTAAATACTTGCTTGCTCATTGATCTTCCCATCATTTCAATGTTTTGCATGAATTGATTGTCTGATGTTCTGATCAATTGAAAATTTAATGCCATACCTTGAACTTCACCTGAAGCAAAAATAGAGACTGTTTTTACCTTTTCTAAGACAGCCCTTCCTCCAATAGCATCTAGGTAATTTTCAATAACACTTTGAGCAGTTACTCCAGCTGGAAGCTCCATTTTATATTCTGGCTTTTCTACTTGGTCTGCATTGGTGTTGAAATATTTCACAGGAAGTTTTTTTCCTTGGAAAGTCATTTTTTCCAAATTCTCCAAGACTTCTTTACCTTTTCCTGTTACGACCACTTGGGTATTTTCTGTGCTAAAATACTTTCCTGCAGCCTGTTGAACATCAGCCACAGTAATGGCGTTAATGCGCTCTAAATAGGTTTTGTAAAAGTCTTTTGGTAACCCTTCTGTTTCAATATTTAATGCGTAATTAGCAATTGTGCTAGGTCTTTCCAGTGCCATGACAAAATTCCCCACATAAGTGGCTTTTGCAGCATCTAATTCTTTTTGGGTTACTGGCTCAGCCGTAATTTTTTGAATCTCTTCTAATATCTGTACCGCAGCTGAATCAGTCACAGCATTTCTAACACTGGCATACGCTCTAAACCTTGAAGGAACATATTTGCTGTTTCCAATGCTTGAATACGAGCCGTAAGTGTATGCTTTGTCTTCTCTCAAATTTTGAAATAATCTGGCAGAACCCCCACCACCTAATATTCTATTGGCCATTAAGGTTGGAAGGTAGTCTGGATCTTTCATTTGAAGATTTACTACATTCTGAACACTCACTTCGGACTGAACTGCATTGGGCATGTCTATAAAGTTAATGGTCGCTTCGTTAGATGCTACAGGATTTTTCCAATTGGTCAATACTTGAGCGCCTTTCTCCCAAGAATTAAAATGCTTCTTCACTAATTTTTTAACCGCTTTTGTGTCTACATCACCAATGATCACCAAATAAGCATTGTTTGGATTAAAGTAAGTTTGGTAGAATTTTTTAGCATCTTCAAGGCTTACTTTGTTCACGGTTTCTTCTGTAGCAAACTCTCCATAAGGATGCTCTTTACCATAGGCAATGGCACTTTGAACCCTACCAGCCATAGCAGAAACATCTTTTTCTTGTGATTTTAAACCGGTCAGCAGTTTTTCTTTTTCTTTTTGAAATTCCTCTTCCGTAAAATTAGGATTAATGGCAGCGTCTGCCATAAGCTCTAATATCCTAGGAAAATATTTAGACAGTGAGCTGGCAAAAGCAGAAGACGCACCAAAATTTAAACTAGCGCCTAAAAAATCCACCTCTTCGTTAAAGGCATCTTTAGATATATTGGTACTTCCGTTACCTAATAGTCCAGCAGCTAAACTTGAAACGCCTGCTTTTTCTCCTTCTAAGCTCGGTGGATTATCTATGCTTAATTGAATAGATACCCTGGGTAATTTGTGGTTTTCTACCACCATTACGGTCAATCCATTTTTAAGTTCAAAACGGGTGGGTTCCTCTAAATTGATTGTTGGGGCTGGTCCAGCCTCAGGCATTGTAGTTCTATCTATTTGTGCGTAAAGGCTCACAGTTGTAAGCGCAATGACTAAACTCAGTATAATTTTTTTCATAACTATTTGGTTTCTTCTTTAGGGGTAGGTAGGTAATCAATCACAACTCTTTGGTTGGGCTTTAAATAAGCTTCTGCCACTTTTTGAATTTCCTCTCGGGTCACAGATCTGTAAATGTCAATCTCTTTATTGATTAAAGAGGTGTCTCCATAAAGCATGAAGTTTCTAGCCAATGAGTTGGCAATTCCCTCTACACTTGAGTTTGAGTTTACAAATTGGTTTTCAAATTTATTTTGAAGCTTTTG
>JAQWFV010000037.1 GCA_029238555.1 Flavobacteriaceae bacterium
GAGATTTCTTTTAAGGGTCGTAGGAGACGACTACGTTGATAGGTCACAGGTGTAAAGGCAGTAATGTCATAGCCGAGTGATACTAATTACCCATAGGCCTATCGTGGCACTTTTTCTTTAAAAAATTGTCGCTAATTAAAGAGACTATTATCAATTATTACAACAATATATTTGCATCTTTTTGATGTGTCAACGTTATTATGTAGTGTAAAAACGCTACGACAATTAAGGTGGTTATAGCAGTAGGGCTCACCTCTTCCCATTCCGAACAGAGAAGTTAAGCCTACTAGCGCAGATGGTACTGCCATCCGGTGGGAGAGTATGTCGCCGCCTTCTTCGAAGACCCGTTCACAATCGTGAACGGGTCTTTTTTTTTGTATTATCCAAAGATGAAATGTGAATTAGTGGTAGATGCTCTGTTGTTTACCTGAATCGACTCTAAAACGCCCAAAACAAAATATCTTTTGTAGGAATTTTCTTCTAGGTGTTTTTATGGAGTTAATCTAGTGGTTTTTATACTACTTTTATTTTTTTGATTACTTCACCCAGTTTTTGATTTGACATTTTTGGGAACTACATAAAAAAACCCCACTTAGGGCAAGTGAGGTTTTTTCAGCATTAATCAAAAAATCAAAATAAAAAAATAAACAAAATAAATAGGTTAAGTATTAAAATAAATAGAAGTTAAGGAGGTTTTTGGATGGCTTTTAGCGTTGAAAGCAAAGGTTGAAGAGGGTGCTTGAAAGAGTTCAACAAGAAGATGTAACGATCTATACCTCCGGGAAATGTTTTTAAAAAAACGGTTTGGGTTTGTATGTTGTGATATAGTTTTCAAGTATATATAGTTTTATTTCTTTCTTGTTACGAATTTCTATAAAAACACTTACACTGAAAATTCAAAAGTAGTTAGCAGTTAGCTAGTATTTCTTGAGTGGTCAAAAAAGTGTAATGAATGGAAATTTACAATAAATAGGAAATGGTAAATGCCACAAGGATGCTTAGTAATTTACGAATATTAAATGCGTGTCCTTGGTTACTTTCAAAAAGAATGGTTGTGGCGATGTGTAAAAGCATTCCCATAACTAGTGCAGTAATAGGGAGTTGTAGACTTTTTAAAAAGTCAAAATGTATGAATGCGATTCCTCCGAGAGGACTCATGAGAGCAAAGAGAAAAAGAAAAAGTAGTTTTATTACCTTGGTATTGCTTACATTCCATACCATATAAAAAAGCACCATGCCAATTGGGATTTTATGGATAAAGATTCCCCAAACAAGAGCTGGCTGTTTTTGTAGCGGCATTCCTTCAATAAACGCATGCAAACACAAGCTTAAAAATAAGACCTTGGGGAGTACTCCCTTTTCTTTAAGATGGGTGTGGCCGTGTTCTGCCCCTTGGGAAAGAAATTCCAGAAGTATTTGCAATACAATTCCCCCTATTATCCAAAGTCCGGCCTCAAATCCTTTATCAGAAAAGACTTCAGGCATCAGATGAAAGATGGTAATACCGAGGAGAAAGGCACCACTAAAGGCTAAAATTAATTTTAGTCCATTGGAGGTTTTAGGCTTTGCTATAAAGGCTATAGTCATTCCTAAACCGGCTCCAATAAAGGGTAAAATAAATCCCAAAGAAGATACTGTATCCATCCTTTAATTGTTCTTTCTATAAGTCAATAAATTTAAAGTATTTTTGAGGGCTAATACTGCTCATGGAACAAAATTTTAAAATGCTTGCCAAAACTTTCTTTGGTTTTGAAGAGATTCTTGCAAAAGAATTAAGACAACTAGGTGCTCAAGAGGTTGAAATAGGAAATCGTGCTGTTTCTTTTGTAGGAGATAAGGGATTTATGTATAAGGCTAACCTCTGTTTACGTACCGCACTAAAAATTTTAAAACCAATCCATACCGCTACTATTGAAAGTGATAACGACTTGTATCAATTATTTTATGATTTTCCATGGACCGATTATTTGGAGGTAGATTCCAAATTTGTAATCGATAGTGTTGTGTATGGTGAATTGTTTACGCATTCACAATATGCTTCACAAAAAGCAAAAGATGGCTTAGTAGACCGTTTTAGAGATGAATTTCAGGCACGTCCCAGTGTGGAAATGAACCGTCCTGATCTACGAATCAATTTACACATCCAAAACGATCAGTGTACTATTTCCCTAGATAGTTCTGGTGCTTCTTTGCACCATCGTGGGTACCGCACGGCAACCAATATTGCTCCACTAAATGAAGTGCTTGCAGCGGGATTGATTCAACTTTCAGGGTGGAAAGGAAACACGGATTTTTATGACCCTATGTGTGGGAGTGGAACTATCTTGATTGAGGCAGCCCTTTTTTCATGTAAAATTCCAGCAAACATTAATCGAAAGTCTTTTGCCTTTGAAAAATGGAAGGATTGGGATGAATCATTGATGGAAACTATCAAAACCAGCCAGTTAAAGAAGATCATCAATCCTAATGTACAGATAAAAGGTTCTGATAAGGCTCCTTCTGCTGTTGAGAAAGCAATTCAGAATGTTGAAAATGCTAATCTTAGTGATTTTATAACCATTGAGAAGAAAGATTTTTTCCAAGTTGAAAAGGAAACCAAAGGCCCCCTTCATCTGTTGACCAACCCTCCTTATGGAGAACGCCTGGAAGGGGATATGAATGTTCTTTATCAAGGGATTGGAGATTCTTTTAAGCAGAGTTTTCCGAACACACAGGCATGGATGATCAGTTCCAATATGGAGGCCCTCAAGCATGTTGGATTACGTCCTAGTCGGAAAATTAAATTATTTAATGGAAAGTTAGAATCCCGACTGCTGCTCTATCCGATTTATGAGGGTACCAAGCGAATTCATAAACTTAAAGAAGACTAACTTAGTTCTTTTTTGAAGCAAAAGGGATGTTGTAGGTGAGGGTGTAGTTGAAGCCTCCCCCAAATTTATTTTCATCGGTCTTTTGATTAAAACCCGGTATAAAAATATTATCAAAATTGTCAGGGATACTATCACTTAATAATCTATTGAGCCTTAGGCTAAGCCCCAAATAAATGTTGTTTAGTAGTTGAACTTTAAATCCAGCAACAATTTCAAACCATTGCGCATTTAAGTTCGCTCGTTCTCCTGTTGCGAAACCAGCATTTATGGGGGTGTCGAAGTTGGGCCAAAAAGGAGTTCTATCTAGTAAGGTGTAGTTGTTGATCAAGTGGTTGTGGCTACTTGAGGCAATTCGAAAACCAAGATGGACATTATTATTCATTCCTTCCCAGTTATCATACATATTGTAGTCTATTCCGATTTTGTAATAACTCCCACTTGTCGTAAAATTTATCTGTTCGGATTGTTTTGTGGTTTTTTCATTTCCGAGTTCAATGGCGAGAAATAGTTTTTCGCGAACACGTAAATCCCCAACAAGCTCAAGGCCACTATAATCATTAGAAAATTGTGTGCGTGTGAGGCGGAATAAATCAATACCAAAACGAAGACTTAAAGGTGTTTTTTCTTTTACTGGAAGCGAGTCAAGAAGTACTTCTTTTTGGGTACCAGCTGGCTGGGTTTTTTGTGTAAAACCTAAGAATCCAATACTCCAAAAACTAATATAATATACCCAAGTGCGCAGCTTTCTCATCTGTAATGGTGTCTTTTAAAATGACAAATCCTTTAATCCAGTCATTTCCGGGGTTTAAGAGCGTTATTGCGGGTTGTTGCAGTATGAAGTTTGCACGGTAACCACACGCTCTATTAATAAATTGATCTATTCTATCATAGTTTATTTGTAGGGTGTCGATATTTTCATTCTCACTTCCTTGATTTAAAATGAATTCAAATTGAATTACTTTCTCTTGGGTGTTTAAGGGGAGTGGAATAGAGTCGCCTCGGGATTGGAGGAGTACGTTTTCAGTGCCAATGGCTCTGATATTAAATCCAGGAGGACTTTTTCTAATATTTTCATCATTAGAATCTAACATCAGAAGAATTAAATCGGGAGTTTCCGCAACGTCTTGAATACATATATCATCTTTTTCACAACACAATAAAAGGGAAGCAAAAAGGGAGAAAAGACAATATTTAAAAACGGTTTTACTCATATTATTGTATTGCGGTGTAAAAGTACAACATTTTCTACATGGTGTGTTTGGGGAAACATGTCAACAGCTTGTGTTTTGGTCAGATCGTATTTTTCTTTCATAAGTCCTAAATCTCTTGCTTGTGTAGCACTATTGCAGCTTACATACACAATTTTGTCAGGTGCCATTTTTAGAATTTCTTCTACCACATCTTTATGCATTCCATCTCTTGGGGGATCTGTTATTAAGACATCGGCCTTGCCATGCAAGGCTATAAAAGAGGGGGAAAATACATTTTTCATGTCTCCTACATAAAATTCAACATTGTCTATATTGTTGTGAATTGCATTTGCTTTAGCGTCTATAATAGCTTCCGGAACTGATTCAATGCCTATTACTTTTTGAGCTTTTTTAGAAATAAATTGTGCAATAGTTCCTGTGCCTGTGTACAGGTCATATACCAATTCGTTGCCAGTAAGTCCTGCAAAATCTCTGGTGATTTTATATAAGTTATACGCTTGTGCAGCGTTGGTTTGGTAGAAAGATTTGGCATTTATTTTAAACTGTAAGCCTTCCATCTCTTCAATGATGTGATCTCTACCACTAAAACAAATGACCTCTTGATCATAAATAGTGTCGTTGGCTTTTTGATTTATGACGTATTGTAAAGAGGTAATACTAGGAAATTGTGTTTTTATAGCCTCTAGGAGTTTAATTCTATTGGTAGGATTGTTTTCACAGAATTGCACCAGAACCATATATTCTCCATTTGAACTCGTTCTGATCATGAGTGTTCTCAATTCTCCAGTATGATTTCTGGGATTAAAAAATGTGATTCCCTCTGCTATTGCAAATTGTTTCACAAATAATCTCATTTCATTCGATGGATCTGCTTGGAGGTGACATTTTTTTATATCAAGAATTTTATCCCACATACCTGGAATGTGAAAACCCAAAGCGTTTCTGTCTTCTATGGTGTCTTTTTCTTGAATCTCTTCAGGGGTTAACCACCTACTGTCTGAGAAAGAAAATTCCATTTTGTTTCTGTAAAAATATGCCTCAGGGGCTCCGGCAATTGGAGTCACTTCTGGGAGATCTATATGTCCAATTCTCTTTAAGTTATTTAAAACCTCTTGTTCCTTATAAGCGATTTGGTGCTCATACCCCATGTGCTGCCATTTACAACCGCCACAAACACCAAAGTGTTCACATGCTGGTGGTACCCTTTTTTCTGATTTTTGGTGAAATGCCACAGCGGTTCCTTCGAAGTATGCTTTTCTTTTTTTGGTGGTTTTAACGTCTACAATGTCACCAGGAACAGCATTATTGATGAAAATTACGCGACCGTCTGGTGCTTTTCCAACCGTTTTTCCCTTAGCAGCAGTGTCTGTTACTAAGATGTTTTCGAATACAAGGGGATTTCTTCTTTTTCGCATGGGGCAAAAGTACTATCTTTTTTATTTAAAATTGTAGCTTTGTGGCAAACAGGCTATTTCTTTTTTGTAGTCTAATATTACATCAATCATTAAAAAACATTTATGTCTCAAACAGTTAAAATAAGTGCACAGCAAGCTATTGAATTAGAAGATAAATACGGTGCCCACAATTACCACCCATTGCCGGTAGTTCTATCTAAAGGTGAAGGTGTTTATGTTTGGGATGTAGATGGAAATAAATATTTTGATTTTTTATCTGCATATTCTGCAGTGAATCAGGGGCATTGCCATCCGAAGATTGTTGGAGCCATGGTGAATCAGGCACAGACGCTTACGCTCACCTCAAGAGCTTTTTACAATGATAAATTGGGTGTATTTGAGAAATATGCTACCGAAACATTTGGATATGACAAACTGCTTCCTATGAATACTGGAGCAGAAGCTGTAGAAACAGCTTTAAAAATCTGTAGAAAGTGGGGTTATGAGGTAAAGAATTTGCCCAAAAACACAGCCAAAATTGTGGTTTGTGAAAATAATTTTCACGGTAGAACAACAACCATAGTGTCATTTTCAAATGACCCAGTAGCTCAAAATAATTTTGGACCATTTACAGAAGGTTTTATTAAAATACCCTACGACAATATTGATGCTTTAGAGGCAACACTGGCTTCTGATCCCTCTATTGCTGGTTTTTTAGTGGAACCTATTCAGGGAGAAGCCGGAGTCTATGTGCCTTCTGAGGGCTATTTAGCAGCTGCAAAGGCACTTTGTGACAAGTACAATGTACTCTTTATTGCAGACGAGGTTCAAACTGGCATTGCTAGAACAGGAAAATTATTAGCTACTTGTGGTAATTGCTCCTGTTCAGACAGGCACTGCAGCGGAACACCTGAGGTGAAAGCAGATATTTTAATCCTGGGAAAAGCTATTTCTGGTGGTGCATACCCCATTTCTGCTGTATTGACAAACAATGCTATAATGAAGGTAATTGCGCCTGGAAATCACGGGAGTACTTTTGGAGGAAACCCTGTAGCTGCTGTGGTTGGGATTGCTGCCTTAGAAGTGGTCAAAGAGGAGTCTTTGGCTCAAAATGCCTTTGATTTAGGTCATTTGTTTAGGAAAGAAATACAGAAATATGTAGACCAATCTACGATAGTGAAAGGTGTTAGGGGTAAAGGCTTGTTAAATGCTATTTTAATTAACGATACGGAAGAAAGTGATACTGCTTGGAATATTTGTTTGGCCCTTAGAGATAATGGTTTGCTAGCGAAACCAACCCATGGAAATATTATCAGGTTTGCACCACCATTAGTGATGAATAAAGAACAACTTTTGGCATGTGTGGCTATTATCACTAAAACCTTAGCTTCCTTTGAGCAATAATTTGTGAAGTATTCATTTTTGAAACGACTATTTTGATATGTCATTTAAATTAGGAGACAAGGTTTGTGTATTAGATCAAGATATTGAAGGTGTCGTTACTGCAGTAATGGGAGATATTCTGGAAGTTGAAACTACCTTTGGTTTTTTAATGAAGTTTACCACTAGAGAATTACTTATTCTTCCTGAAGAAGGTTTGCAGGTGTCTAATTATGAGGTGGCTAAGATCAAGCACCTAAAGCAAGATAAAAAGCCCAATTATAAGGCCACTGTTTCTAAAAAAGATAGGGATGTACCTAAAATGGAAGTAGATCTTCATATTGGCCAGCTAACCAATGCGACCAATCTCTCTAATTATGACATGTTAAACATACAATTAGATACTGCCCAGCGGCAGTTAGAGTTTGCTATAGCTAAAAAAATTCAAAAGGTAGTATTTATTCATGGAGTAGGTGCAGGAGTGCTTAAAGAGGAATTAAAATACATCTTTAAAAGGTATGAGGGAATAAGGGTCTACGAGGGAGATTATAAGAAATATGGCTTGGGAGCTACTGAAGTTTATTTGACACAACAGGTTAGAAGGGAGCTGTAATTATTTTGGGGTGGTAAATATGCCAAAATCATTTAAGTTCACATCTGTAATTCGCTTACCATCTTGGTCTGTAAAGCTTACACCACTCAATTGAATTTCATGTTCAAAACTATTGCCGTCTTCGCTTAGGCTCGTATTAATGAATATTGTTCCTGCAGTTGCATTGGCATCTTTAATCACATTTACACCTATCTCAGGTAACACACTGCAGTAGTAGGAAGCACTTATGTCTTCGGAAAAAATCCTATAATTAAGGGTAGCCTGATTGGGAATGCTACTTTGTATGGTTTGTTCACTCACACTGTTTTTTAAAAGCCCTTCTGGAAGTTGTAGCGCTAGTGATTCTGTACCATTAATTTTAAACAATAATGTGGTTGCTGTGGATTGTGTACAGCTTTCAATACCAATTTCATTGAAGCTTATACTTTGAATTGTAATATCTCCATCGCTACAGCTAAAAAATAAAGACATTAGGAGAACAGCTAAAAATAGTTTACGTATTAATGTGCTACTTTTCATGGGTATCAATTTGCTGTCAAATGTAATTATTTTCAATGCTTTTCTCTATAAATCTGTCAAATACATTTATTTAATATATTTTTATGGTCCCATAAAAACTAAAGAATGAAAGCTGTTTATTTTGACAATGCTGCAACGACTCCAGTAAGGGGTGAAGTGATTAATAGTATTCAAAACGCCCTAGAAAAATGCTTTGGAAACCCTTCTTCTACACACAGTTTTGGTAGGACTGCCAAGACAGCTGTAGAACAGGCAAGAAAAACTATTGCAGCTACTTTAGGAGCTCATCCTTCAGAAATTATATTTACTTCAGGAGGTACAGAGGCAGATAATATGGTTTTAAAATGTGCTGTAAGGGATTTGGGTGTAAAACATATAGTAACCACTACAATGGAGCACCATGCTGTTTTACATACTATAGATGAATTAGTGGCGTTTAATGGAGTTACTGCCCATCATGTAGCAGTAGATGCCAATGGAAATCCAGACCTTTTGGATTTAGAAAAAATACTAAGCGGGTTAAAAGAGACTGTTTTAGTGAGTTTAATGCATGTTAATAATGAAATTGGAAATATTTTAGACCTTCCCACAGTAGCTGCTCTTTGTGAGTCTTATGGGGCTTATCTCCATTCAGATACGGTCCAATCAATTGGTCATTTTCCTTGGGATTTACAAAAGATTAAAATTCACTTTTTAGCTGCAGCTGCTCACAAATTTCATGGGCCTAAAGGGATTGGTTTTGCTTATATAAGAAAAGACACTCCTTTAAAATCATTTATTGTAGGAGGCTCACAAGAGCGAGGTTTTAGAGCAGGTACAGAGCCCTATCACAACATTGTAGGCCTTGAAAAGGCTTTTGTTTTGGCATATGAACACTTGGATAAGGAACGTGTTTATATTGAGGGTTTAAAAAAGTACTTTATTAGTGAAATAAATAAAGCCATTCCAGCTGTGTCTTTTAACGGTTTTTCGGGGGATATGGAGAAGAGTACCTACACTTTAGTCAATGTGCGTTTACCATTTAATGCCCAAAAGGCACAGATGCTATTATTTCACCTAGATTTGAAAGGAATTGCTTGTTCTAAAGGGAGCGCCTGTCAGTCTGGAAGTAACAAAGGATCACATGTGTTGTCTGCTTTTCTTACAGAGGAACAATTGGCCATGCCCTCTTTGAGGTTTTCTTTTTCTTCATTTAACACTAAAGAAGAAATAGATTATACGATTAATGTCTTAAAAGAGTTTTCCGAAAAGTAAGAATTAGAGATTTTTAAGGCTACTATTTTTCGTAGGGAAATTTTCTACTGGCTTGCCTCATCATTGAACCTATAAGTTCATTCGTGTTTTTACCGGTTTTTCTGTCTATCTGTTTCTCGTACTTCCAGAGAAGTTTACCAGTTTTCACATCACTTATTTTTATGCCTATACGGCCGTATTTAGTATTCCCTGTCACATAATCTAATAATTTAAACGATTTGGTGGCTCCCCTGGATAGCTGAACGTTTAGGGTTATGGTACCACTAATAATAGCGTCTACCCCTAAAATTTCTCCCAATTCTTTTACGCTTAAAATATCTAGTGAATTGTAGCCTATTTCTTGTTTTTTTAGAAAAGCATTGGTGTCTTTTATATTTTGGAAATTCACCCTGTAATGCTTTCTTTTCTCCATTTTAAGAAAGTATGTTTCTAGGGCTTCTTGAACAGCATAGCCCTCAGAGGCCTCTAATTCTAATTGCATTTCATCAGTTAATCCTTGTTCTAAATTTACTGAAGCTAGAAAAGGAAGGATCGCAATACTTTGATGCGTGGCAGTGATGTTTTTGAATTGTTTATTTTCATAGATATTCTTTTGGCCCAATGCCAATTGTGTAAAGAATAGGCATATGACTGAAATACTAAGTTTTACTTTGTTTTGCCTATTTAATAATTGATTTTTCATAGTGTATTTAAAGGCTTAAGAGAGTGGTGTATGTCTGGGAATTTCCCAACATATCTATGACTTGTATTGTTAATTCGTTGTTTTTTTGAAGATTTGTTCTTGCACCTATATGATGGGTAAGTGTATTGGTTTTAGGTTCGTATTCCATGAGAATCCATTCTCCGTTTAAACTTCCTGAGTAGCTTTCAATTCCGGTTTCTTGATCTTTAATTTCAAGACTCAAAAACTGATAATTTCTAATATTTTGATTGCTCTTAAAGTTTTTTGGTCTTATGCTTGGAGGTATAGAGTCTTGTTTAACTACATAGGTTCCCAATTTATTGGTCTTAGTACTCAGCCAATCACCGTCTTTTTTAGTAGTGCTGTAAATGGAAGACTTTGAACCGAGCATGTAAGCAATGTAACTGTATTTAGAAAAGGAACTGTTCTGTGAATTAAAACTTAGGGTAAATGGTTTTTTTACTGCCCACATAGGTTTGTGTACGCTAATAGTATCTTTAGTCGTTTCTAAGTTTAAATAAACATCTTCGTAAAAGCTATTAGCCGGGAAATAGAGACTGCCATGGGCTAGTTTGTAATGTGCAGGATTTTTAGACCATACTGGGAAAGGTGTTTTGTTAAGTGTTTTTTTTATTGTTACTTCTTCTGAAGTACCTAAAACAGGTATCTTAATTCTTATATTATTGCCATGAATGTCCATTAGGGTCAGTTCAAGATCAATTGTTTCATTGGGCTTTATGCTAACAATCCCTTTGTTTTTTATTGTTTTAAATATACTTAATGGTTTTCGTGCATTTTGAAACAATTGTACAATACGCTCCCTATGTTTAATCAAATGTGGATAGTCTATGAGCGTATTAATACCCTTAGTTTCATTAAATGAAAATTGGTCTAATTTAATTTCACCAATCAGCGTATCATTTAATGAAAGTCTATATTGATAAATACCATTTTTATTTGCGGTTAGTTCTTGTCTGTCATAGCCTTTGACTCCTATGTAAAATGATCCTTTTGCCTCTATAGGACTTACCTGATAAATGCCTTCAGGGGTTCTTTTAAATGAAAGTTGCACTTTGTTTTCACTTCTGTTTATATGACTACTTTCACCTATGGGATAAGCGAATAGTTTTTGAAGGGTTGGTGGTGTTTTGTCCAATACTTCATAGGGGAACTGAAGTGGATTTATAGCTATGGCAGTACCAGTTTTTCTCATTTCAAAGTGAAGGTGTGGTGCGGTGGACCCACCACTATTTCCAGAAAATGCAATAGGGCTGTCTTTGTACACTTTGAGACTGTCTTTTTTTGGAAAAAGCTGAATGGTATACGATTTGTTAGCGTATTGTTTGTCTTGCACAAATTTTTCTATTTCAGGAGAAAACTTTTGTAAATGGGCGTATACGCTACTAGTACCATTGTAATGGTTTACATAGAGCACTTTTCCATATCCCCAATGTGAAATTTTTATTCTAGACACATAGCCATCTGCAATAGAGAATACTTTTAGGCCTTGCTGGTGTTTTGTTTTAATATCTAAGCCTGAATGAAAATGATCAGACCTTAGCTCACCAAAATTACCAGCTAATAATAAGGGGATGTTAAGGGGCGCATTGTATATAGTATCTGAAACCTTGTTGTCCAAAGCTTTTTGAGCGTACAATGGACCAACTAATAAACCTAATGCGAAAAAAAAATACAGTGTTTTCATTTGATGTTCAAAAGTAAATAAACTGCCTTAGATACAGAAGGGCTTGGAGGCTTTATCCGGATAATTTTGTCTATAATTTTGGGCTGACATTTAATAAATTTAAAACTATTGGGCTGCAATTCTAAGAATACCAAGTTTTATATTAACTTTGTTTTATTAGTATGGACAGTTGCAAATGAATCATCTTAAAGAAATTGTAGGTTCTTTAGAAAATAAGGTAAGCAAATTAGTTCACCATTTAGAAGGAGTTAAAGAGAATTCTGCCCTTTTAAGAAAGGAACTTGATGAAGCGAAAAAAACCTGTGAATACGCAAAATCACAGGCCACTTATTGGGAAGAGAAATACAATGCTTTAAAATTAGCACAGTCTATGTTAGGCAGTGATGAAAACACTACCGAAGCGAAACTGAAGATTAACACCTTAATAAAAGAGCTTGACTATTGTATAGGGGCGCTCTCTAAATAATGTATGTCAAATACGTTTAAAATAAAGCTTTCAATTGCTGACAGGGTATATCCATTGACGATTGCTCCATCTCAAGAGGAAGGTTTAAGAAAAGCCGCTAAACAAATAGAATTGCTTGCTAAAAACTTTGAGCAAAATTATGCTGTGAGGGATAAACAAGATGTTTTGGCCATGTGCGCCTTGCATTTTGCCTCAAAGACAACTCAGAGTAATATAGAAGAATCTCAAGATAATAAAGAGGTTCAAGAGCGTTTAAAAGCGCTTGAGGAAGTGATTGACAATTCGTTAGGATAATACGTTCTTTTAAATAACATCATTGCCCACACTGGTATTTATTTTTTGACAAACTCAACGCTAATTTTTTTTAAAAGGGTGAGTTTAGATTATGCAAGCATGCCTTACTCGTATAAGGAAACTTAAGTAATTTGTTAGCCCTAAACCTGTTTATTCAGAGTTTGTTCAAAACCCAATCCAATGTGGGCTTTTTTTATATAATTAATTAAATACAAATGGATAGTACAACAATCATAATATCGGCCGTTTTAGGCCTTGCAGTTGGGTTTGCTATCGCAAAGTTTTTGGAAAAGGGGAAAGCCTCAAAGACCATTATCAATGCGAGAAAAGACGCACTTGCAATTATTAAAAACGCTAAAAACGAAGGCGAGAATATTAAAAAAGACAAAATATTTCAGGCCAAAGAGCGCTTTTTGGAGTTAAAAGCAGAACATGAGAAGGTGATCCTTTCAAAGGAGAAAAAAATTGGAGAATCTGAAAAACGTACCAGAGATAAAGAATCTCAAGTGAGCAATGAATTGTCTAAGACAAAAAAAATAAATGACTCATTAGAGCAAAAGATTGCGGAAACGACTCACAAAGCTGAAATTCTAGATAAAAAGCAGTCGGAATTAGATAAACTGCACAAAAATCAAGTACAGCAACTCGAGGTTATTTCTGGCTTGTCTGCAGATGAAGCTAAGGAACAGTTATTGGCTTCTTTGAAAGATGTGGCTAAATCTGACGCTATGGCCTATATGCAATCTACCATGGAAGAGGCTAAGTTAACCGCCCAGCAAGAAGCTAAAAAAATCATCATTAACACCATTCAAAGGATTGGTACAGAGGAAGCGGTGGAAAACTGTGTTTCCGTATTTAATCTTGAATCAGACGACGTTAAAGGTAGAATTATTGGTAGAGAGGGTAGAAATATCAGGGCTATTGAGGCAGCTACTGGAGTAGAGATTATTGTAGACGACACACCAGATGCTATAATTCTTTCATGTTTTGATTCTGTGCGTAGGGAGATTGCTAGATTGTCATTGCACAAATTAGTGACTGATGGTAGAATTCACCCTGCTAGAATTGAAGAGGTTGTTAAGAAAACAGAGAAGCAAATTGAAGAAGAAATTATAGACATAGGTAAGCGTACCGTAATTGATTTAGGAATTCATGGATTACATCCTGAACTCATTAAAGCGGTTGGACGTATGAAGTATCGTTCTTCTTACGGCCAGAATCTATTGCAACACTCTAGAGAAGTGGCTAAGCTTTGTGGAGTTATGGCTGCTGAATTGGGG
This sequence comes from Flavobacteriaceae bacterium, assembly GCA_029238555.1. Next base: position 13,669 of record JAQWFV010000037.1, read on the forward strand.
ATTAATGCAAAACTAGCCAAGCGTGCAGGTCTTCTTCACGATATTGGTAAAGTTCCTAATACAGAGGCAGAGGTAGAAACCCCTCACGCTATCTTGGGAATGCAATGGGCTGAGAAGTTTGGAGAAAAGCCAGATGTATGTAATGCTATTGGAGCCCACCATGATGAAATTGAAATGAATACCCTTATCGCTCCTATTGTACAAGTCTGTGATGCCATTAGTGGTGCAAGACCAGGAGCTAGAAGACAGGTATTAGACTCTTATATTCAAAGATTAAAAGACTTAGAAGATGTTGCTTTTGGTTTTCCAGGAGTGCAGAAAGCCTATGCCATTCAGGCGGGTAGGGAATTAAGGGTAATTGTAGAAAGTGAGCGCGTTACAGATGACCAAGCTTCTGAACTATCCTTTGAAATTTCACAAAAGATTCAGACAGATATGACTTATCCTGGTCAAGTTAAGATCACTGTGATTAGAGAAACTAGGGCTGTAAATGTAGCCAAGTAGTTAGTTTGCGATGAAATCCTAGTGTAAAAAAAGCCCTGCTCAGCGAGCAGGGCTTTTTTTTGTCTTAAGGTATGCTTTACTCTGTTGCTCCTTCCTCAGTAGCTTCTTCGTTTGCAGCCTCTTCTTCCTCTTTATTTATTTTATGTGTTAGTATATTGACCTTTTTGAGTTTTTCTTTCCAAGTGTCAATATCTTCTTTGTGTTTATTAATTTTATGGACAACTTCTTTAACTACAGGATTGTCTTCAGATGCATTTGAAAAGAATTCTAAGTTGTTTTCTAATTGTCGCATCTCATTTTTAGACTCTTCAATCTTTTTGCGAATAAAAGCTTTTTCGTTAGCAAGTGCATAGTCATTATCAGAACTGGCCAACTGATTGAGTTTGTCTCCGTATTTAAGCAATTCCCCCGCCTGTTTGTCAATATTTAATTTAAGAAATAGGGCGTCTAAAACCTTATTAAAGGTATTGTTAATGTTTTTGCTTTTAAAAGGTACCCTTCCAATATTTTTCCAAGCAGCTATTTGTGCTTTTATAAAAGTGAGGTCTTTTTCATTATCTGCCCCTAGGTCATATGCTTTTAAGTCTGCCAGCACCTTCTCTTTGGCGGTTAAATTTTCCTCTTCTACAGCATTGTTTGCATTTTTACTCTTATTCACATTGGTGAAATAGGTATTACAAGCAGCCTTAAATGATTTCCAGATTTTATCTGAATACTTCCTAGGTACATGCCCAATTGTTTTCCACTCATTTTGAATACGCTTAAAAGTCTGCGTAGTTTCATCACTCACTTCGCTATCTTTGAGGGAATTAGCAGTTTCTAGTAATGCTTTCTTTGCATCAAGATTTTCTTGCTGCTCATTTTTTAAGTGCTTGTAGAAACTATTTTTATGCTGATTAAATAGCTTAGTAGCAGCTTTAAATGCTTTCCAGGTTTTTTCATTTTGTTTTTGAGGTACTTTTCCAGTTTCAAAAAATGTATTCCTGAGGGTTTCTACCGTTTTCATCTGGCTTTGAATCCCTTTATGTGTAGTGGCAATACCTTCACTAACCGCATTAATCTTAGCTATAATTTCAAGCTTTATTTCTAGATTTCCTTCAAAACCTTTTTCTAAGGATTTAAAATGCTCTTGTCTTTTTTCATGAATGACCTTAGTAGCTGCGCTAAAACGATCCCAAACTGCCTCTCTATTTTCCTTGTCTACAGGACCTAGATCTTCTTTCCATATTTTATGAAGTGTTTGAAGCTCTTGGAATGCTTTATGAATATCAGTTTCTGTCTGAAGTGCTTCTGCTTTTTCAATAATTTTGAGTTTTTCCTCAAGATTGTGTTTAAAATCTAAGTCCCTCAGTTCCCTGTTAAGGTTTAAGAAATCATAAAAGATTTCCATATGATGGTGATAGGTTTTCCAAGCATCATTGTAGTGAGTTCTTGGAATTGCCCCTGCATTTTTCCATTCTTTTTGTATTTCCTTAAAGTTCTTGTAAGTGTCGTTAATGTCTTCTTCTACATTTACTAAGCCCTTGAGTCTTTCTATGAGATCTAGGCGTTTCTTGAGGTTGTTTTGAAGGTTAGACTCTAAGGTTTTATAATAGGCGTCTTTTTTCTCGCGATACTCGCCATACACCTCATTAAATTGTCTTTTGGCTACAGAATTGTATCTAAAGTCTATTTCGTTACCGCCTCCCTCTATGAACTCTGCCTTTTTTTGTTCCAAGAAATCTTGAAATTTAACATCAAAGGCTGCTTTTATAGCGTCCACATTCTTTTTAATTGCTTGGACTTTTTCATTTTTGACTAGCCTTTGAAGTTCCCCGACTAGATTTTCCATATTCAATGTTTCATAGTCCAAATCTGGAATACTATGTCTGGAAGCATTATCTACATCTTCTGCGTCTTCTGCATTAGAATTATCAATTTCAGATTGAGGATCTTCTTGCGAAGTATTTTCCTCATGATGGGTTTGTTTTTCAACTTTTAAATCTTCCTTTCCTACCGGATCTTGTAGGTTTCCGTCTTTTTCTTCTAACATGTTATATGGTTTTTGTCAGTTCAAAATAGAGAGGGTTTCTGCCCTTTCTTATCCTTAGTAATATACTAACATATAACTATATATAAAAATTTATTGTTTTTTTAAACCCTAAGTATTTTACCTATTCCAAATCTCCCAGGAAGCCTCTGCTTGGCCCACTAACATTTCATAGCCGTTTTTAATTTTAGCCCCTCTTAATTTTGCTTCATTCAAAAAAGCCGTTAGCTCGGGATTGTAAATTAAATCAAAGGCAATATGATTTGTACCAATTTGACTGTAGTCAATATCTGGTTTTTGATCTATCTCAGGGAAGGTACCAATAGGCGTGCAATTAACAATGATTAAGTGCTCTTGTAAGAGCTCTTTTGTGAGATCTTTGTAACTTATTTGTCCCTCTTTAGATTGTCTAGATACATATAGAAAAGGAATACCCATGCTTTTAAAAACATGAGATACTGCCTTAGATGCTCCACCAGTCCCAAGAATAAGTGCTTTTTTATGCTCGGAAGATATAAGAGGTTCTATGGCTTTTCTGAACCCTATGACGTCTGTATTGTAACCTACGGTCCCTTCTTTTGTGAACTTAATAGTGTTTACCGCACCTATTTCTGCAGCAGTTGGATCTAGCTTAGTCAAGAAAGGTATTACAGATTCCTTGTAAGGAATGGTTACATTCATTCCCTTTAAGTCTGTTGTTTGGTCTAATAGTTTATTAAAATTGCTGAGGTCTTGAAAATCAAAATTCTCGTAAGTATATCCCTCAAGATTAAGTTGTTCAAACTTCTTAGAAAAATAATTTCCTGAAAAAGAGTAAGAAATATCTTTTCCTAGTAATCCGTATTTATTGCTTTTTTTTGTGTGCATAAGATTCTAAAGCCATTAAAATTACAAAACCTATTACCATCCAAAAAATGGCCCACCATGTAGCCGCCTCTTGAATGGAAGGAATGTATCTCTGGTAATTTAATATTATTTTATGCTGGTTTGAATCCAACAACGGTTTTCCTAATTCATTCAGTTTGTAAATAGTTTCTTTCCAGGGCCAAACAACCCCTAAAGACCCGGAAATAAAACCAATTATGATCGCTGTAGTAATGGCGTTAAAGCGCTTCAAAACAACACTGATTAAGTGAGATAAAGTAACCAATCCGGCTGTAGATCCCAAGGTGAAAACAGCAAGTATTTTTAGTGTTTTAAGTCGCTTTGGATTGTTCCAAAAACTAAAGTCGCCTTGGATAATTTCAAAAAAAGTGTCGTAAAGCGCATTAACACTATCCACAAGTAGGAGTACATAATTGCCTAAAAGCATTAGTATGAATGAACCAGATAAGCCAGGAAGTGTCATTCCAGATACGCTAATCATTCCGCAGAAAAACACAAACAACAAGTGGTCATTCTCTTTGGCAGGGCTAAGAAAACTAATACTTACACCAATACCCAGTCCAATGAATCCCCATAGGATTGTACTGCTATTCCATTGTTTAAACTGTTTGGATATATAGTATACGGATCCCAATATCATGCCAAAGAAAAGGGACCAAACATAGGTTTCTTGAGTGAGTAGAAAATAATCGAGCACTTTAGAAACACTAAAATAGCTTACGATCATTCCCATAAGGAGTACCCAAAGAAAGGGACCGTTTATATAGTAGTAGAAAGGCTTAAATCTTCCTGATACAAGCAGGAAGAACGCTTTTTTATTGACCTTTTTTAGCGCGTAAATAAATTCTTCATAAAAACCACCAACAAATGCTACAATTCCACCTGAGACTCCTGGAACTTTATTTGCAGCGCCCATAGCCAGTCCCTTTAAAAAAAGGAATATGTTGTCTTGTAAGGTTCTTTGCTGCTCCATAATGTCAATGATGTAACACTTAGGTGGTTTTTTTATTGGCAGATTTTTCTAAGATGAAAATTAACGAAAAGCCAAAAATAGCCAACAAGCTAGCAGCAATTATTTGTGTGTTCCCAGAAAAATCCCAAGGCAATACATTTTTAGAGGCCAAAACAATCTCTTTATCCCGAACTATTCTTGAGGAAACGACTTCCTTCCAAGGCCATATTTTAGATAGGGATCCTATAATAAACCCCATCAGTATGGAGAGTGTTTGATTTTTAAAATGATTAAGGGTCCATTTTAAAATTCTAGAAAAAGAGGCCAGACCTATAATACAGCCTGCACCAACAGTGGCAATGATCAACAGATCCCTTTGATGAACCGCATTTAATATGGGTTCATATGAACCGAGCAATACTAAAATAAATGCCCCAGATATGCCCGGTAAAATCATAGCGCAAATGGCTAAGGCACCAGACAGAAATAAATACAACGGTTGTTGGCTGTTTTCAACTACCCCCAATTCCCCTATACCAATGGCTATGGCTATTCCAATAACTGCCATGATATAATCTGTAGGTTTTTTATTTTTGATTGATTTTCCAATAAAAACAACACTAGCTAAAACCAAGCCAAAGAAGAAAGACCAAAGCAGGACAGTCTCATGGTTCAGAAGCCAACTAATGCCTTTTGCTAGTGAGATTACACTGACACCAATACCTAGAAAAAGCGCTGTTAAAAAATTTCCATTAATATGTGCCCAAAAGCTTTTAATCCCTTCCTGTTTCCACTTTTTTAAGGCTTTGAGGTTCACATTATTAATACTCTCTAAGAGCTCCTCATAAATACCAGATATAAAAGCAATGGTTCCACCTGAAACTCCAGGAACCACATCTGCAGCACCCATAGCCATACCTTTTAAAAAAAGGACTATATAATTCCTGTTTATTTTTTTTTGCATGTCTAGCGTAAAGTTTAAAAATAGGGTATTTTAACTAGAAGCCTTGCTAGAGGTGCTAATAAAATTGGAAACCCAAGTACTGTTAAAAAAACCAGGATATTGACTTTTGAAATGCGCTAGAAGACTGTAGTCTAATCTCAATGCCTCAGAAAGATGGTATTTGCTTTGCTCAATATCTTGAGAAAGCCCAAAAATAAATGCCAATCGATACCTTAAGGAGGCAATTTCTGGGAAGAAACCAATCGCTTGAAGCAGTATTTGATTCGCCGCCTCAAATTCTTTATTTTCCATGACTACCAAGGCCCAAGACTCCCATGTACTTAAATCATAATCTCCAAACTCAACGGCCTGTTTGTAGGCGAAATCTGCCTCGTCTAATTGCCCTAAGCTTACATTTATTTGCGCACATTTTTTCCAATAAGCTTCATTTTCGGTGTCAATATGCAAGGCCTTATTAATGTAATAAAGTGCCTTTTCATAATTTTTCTCTCTAATATAAAAATTGGTTATAGCTAGCCAACCTTTGTCTAAAAGTGGGTCCTCATGGACTGTTTTATAATAGTATTGTTGTGCGAGATCTGAATTTCCAATTTTTTCATGACACCTGCCAATTCTAAGGTAGGCATGGGCGGTGGGATCCTCTAAGTCTATAGTGGTCTCATAATTCTCAATAGCTTCATTATAGCGCTTGAGTTTTTCTAAAACCATGGCTTTTTCAAAATAAGCGCCAATAAATGATTCATCAGATATTATAGCAAAATCAAAGGCAGTGAGCGCCTCTTTATAGAGACCTTTACTCTTGTATTGCTTTCCAAGCTGATGCCATGCCACTTCACAATAAGGTTCTTTTTCTAAGTAATCATTGAGATAAGAAATAGCGCCATCAGGATCTTCTAAGTATTCAAAGCAATAGATAATATTATACAGTGAGGCATAGTCCTGAGGATCTTCTTCCACACATTTAATAAAATTGTGCTTAGCTTTCTCAAAATCTTCTAAAAACAAATATTCCATACCCAAAAGGGCATAGATGTCTAAAGTGTCTTCAGTGAGTAATAACGCTTTCTCAAGACAACTAATAGCTTGAAGGTGTTTGTCTTGCTTGGACCAAATATTGGCCCTTTGAATATATATTTCCTCGTTTTTTTGGTCTAGAGATTCTAAGTAATCCAATTGAGAAATTGCGAGATCTAGCTTGTTCTCAAAGACCATCACTTCAATTTCTAACAACTTTAAAGGGGTTGTTTCAGGGTGTTGTTCCAAACCAATTTTAATGGCTTTTTTTGCCAATGAAACCTTTCCATTATTGAGATAGTGGTGTATGATGTCTTCAAAATCCTCCGCGTCAAAAAAGTACACGTCGTCTGTTTTGAGCATGGATTCAAACTTTGCGATTGGCTCGCTGCCTTCTTCATTAGGATCTAACGCCATAGCGTATATCTTGGGGTTTCAATTAATTTAAATTTAGGGGTAATCCCATTAACAAATCTTATAATCTGGGGGTTATTATTAACAAATTAGTTAACACTACAAGAGATTAATTTAAAGACCTTGTGTTTTTATCTAAAATCTTTAAAATTAAATCGCAGCCTTTCTCCAATTCATCCATTGAAATAGTTAAGGGGGGAGATATTCTCACAGCTTTTTTTTCAAAGAGTAACCAGAAAAGAATTAATCCATTTTTTGATGCTTCTAAAACCAATTCATTGGCTTTTTCAGGAGAGGCTAAAATGAGGGCTAACATAAGCCCTTTTCCTCTAATTTCTTTTATGTCAGGGTGCTGTAATTTACGTCTCAAAAAAGCCTCTTTCTCTAAAGTTTGAGCCATGAGGTTTTCTTCTTGTATAATTTCTAAAGTGGCCTTGCAGGCCGATGCTATTACAGGATTTCCCCCAAAAGTGGTAATATGTCCAAGGCTGGGCTTTTTTTGAAGTAAGTCCATAAGGGGTTTAGACGCTATAAATGCGCCAACAGGTAGACCACCAGCCATTCCTTTACCTACGACCAATATATGGGGTACACATTGGTAGTGCTCAAAAGCAAATAGCGCTCCTGTACGCCCAAATCCTGGTTGAATTTCATCTAAAATGAGCAATGCACCAACCGCTTCGCAGCGTTCTTTTACAGCTTTTAAATATCCATTATTTGGGCAAATGAATCCTGCACCCCCTTGAATGGTTTCTAGTAGGACTGCAGCCGTTTTTTCAGTGATCTGTGACAATTCTATAAATGCATTGAAATGTATAAATCTTACACCGGGTACCAATGGTCTAAAAGCAGCTTTTCTGTCTTCATATCCCATGACACTTAAACTCCCCATTGTATTTCCGTGGTAAGCATGGTGTGCTGCAATAATTTCATGTCTTCCTGTAGCCCTTCTCGCTAATTTCATAGCGCCTTCTATGGCTTCTGTCCCAGAATTTACTAGGTAAGTACAATCCAAACCTTCCGGAAGCAATGCCGCCAATGCTTTAGTGTAATCAATAGCTGGTTTTTGGGCGTATTCCCCATATACCATGACATGCATGTATTTGGCCGTTTGTTCTTGAATGGCTTTTACAAGTTTTGGATGGGTGTGGCCAACACTACAAGCAGAAACACCGGCTACAAAATCCAGGTGACCCTTTCCGTTCGAGTCGTAAATATAACTGCCCTTGGCATGAGAAACTTCTAAAGCCAGGGGGTGGGGGGTAGTTTGTGCCTGATATTTTAAAAAATCTGAGATCACTTCTGAGATAGTTGCTTTTTTGTAGTTTTCTCTTCAGTATTGGGTAAATTTTCTCGGTCAATCGGTTGGGTGAGTCCCCTGATCTTAGCTAATTTAATCTGGAGATCTTCCGGTCCAAAAATATCATCTTTAGTTCGAATTCTCTCGTCTCCAAACCATAAGAATCCCTCTAATTTTCTGTCTATAACTGGAAGTTCTGACAGTGGGTAAATGGTGCCATCTGGCGCAGTTATAAAAGTAATTTCACTAATGTCGTTGTTGACCATCTCAATAGCAATTTCACTACAAATGGTTTTGTTAATTCCCATGAGTTCTTGCTCCTTATCGTATAAATAATAGATGAGCTCAGTGTTCTTGATCAAGTTTAAAAAGCGAAGTGCATTGTTTTCAAAAACCCCAAACATGTCTTTTCCCTTAGCCTGGTTAAATCCTATCTTTCGAATAGTGTCTTTAGCTACAATGAAAGCATTATTGAGTACCTCTAGGGAGTCTAGTGATTTTGTTTTTGGATCTGATTTTAAATGAATCACATCTCCGGTCATCTGGTTTTCACCATTCCAAATTATGGGCCTTTTAATGAGCTGAGTAAGTCCTGTTCTTTGATCAAAATGAATGGAATCGCATTTTCCACTCAAGTCGGTCTTGTAAAACTTAGCTCCTCTAAATGCCCTTAAAATTCTGGCGTCAGGCTTTCCTGTAAGCATAATAGTATCTCCGTGCATATACAGGGAGTCTTTCTCTACTAAGCTAATAGAGACTGCTTTTTTTGTTGCGAATACGGAATCTTTTGCCTTAAAAACCTCTGCGTAATGCGCCCTAATAACGCCATTGTTTATAGTGTCTGTAACAACAATGTTATTGGTTGCAGAGGCAAATTTTCTATTTTTATTAAAGTAAACAGAGTCCCCTTCAATGATTCTATTATTGTAGTTAATCTTTGTGTTTTTAATTCCATAACCACTCTCTGCTGTCATGTTGTAATAGCCACGTTCGCAATAAAAGGTGTATTCCTTTCCATAAATTGTAGAAGGGCCATACATATAGGCATTTTTTGAAGTAGTGTAATAGTCTAGTTGCTGGGAACGCAGTTTGTATTCTGGATTAACCACCTCTACACGGCTTAAAAACTGGTATTTCTTTGGGGTTAAATAATACCTTCCAATATCTGAAGTTAAGGTGTTTTGGCTGTCTACAATAGTGCCTTTTTTGTTGTAATAGGCCTCCTGTTTTTCTCTATTAAAGTAGAGTGTGTCAGAGGGCGTTAAAGTCATGTCAGTATTTTTCAAACTTACAGACTCCCATGCTTTGGCCAATTGAGAAACACCATTGTAGTCCAATTGTCCTGCATTCATGAAGATAGAATCTCCTTGAATGAGTGTGATATTTCCTTTGGCCCTTATCTTGTTTTCTGCAGGATAGAAAATGGCAATATCACACCAGAGGTCTGCTCCTTGGTGTCTAAATTGAACTTGTTTGTCATCTTTACTAAAGATGGAAGCTCCGGGAAATTCCGCTTCATCCTTGGTGAAATTTCCCCCATAAACAATTTGGATTTGCTTCTCTTGGCCTTGAACCTTAGCAGACAAGAAGCATAGGGAAATAAGCAGTATAAAAACGTAGTATTTCTTCAAAGGGTCTAATTGCTAATGGTTTAATAAGAAAAAATCTTCACCCCTTATGTTAAAATACAAGGGGTAAAGAAACTTTTTTATCTATGAATAGTTTGGGTTCTATCTGGACCTACCGATACAATTTTGATAGGTACTTCTAGTACTTCTTCTAAATAATTAATATAATTCATGAGATTTTCAGGCAATTGTGATACCGCAGACATTTTAGTTAAATCCTGCTCCCAACCCGGCATTTCAATATAATTTGGAGTCACATTTTCTGGTTCCACATTGTATGGAAAATGAGATATAGTGGCACCTTTGTACTGGTATGAATCACAGATTTTGACTGTTTTAAATCCAGAAAGCACATCTGCTTTCATCATCATTAATTCTGTAACGCCATTAATTGTAATCGCGTATTTAAGCGCAACAACATCTATCCAGCCACATCTTCTGGCCCTTCCAGTTGTAGCGCCAAATTCATTACCTACACGACCCATAGTTTCCCCGTCAGTGTCAAATAGTTCAGTTGGGAAAGGACCACTTCCGACTCTGGTGGTATAGGCTTTAAAAATACCCAATACGCGTCCTATTTGGTTGGGTGCTACACCGAGCCCTGTACAAGCTCCAGCAGCAGTAGTGTTAGAAGAAGTCACAAATGGGTAAGTACCAAAGTCAATATCTAACAAAGAACCCTGTGCACCTTCTGCTAATATTTTTTTACCTGCTTTTTGAGCTTCGTATAAGTATTGTTCAGAATCAATAAAAGTCAATGATTTTAATTGGTCTATGGCTGCAAAGAAAGCGGTTTCTAATTCTTCTAAATCATACTGAATGTCTACGTCGTAAAAACCAATCATAGATTGGTGCTTGTCTGCAAGGGCTCTGTATTTTTCTTTCCAGTCGCTCATTTCTAAATCTCCTACACGCATACCGTTTCTACCGGTCTTATCCATGTAAGTAGGACCAATACCTTTAAGTGTTGAACCAATTTTAGCCTTTCCTTTTGCAGCCTCAGATGCAGCGTCTAAAAGCCTGTGCGTAGGAAGGATTAAATGTGCTTTTCTTGAAATAAGCAACTTACTTTTAAAATCTATTTTAAAAGCGGCTAAGTTCTCTAACTCTTTTTGAAAAATGACAGGGTCTATAACGACTCCATTTCCAACAATATTTTTCGCTTCTTTGTGGAAAATACCCGATGGGATAGTGTGTAGTACGTGCTTAATTCCGTCGAACTCAAGGGTATGACCTGCGTTAGGCCCTCCTTGAAATCTTGCTATAATGTCGTAATCTTTGGTGAGTACGTCTACGATTTTACCTTTTCCTTCATCTCCCCATTGGAGTCCTAGTAGTAAGTCTACTGCCATTTTTTTGCTAGTTGTTATGTTTATTCTTTAGGTGTTTCCAATTGTTCTTTGGTCCCGTAAAAGTATAAAGAATGGTTGTTTATTTTTATATTAAAAACTTCTTCTATTGTTTTTTTTATTGCTTGAATTCTAGGGTCACAAAATTCAATGACTTCTCCTGTGTCTGTTAGAATTACGTGGTCGTGTTGGTGGTCAAAATAAGACTTTTCATATTGGGCTTGATTTTTTCCAAACTGATGCCTTCTCACCAATTTACAATCCATTAAAATCTCTATGGTATTATACAAGGTAGCTCTACTGACCCGGTAGTTTTTATTTTTCATTTGAATATAAAGAGATTCAATGTCAAAATGCGACTCACTGTCATAGATTTCCTGAAGTATAGCATATCTTTCGGGTGTTTTTCTATGCCCATTTTCTTCTAAGAAAGCCGTAAATACGTTTTTAACTATTTCTTGGTTGTTGTTTGAAGATGCCATGGTTATGAAAGGTCTTAAGGAGCAAAGGTAATGCTAAATTTTATAATCTGCTCACTTTCTCAATGCCGTTAATATGCTTTAAATTTCCAATAAGTTTCTTGAGGGTATCGTTATTTTTTACCACCACTTTTATCTTCCCGCTAAAAGTGCCTCCATCTGTATTAAAATTAATGACCCTCATATTCACATTCATTTGGTTAGAGATCACTTTAGTAATATTACTTACCAATCCTAAATTGTCTAAACCATTTAAGGCTATTTCTGCAGAAAATTCTTCCTGAGAGGCGTCTATCCAATTTGCTGCTATAATTCTATAAGCGTAATTAGATTGAAGAGAGATGGCATTAGGACAATTTTTTTTGTGCACTTTTATGCCATCGTTAATACTAATAAACCCAAAGACTTCGTCTCCAGGAATAGCATTACAACAGGGAGACAAATTATAGGGTAGTTTTTCCTCGTCTTTTCCAAATACGAGCGTATCTAAATTAGAAGAGAGTTCCTCTTTGTCAATATCTTCCGGTATGGGGTTTCTCCTGATTTTATTTTTAAAGAAGGAGATAAAAGCGTTGTTGTAAGAAGCTGCAAAATCTTTTAGCTTAACATTGTCAATAATGCCACTACCCACTCTGTAATATAGGTCTAGACTAGTTTTTAACTTAAAAAACGTAACTAGTTTGTTGACAGTGTCCTCATTGAGGTTAATCTTTTGAGATTTTAACTTTCTTCTGAGTATTTCTTTTCCTTCTTCTGCAATGGCTTTTTTAGCCTCTTTGAGTGCAGTTTTAATCTTAGATCTGGCCCTAGCAGTTGTAGCGTAATTGAGCCAGTTTTGGGTAGGCTTTGCATTTTCAGAAGTAATCACGTCTACCTGATCACCTGAATGAAGGGGCGTGTTTAGGGGCACCAATTTCCCATTAACCTTAGCACCACGAGTCTTTGATCCTATCTGAGTGTGAATGCTAAAAGCAAAGTCTAAAGGGGTAGCTCCCTTGGGGAGTGATTTGAGTTCTCCTTTTGGCGTGAACACAAAAATTTCTTTGGAATAAAGGTTTAGTTTAAACTCCTCTACAAAATCTACTGCATTAATATTGTCATTTTCTAATGCCTCTTGAAGTCTGTTAAGCCAAAGGTCAATTCCTTGTTCTTTTTGAGCGCCGTGTTTGTATTTAAAATGTGCCGCATAGCCTTTCTCTGCAATTTCGTGCATGCGCTCAGAGCGAATTTGCACTTCTATCCATTTCCCTTTGGGCCCCATTACGGTAATGTGTAGGGCTTCATAACCAGTGGTTTTTGGAGAGGTAATCCAATCTCTAAGCCTTACTGGGTTAGGGGTAAAGTGATCGGTTACAATAGAATAAATTTTCCAAGCCAAGAATTTTTCGTCTTCTGGGGCGGAGGCATAGACAATTCTTATGGCGAATTTGTCATAAATTTCATCGAATGTAACCTGTTGTTTGAGCATTTTTCTCCTGATGGAGAAAATAGATTTCATGCGCCCTTTAATCGTGTAATTAAACTTTTCCTTAGCCAGAGAGTCCTTGATACTTCTAGTAAAGTCATCTATATACTTTTGTTGATCTTCTTTACTTTCTTCAATTTTATCTGAAATATCATTAAATACCTCAGGCTCTGTATATTTTAAACTGAGGTCTTCAAGGGCTGTTTTAATATTGTACAGTCCTATTCTATGGGCTAAAGGGGCGTAGATATACAAAGTCTCTGAAGCAATTTTCAGTTGTTTGTACTCCGGCATGGAGTCCATGGTGAGCATGTTGTGGTAACGGTCTGCTATTTTAATGATAATAACCCTTACGTCGTCGTTTAGGGTTAACAACATTTTTCTAAAATTCTCCGCTTGTTGGGAGATATTCATGTCTTTTTTAAGGTGTGCAATTTTAGTGAGACCATTCACAATTTTGGCTACTACAGGACCAAATAAACGTTCAATGTCTGGTAAAGTGTATGAGGTGTCTTCTACTACATCGTGAAGTAGAGCAGCCGCAATTGAGGTAGCGTCTAACCCAATTTCAGAGGCGACAATTTTAGCTACAGCGATAGGGTGAAAGATATAAGCTTCACCAGATTTCCTTCTTTGGTCGCTGTGGGCCTCCACTGCAGTGTCAAACGCCAATCGAATGAGTTTTTTGTCGTCTTCACTCAAGGACTGATAACTAATGCGCAGGAGTTCTTTATACTCCTTGGCAATGGCCTTATTTTCTGCAATAATTTCTAGCTCACTTAACATACCATAAAGATATTAAATCTCCGAAATATCTCTCTGTCTTATGGCCTCAAATATCAGGATTCCTGCCGCGACAGATACATTCATGGAATCTATCTTGCCTCGCATGGGAATGCGAATGTTTTGGTTGGATTGTTCCAACCAAATCGCTTCTAAACCAGTGGCTTCTGTGCCCACTACAATAGCGGTCGTATCTCTGTAAGACACTTCTGTGTGGGGTTTAGAAGCTTGCAGCGCAGCTGCATACACATTCGCTTTTGCTGCATGTAAATAATCCAACACTTCTGAACTTGTTCCCATAGCTACTGGAACAGTAAAAACACCCCCGACTGAGGAACGGATTACATTGGGATTGTAGAGATCTGTTTTTGGGTTTGCAATGATAACGGCGTCTAGCTTTGCGGCATCGGCCGTGCGGAGCAAGGCCCCAATATTACCAGGCTTTTCAGGGGCTTCTGCCACAAGAAACAAAGGGTTTTTGGAAGCGACTTTCAAATCCGAAAGTGTATGAGACTTGGTAGCAGCAACGGCAATAATACCCTCGGTACTGCTTCTTTGTGCCAATTTTTCAAAGGCAGCTCCAGACAAAACAATCGGAGCGATCACTCTTTGTTGCACTGCTAATTTTTTTAATATTCCCGATAGTGCATGGGGACTTAAAATGGCGGGTTCATAATAGAATTCTAAAATCTGGTAGTGACATTCTATGGCCAATTCCAATTCTCTTACCCCCTCGATGATGAATTTTTGGGCTTGTATTCTGGCCCTAGATTTTTCCTTGAGGCGAAGCATCTCCTTTACCTTGGGATTTTGAGCACTTTGTATGACGCTATGGGTTTCCATGCCACAAAAGTAGCCTATTTTGAAAATAAAAAAGGGGGCTTTTTACAAAAAGCCCCCTTGATTTTTAAAATGTAGTTCAAAATGGTTAATCCGTTTTTTCGGAACTGTTGTATTTTCCCATATAGCGCTTCCAAAGCTCTGTTTGGTGGGTTTCTAAAGACAATTGTCTGCCTTGAATAAAAGCATGACTCACTAGATTGGTGCGCATGTCTAAGGCGTCTCCTTCAGATACAAATAGGGTAGCGCTTTTACCCACTTCTAAACTGCCAAATTCTTGATCAATACCTAGAATTTTCGCTGCATTTAGGGTGATTAAGGAAAGTGCTTCTTCTTTATCCATTCCTTGTCCAACCACTTGACCTGCGTAAAAAGGCAGGTTTCTATTTTGAAAATTTGCTGCGTCTGCATTTTGAATGCTCACTAAAATTCCAGCGTCTGCTAACAATTTAGGTAGTTTGTATGGCTGGTCGTAATCTGCGTCATCTGAATCAGGAAGGTTGTGAGTGGCTTCTACCAAAACAGCAATATTGTGTTTCTTTAAAAAAGGAATCACTTTATAAGCTTCTGAACCACCTACAATAACAATCTCCTGAACGCCTAATTTCTTAGCTGTGCTTACCGCGTCCATAATTTCCTTATCTCCGTTTGCGCCAATAAAGAGTTTTTTAGATCCGTCAAACAAGCCTTTAGCTGCTTGGAAAGGGGCATTTTTTTCTGAGGAAAGTGCGTCGTTATACACTTTTGCATTTTCCATAAAAACTACAAAGGCGTCTATATCTCTCTTGTAATTGTTATTGGGTTTAAGACCTGGATCTTCTCCCATCCACCAGCGACCTCTTCTAAAAGAGCTGGGCCAGTTCATGTGAACAGCGTCGTCTGTTTTTACTACGGCGTCTTCCCAGTTCCACGCATCTAATTGCATGACAGAAGAAGTCCCTGAAACAAAACCGCCTTTTGGAGACACTTGGGCCAATAAAATCCCATTGGGGCGCATACTTTCTACAACTTTAGACTCTGCGTTGTAGGCAATTAAAGACCTCACATGAGGAATAATATCCCCAATCTCATCTTGGTCATCTGTAGCTCTTACGGCATCTATTTCTACCAATCCCAAAGAAGAACAGTTGGCAATAAACCCAGGATATACGTGTTTGCCATTGGCATTAATTACCTCACCTTCAGTAGGGGTGTTGGTCCCTCCAATCGCTGTGATAATACCAGATTTAAATACCAAAGTGGCATTTTCTATGACATTTCCATTACCAATATGTGCAGTGGCACCAGTAATGCTAATCGCAGTCTCTTGTGTTCCTGCGGGAGTCTGTTGTGCCCATATATTTGAACTAGCCAGTGTAAGGGCTAGTGCGAGCAAACTATTTTTAAAATATTTCATACGATTCATTTTTTCAATTAATTTAATCTAACATAGTGTCACAGTGAAACTCCACCTTCATGCTTCGCTTAGGTGCTTGTGTAGGAGCACCGCTCTTTTTATCTGCAATCATCATTTGAATTAAGGTGTTTTTTTCTTTTTGAATAGCCACCCTTTGTGATTGGTCTGTCTCTAAATCAAAGTAAGTAACCCCTTCAATCATGGTTTTTTCTGCTTTAGCATATACAGACATTGGATGGTTGTTCCAAAGGACTAAATCTGCATCTTTTCCAACGGCTATACTACCCACTTTATGGTCTACATGTAATAGTTTGGCTGGATTGATTGTGACCATTTTCCAAGCTTCTTCTTCAGACATGCCGCCGTATTTCACTGTTTTAGCAGCTTCCTGGTTCAGGCGTCTAGACATTTCAGCGTCGTCTGAGTTAATCGCAACGGTTACGCCTTGGCTGTGCATAATAGCAGCATTGTAAGGAATGGCGTCGTTTACTTCATATTTATAAGCCCACCAGTCAGAAAAGGTAGAGCCGCCAACTCCGTGCTCCGCCATTTTGTCTGCTACTTTATAGCCCTCCAAAATATGCGTAAACGTGTTTACCCTAAAGTTAAATTGTTCGGCAACTTTGAGCAGCATATTAATTTCGCTCTGCACATAAGAGTGGCAGCTAATAAATCGCTCTCCATTCAAAATTTCTGCCAACACTTCCATTTCCTCGTCATAACGATAAGCTTGCTTGCTTTTTTTCTTAGCGTCGTATTCTTTGGCACGTTGGAAGTAGTTTATAAACATTTGTTCTACCCCCATTCTCGTTTGAGGAAAACGGCTGTAAGAAGACCAATTGGATTGTTTTACGTTTTCACCTAAGGCAAATTTTATAAAGCCAGGGGCTTCTTTAAAAACCAATTCATCTGCAGTAGCTCCCCACCTTAGTTTAATGATGGCCGAGCGTCCTCCAATGGGATTAGCAGAACCGTGTAGGAGTTGCATGGTCGTTACTCCACCAGCTAAATCCCTATAAATACCCATGTGCTCAGGATCTATAACGTCTTCCATTTTTACCTCAGCAGTACTGTTTTGCCCGCCTTCATTCACTGCTTTTAAAGCAATGTGAGAGTGTTCATCTATAATACCAGCGGTAAGGTGCTTTCCGGTAGCATCTATGATTTTGGCATTTCCCGCAGCGAGATCTTTACCTATTTTAACGATTTTTCCATTTCTGACAAGTACATCTGTATTGTCTAATATTCCAGCGTCTTCTGAGGTCCAAACCGTAGCATTTTTAAACAAGGTGTTTTCTGCTGTAGGTCTGTTTTTATAACCATAGCCCACATTTGGAAAAGTAACTGGCATTACTTCAGGCGCACTAGTAATGGCCGCTTCTTTTTTGCTTTCAAACGCACTTGTTTTAGTCGCGGTAAAAAGGGCTTCTGCACCGTCCTCTTTTACGATAGTCCCTTCAATAGGAGCATTTTTGCTAGCCAATGCAGAGAGTCTAAATTTTCCATCTCCAGCTTCATTGGTGATGGTCATATACATCCATCCCTGATTATAAGTCAGTTTTGTTTTTAGGTTGGTGCTGTCTTGAGTTAATTTTGCAGCGGGCTTCTCCATATCTCCGCTGATGTTAAGCGTCCATGATTGGTCTTCAAAATTCAGTGTGTAATTCCCCCTAATATCTACAATATCCTTGTCTTTAAGGATGTTGTTAGTCCCTTGAACCCAGTTTTCAAAAATGTCTGAATCTTCCTCAAAAATATCACCAGAAGTCACCAAGAAATTGGCCATAGCGCCAGGCTTTAAGTGGCCCAAATCTTTTCTGTTTAATAATTGTGCTGGTCTTGTAGTCAGGGCCTCCAATGCTTTGGTTTTGTCTAAACCGTATTGCACAGATTTTCTCAGGTGGCTCAAAAAGTTTTTGCCACCCTCAAGTCCATGGGCAGTCAGTGTAATAGGCACCCCAGCCTTTTGAAGGCTAGAAGGATTAGAAGGGGCCTGATTCCAAGCCCTCATGTCTTCTAAAGAAACATAATTTGCCTGGTATGGATCTTCCACATCATAGGCTTTAGGAAAATTAAGCGGTACAATAATAGTGGCATTAGTAGCTTTTATAGCAGCCAAATCTTCGTAGCTGTCTCCACCTCCAAGAATGGCAAATGGTATCTGATAGGCGTCTCCAATTTTGTCTGCCCTAACAATATTTCCTTTGTCTCCTGCGTCAAAAATGGCCAAACTATTTTTCTGCGCATTAAAGGCTTCAATGGAACGGTCTCTGGTATTGCTGTTACCTTTTCCATACCAATCAGCATCTGAAAAAAACTGTCTCAAGAGCGCCATAGCCCCCATGAGTGACCCTGGATAAGATTGACTTTTTGCAGTACTCTTTCTAAAAGAAAAGTATTGCGCTGAACGGCTAGAAAGCACCCTTTGAGCATCTGTTTCAATGGCATTTAGCGCAATAAGCGCCCCACTTCCTCTAGCCACACCGTCTTGAATATGTGTATTGACTACCCCAAATCCTTGAGACATGAGATCTTTAGCAGCCTTAGCATTAAAACTAAATTGATCTATGGCGTTATTTTCTGGCATAATATGGTCATTCCAATAAAAACCTTCTCTAGTGGGTTCGTATTGTGAGCCTCTTCCGCCTCTGGCCGATGCCGGTTTACTTACCCCAAAATCTGAGAATAAGTCTATAAAGGAAGGATAAATGGTTTTACCACTCAGGTCAGTGACCACCGTCTGAAGTGGAATTTGAACGTTTTTACCCACAGCCACAACTCGGCCATTTTTAAGTAACAAAGTACCTTTTTCAATGATTTCAGTTGGACTGGTATAAATAGTCGCGTTTGTGAGGGCGGTGTAGTGGTTGTTAGCTACTTTTACCCCGTCGTTTTTTGGGAAATAGTCTTGAGAAAAGCCAATACTACTGACAAGGCATAACCCAAGGACAAGCATTTTTAATTTCATGGAAATAACATTTAGTTGGTTTATATGAGTCGCTTTTTACAGCGTCTTAAAGATAGTAGAAAGTGATTTAATAGCGCTACGCAATACGGCTTTTTTTAGATTCACTTCAATAGGAGGTAAGCGTGTTTCAATGGGGGGCAATTTCTTTTTATACAGGGTATTGCGCGTGGTATGCCAAAAGTAACTGAACAATTTGCCCATAACTTTTTACGCCCTGCGCTTGGTTGTTCATTTTTAAAAAGCGATTAAAAATAGATTCAAAATAGGGACTTAAGGGATTTTGATACATTTCCCAAAAGCGGTTAGATTCCTGGAAATTTTTTATAACCCCAGGGTTTAAAAGGGCAATAAATTCCTGTTGACGCTTTGGAGATTCTCTATAAACATCCCTTAAGCAGTAAGAAAGGGCTAGGGTAGTGCTGGCATAATTAAAGTACAGATCTGGGTGATGAATACCGGCCAAATAGCCAATAAAATTGGTATCTCTCTCAGACGCATACCCTAGCTGATGCGCCATTTCGTGCGTAGCTACCACAGGCAATCTATAGGCTGGAATCTTTTGATTCACCTGCGCCTCTAGGGTAAAAGGATTGAGGTAGCCCGCATAACCCATATAAGAGAGGGGTCTGGCAAACACACTCTTTTTAACGGCGGTGTGCTGGTAGGTTAACGAAGGATATTTTTGTTCTAAAACCTCATATCCCTGAATTCCCATGGATAAAATTTCTTTAGTCTGGTAAGGTATTTTCACTGCGTTTAAAGAATCTAAGGCTATTTGTTTGTGCAGAAGATTGGCTTTCAGAACAAGCGCCTCAGTTAGATTATAAAGAGCCAGACTGTCTTTTGAAGCGCTGCTTAAATCTAAACTTTCATTTAGGGGAGTTCTGTGGTAATTAAGCCCCCAGCTGAGGTTGAAAACTAGGTAAAATATGGAAACAGCCGTTCCAGCAAAAAGTAATAGGCTCTTTATAGGCGTTTTCCCCCTGAGGTGTTTTCGAATTCTTATAAGCCCCCAAAGAGCTACTACAATATATATAAGGTCTCCTAGGGATAGGGGAAAACGCCCCAGCACAAATCTCAATCCTTCTGACCAATACACATAAAAACTCCTGCTGTAGTAGGTTTCAATGAGCGCTGGATAGTCACTTACCCATTGCACTAAATAATACAAGGGCAGAAAAGAAAAAGCTAAGAGCCAACGACCAAACTTGGGAAAATCCATAGGTTAAAAGTACATTTTTATTTAGGATAATGATATTTGTATAAAATGCATTTACTTAAAATTCTGCTCACTGAGACCGACTAAACCTCTCCAGTTTTCTTTAACTTCGCTCAAAAATATTTTATGAGTGAGCATAGCTTAATATCAGCCTTAGAACCGCGTTTACTGTGGCAATCTTTTGTGGCCTTGAATGAGGTGCCCAGGCCCTCAAAAAAAGAGGAGCGGGTCATTGCCTTTATGTTAGATTTTGCCAAATCTTTGGGTTTGGCGGTAGATCAGGATGCAGTGGGTAATATTCGGGTCCTAAAGCCTGCAACAGCTGGCATGGAATCTTTGCCAGTAGTGACCTTGCAGTCCCACCTAGACATGGTGCACCAAAAAAATAAGGAGACTGTTTTTGATTTTGACCTTCAGGGCATTCAAATGTTTTTGGAAGGAGATTGGGTCAAAGCGAAAGGTACCACTCTGGGTGCAGACAACGGGATTGGAGTGGCCGCTATTATGGCTTTGCTGCAATCTACAGATATCCCACACGGACCTTTAGAAGCCCTCTTTACAGTAGATGAAGAAACTGGAATGACAGGAGCCAAGGGTCTGGCAGAAAATTGGCTGAGCGGAAAGTACCTCTTAAATTTAGATACAGAAGACGACGACGAAATTTCCATGGGTTGCGCTGGAGGAATAGACATTACCATTAGCGCCTCTTTTGACACAGTTGCTTTGGGGATTGACCTGGTTCCTTTTCAACTTAAAATTGCCGGTTTACAAGGAGGACACAGTGGTATGGATATTCACAAAGGTTTTGGAAATGCGAACCTCATAGCCAATGACTTATTAGCGTCTTTCTCCGAGAAGTTTAGTGTGCAATTGGTTTCTATTAATGGAGGGAGTCTTAGAAATGCCATACCACGTGAAAGCATTCTTTCTTTTGTAGTACCTAAAAGTCAAAGGGCCTCTTTAGAAGCCTTTGCTGCCGTACAAATTCATGAGGCTATTAAGGCTTTTGCTGAGGTAGAGCAAGATTTAAATATCTTGTTGACCGCTAAAGACACTACAGATCATATGGGCTTGTCTGTATCAGATACGCTTTCACTCTGTAAGCATATTAAAGGGGTTCATCATGGGGTGTACCAATGGAGTGCTTCGGTTCCAGATCTAGTAGAGACTTCTAATAATGTGGCACGTGTAACCCTTTCTAAAGGGGTACTAGAGATTGCTTGTTTGTGTAGGTCTGCAGTGGAGCGTGCTAAGATGGATCTGGCTCATAAAATTAAAGGTGGTTTTGATTCTGAGGTATTTGAAGTGAAATTCTCAGGAGACTATCCTGGTTGGGCACCCAACGTAAACAGTGAGTTGCTCAAAACAGCCTCTGGTTTATATGAATCTATGTTTCAAGAAACCCCTAGGGTAGTGGCTTGTCATGCCGGTTTGGAATGTGGTCTTTTAGGGGCTCATTACCCGGAAATGGACATGGTGAGTTTTGGCCCAAATATTAGGGGAGCACATTCTCCAGATGAAAAGGTGTCTGTGACTTCTGTCCAGAAATTTTGGGGCTATTTATGTCAATTACTCACACAGATTTCTTAAAAAAATCAGATAAAAAAAAGGGGCTTTAGCCCCCTTTTTTTATCTCTTTGGTAAATTATTCTACAATTTCAAGCTCAAAGAACAAGTTGGAATTTGGCGGAACAACAGCGCCTCTTCCAGCACTTCCATAGCCTAAATGAGCAGGGATAAACACACGAATTTTATCTCCAAAGTTCATACTTAACAGGCCTTCTCTAAACCCTGGGATTAATTGTGCGTCCTCTTTGTAGTCCATTGGGAATGGACCATACATGCCTGCTGCCTTTCTATTTGGATCATAACTATTGGTTTCTTTGGCAATAGATTCAATATTGGTGTCTACAATGGTGCCGTTTTCTAAAAATCCAGCGTAGTACACATTTACTTTCTCTCCCATAGATGGTCTAATACCATTGCCTTCTTTTATTTTGAAAATTCCCAATCCAGAAGCGGTAATAGTAGCCTTTGCTTTTTGAGCCGCAATCTCTTCTAAAAAGGCCGCTTTCTTGGCCATGTTTTCTTTTTGAGCAGCGGCAATTTCGTCAAAATAAGCAGCCATAACTTTATTGGCGTTAAATTTTCTAGCATCGGAACCATTCCTGATAATAGTCACCGTTTCCATTACAACAGGAGTATTTGGTTTGGTATTGGTAACCGGCACATTGGCTATGGAATCTACCACTTCTAGTCCTTCAATAACTTCTCCAAAAACAGTGTGCACCCCGTCTAACCATGGAGTAGCTTGGTGGGTGATGAAAAACTGACTCCCATTGGTGCTTGGACCTCCGTTGGCCATAGACAGAACACCCATTTTGGAGTGGGTGAGGGTCTCGTCAAATTCATCTTTGAATTTATATCCAGGGTTCCCAGTACCGTTGCCTAGGTAGTCTCCCCCTTGAATCATGAAATCTTTCATTACCCTATGGAAAGTTAAACCGTCGTAAAATTTCTTTCCTTTAAATTGCTCGTCTACAAAAGTATTGGTTCCCTCTGCTAATGACACAAAGTTGGCCACTGTAACGGGTGTTTTTTCTGCTTCTAGTTTCAGAACAATCTCTCCTTGAGCGGTCTTAATATTGGCGTAAATGCCGTCTGCAAGATCTGGTCTTTGACTGGTTTTACAACTGGCTAATAGCAGCGCAAATAGAACGAATATAGAGGTGGTTTTTTTCATTGTTATTGGATTTATTTTTCTAATTGATTTTTGTAATTGGGTAATAATGTTTTAAAGTGTGCTATGGTATTTTCTAAAGAGTCATCACTTCTACCTCCGGCAGCATTGTCGTGACCTCCACCGTTAAAATGAGCTCGAGCAAATTCATTGACAGAGAAACTTCCCTGAGACCTAAAAGAGATTTTAACTATTTTCTCCGCAGCATTTTCTATAAAAATTACTGCAAATACAATATCCTCAATACTGAGTCCATAATTTACTAAGCCTTCAGTATCTCCTTTTTTATAGTCGTATTGGTCCAGCTCTGCCTGGCTCAAATGAATTATTGCTGTGTGAAACTCCGGAAGTATCTCCATGTTTTTGAGCGCACAGCCCAATAAATGTAGTCTGCTAGGGCTATTGGTATCATAAATGGCCCTGTGAATAGTCGCGTTTTGGGCACCCTTTTCAATTAGCGCAGCAGCTACTTTGTGCGTGGTAGCCGTAGTAGCGGCAAACTTAAAAGACCCTGTATCTGTTAGAATTCCGGTATAAAGGCAGTTGGCTATTTCTGTAGTGATTTTGTCTAAATCTTCCATGGATTCCATGAAGTGATACACCATCTGGCAAGTGGCACAAATGCTGGTATCTGAATAGGTATAGTGGGCATATGAGTCTGGTTGTTGGTGGTGGTCTATCATGACAAAAGTAGTCTTCAGACGCTCCAAATTTACTTGCATGTCATGCCCTACTCTAGAGAGGTGGTTAAAGTCTAGGGTAAAAACAAAAGAAGCTTCTTCCAGTGTTTTTATCGCAAGGTCTCTATCGTTCTCAAAATTAAGAATGGTTTCAAAGCCAGGCATCCAGTGTAAAAATGAAGGGGCTTCATTAGGAGAAATTACTACTGCTTCGTGGCCTAGCTGTTTTAGGTAGTGATAAAGCGCAAGGGTAGAGCCAATAGCATCTCCATCTGGATTTCTGTGAGGTATAATGGCTATTTTTGCCGGTGTGGCCAATGCACTTTTTAAGGCCTTATAATCTATTGTAATCATTGGCGTAAATATACAATTTTATCCTAGAGACTTTTGTTTCATTTACTTAATTTTACCATTAAACAACTCATATATGACGCCTAAATTCCACTTTCAAAGAGCTTCACTATTCTTACTTATACTGATATTTGTCAATTTTTTGCAAGCCCAGCAGTCTCCCAGTTTTACTGTCGCTTTTGGATCCTGCAACAGGACAGATCTGCCCAATAATCTATGGGACGACATTTACAACAGCCAGCCAAACCTTTTTATTTGGGGGGGAGACAATGTCTATGCAGATACAGCCAATATGAAAAAGCTTGCGGCTTTTTATAAGCAATTAAACGAGCAGCCAGGATACGCAAAAATCACTGCTGAGATTCCAGTAATTGGCACTTGGGACGACCATGATTACGGCATGAATGACGGTGGCGTTCATTTCAAAGCCAAAGCCGCCAGTCAATCGGTATTCTTAGATTTTATGAGGGTGGCTAAAGATAGCCCTCGAAGAAAGCAAGAAGGCGTTTATTGGGCACACCATTACAAAACTGAAGACCTTTATATTAAGGTATTGGTTTTAGATACCCGGTATTTCAGGTCAGACCTCACACCAGATAATGAAACTTCAAAGCGAAACAAGCCCAATCCTTACGGACAAGGGACTATGCTTGGAAAGGCTCAATGGGAATGGTTGGAAAATGAACTTCAGGATGCAGCACCAGACGTTACTTTACTGGTGAGCAGTGTACAATTTTTATCTAATGAGCACGGTTTTGAATGTTGGGGAAACTTCCCTCATGAGGTAGATAAATTAGAGCAAATGCTAGTGAATTCGTCGTCTCAGAACGTAATAATTCTCTCTGGTGACCGCCATATATCTGAGATTTCTAAAAAGCAAGTTCCCGGATTGTCTTATCCATTAATCGATTTCACCTCAAGTGGTCTTACCCATGCTTACACAAAGTTCAAAGGAGAGTCAAACCCTTACAGAACCTCAAAAGTGGTGTCAGAAGAGAGCTTTGGTTTGCTAGAGTTTTATGCAGCAGAGCGAAAATTGGTTATGAAAATGGTCACAGATGGAGGCCTCACGGCCGATGCCTTTGAAATGCATTTTTAAAAACATCTCATAGGTTTTATTGTTGTTGTCATAAAAAAAGCAGTATTTTTGCAAAAAATTTTTAAGATGATTCAAAACAGAACCTTTACCATGATTAAGCCAGATGCAGTAGCTAACGGACATATTGGTGGTATTTTAGAAAAAATTACGGCAGCAGGTTTCAAAATTGTAGCCATGAAGTACACACAGTTGAGCCTTCGTGACGCACAAGCTTTTTATTCAGTACATTCTGAGAGACCATTTTTCGGTGAATTGGTTGAATTCATGTCTTCTGGTCCTATTGTTGCAGCTATATTGGAAAAAGACAATGCTGTAGAAGATTTTAGAGCACTTATTGGCGCTACAAATCCTGAAGAAGCTGCAGAAGGTACGATTAGAAAAATATATGCGACTTCTATTGGAGAAAATGCGGTTCACGGATCTGATAGTGATGAGAACGCAGCCATTGAAGGTGCTTTCCATTTTGCAGGAAGAGAGATTTTCTAAGCAGTATATTA
>JAQWFV010000051.1 GCA_029238555.1 Flavobacteriaceae bacterium
AAAATTAACTTTTTTAAAATCATATTTAATCTTCTTAAAATTTGATTTGTAATCTTTAACTAAATCATTAGCTGTTTCTAGTGAACTTGTAGAGTTTATTGTGCTAATGTGAAAACTTAC
The DNA here is from genome assembly GCA_029238555.1 of Flavobacteriaceae bacterium. The sequence continues at coordinate 121 of JAQWFV010000051.1, forward strand.
ATTATGTTTATTATTTATTAAATAACTTATACCAACTGATTGTTTGTCTTTTGTATATGTTGAATCTTTTTTTGTTAATTCTAAGTTTAATTCTAGACCAATAGGAGTGTTAAATATATATGGTGCAATAATTTTAGTTTTTAAAAACCTGTCACTATCATTTGTGCTTTTATAATTTATGTTTATTAGCTCTCCATAATTTAAAGTATTGTTAAGTCTGATGTCCATGTAACCATTAATATCTAATTTACTACTTTCTTCATTTGTTGCAAAACCAATAAATCCATCAAAACTATTATTTTTAATCTTCTCTAAGTATAAGTAGGTTATAGTAGAGTCTTTTTTAAATAAAACTTCTGGATCTTTAACTTGACGAACAAATCCAAGTTTTTGAATTTCTTCTCCCTTTTTTTTGATTGCCTCTAGATTAAAATCATCTTTAGTTGAATACTTCAAATAATGCTTTAAAAATGCTTTTGGGAAATTCTCATATCCCTTTATTTTTATTTTGTCTGTTTTTCTTTTTTGATTCAGTTTAATATTTATGGTTGCGTATAAGTTGACTTGATCATATGATTTTATGTCTATTAGCTGAACTTTGTTAAATGGATATCCTTTATTGGCAATGTTTTCGGAAGATTTAGTTAAAAATCCTTCTATTTGATTGATTTTTATCTGGTAATATTTTTTATTGTCAATAAATTTTATTTTTTTTCCCTTAAAATTAATCATTGACCCTTGGTCATAAAGATAAATATTCTCGAATTTTTGATTTAAATCTATTTTCACCTTGTAGTTTAAGCTGTCTATCTTAATCTTTTCTACAATTTCGAGTTTAAAATAACCCTGATTTCTAATACTGTCTATTTTTTTTGATAATTCTAGATTATTGACATCATCATTGATAGAATTAATTATGATGAACTTATTATTATCAATGTTATCTAGCTTATTTTCTGCTTTGTAAGTTTTAGCTGTGATATTATTGCTAACAACAATTAAAATAATAAGAAACACTATTTTATTATAGTTATTCATGATTGATTAGTGATATATGTTGAAACGATTATATTCTTAATATAGTGTGTTTTTAAGCTATTTATAAAAAACTTGTAAAATTTAATAATTAAGATTTGAATAATTCATTTAAATTTCTACCTTTGCACGCTCCTTATGAATAGGGGAAATTAAAAAATATTATAATATAATATGCCAACAATATCACAGTTAGTAAAAAAGGGAAGAACCAAAATAACCAAGAAGAGTAAATCGGCTGCTTTAAATTCATGTCCTCAAAAACGTGGAGTTTGTACTCGTGTTTATACTACTACACCTAAAAAACCTAACTCTGCTATGCGTAAAGTAGCAAGGGTAAGGTTAACGAACGGTAAGGAAGTGAATGCCTACATCCCTGGAGAAGGTCACAATTTACAAGAGCACTCGATAGTATTAGTAAGGGGCGGAAGGGTTAAAGATTTGCCAGGAGTTAGGTATCACATTGTAAGGGGAGCCTTAGACACCGCTGGTGTTGCAGGAAGAACACAACGTAGATCTAAATACGGAGCAAAAAGACCTAAGAAAGCGTAAGACAGTTTAAAGAGAAATCATGAGAAAAAAACAGGCCAAAAAAAGACCTTTATTACCGGATCCAAAATTTAACGATCAGTTGGTAACCCGTTTCGTCAATATGATGATGTGGGATGGTAAGAAATCTATTGCCTTTAAAGTATTTTACGACGCTATTGCGATTGTAGAAGAAAAAAAGACTGATGAAGAGAAATCTGCATTAGAAGTATGGAAAGACGCCCTTTCTAATATCATGCCTCACGTAGAGGTAAGGTCTAGAAGAGTAGGGGGAGCTACTTTCCAAATTCCTATGCAAATCCGTCCAGATCGCAAGATATCTACTGCGATTAAATGGATGATTAGTTATGCGCGTAAAAGAAACGAAAAATCAATGGCCCAGCGTTTGGCGTCTGAGATTTTAGCAGCTGCCAAAGAAGAAGGTGCTGCCGTTAAAAAACGTGTAGATACGCACAAGATGGCAGAAGCCAATAAAGCATTCTCTCACTTTAGATTCTAATCAAGCATGGCAAGAGATTTAAAATATACTAGAAATATTGGAATTGCGGCGCATATTGACGCTGGAAAGACCACCACCACTGAGCGTATCTTATTTTACACAGGGGTGAGTCATAAAATTGGTGAGGTGCATGATGGTGCAGCTACTATGGACTGGATGGAGCAAGAGCAAGAGCGTGGTATTACCATTACTTCTGCTGCAACTACTTGTTCTTGGAACTTCCCTACTGAAAACGGCGCTACTTTGCCAGAGACCCTTCCTTATCACTTTAATATTATTGACACTCCAGGTCACGTAGATTTTACGGTAGAAGTAAACCGTTCTTTACGTGTTTTAGATGGTTTGGTGTTTTTATTTTCTGCAGTAGACGGAGTAGAGCCTCAATCTGAGACCAACTGGCGTTTGGCAGATAACTATAAAGTTCCACGTATTGGATTTGTAAATAAAATGGACCGTCAGGGATCTAATTTCCTAATGGTTTGTAAGCAAGTTCGTGAAATGTTAAAGTCTAATGCGGTGCCAATCGTATTGCCTATCGGAGACGAAGCAGACTTTAGAGGTGTGGTAGATTTAGTAACCAATCGTGCTATTATCTGGCATGAAGACAATATGGGGGCTACTTTTGACGAGGTGCCTATTCCTGAGGATATGGTTGCTGAAGTAAAGCAATACAGAGCAGAATTAATAGAGGCTGTTGCGGAGTACGACGAGACTTTAATGGAGAAATTCTTCGAAGATGAAGATTCTATTACTGTTGACGAAGTGAATGCAGCGCTTAGAGCAGCAGTGATGGATATGAGTATTATCCCAATGATCTGTGGTTCTTCATTTAAAAATAAAGGGGTTCAGTTTTTACTAGACGCTGTTTGTAGGTATTTGCCTTCTCCTTTAGATAAGGATGCTATTGTAGGAACAAATCCTGACAATGACCAGCCTATCACAAGAAAGCCAGATACTAAGGAGCCTTTTGCTGCCTTGGCCTTTAAAATTGCTACGGATCCTTTTGTAGGTCGTTTGGCATTCTTTAGAGCGTATTCTGGAAGATTAGATGCGGGTTCTTATGTGTTGAACAACCGTTCAGGTAACAAAGAGCGTATCTCTAGAATTTACCAAATGCACGCCAACAAGCAAAATGCTATTGATTTTATTGAGGCTGGAGATATTGGAGCAGCTGTTGGTTTTAAAGATATTAAAACAGGAGATACTTTATCTGCTGAAAAATCTCCGATTATTTTGGAGAGCATGGACTTCCCTGATCCAGTAATTGGTATTGCGGTGGAGCCTAAGACAAAAGCAGATGTAGATAAATTGGGTATGGCTTTGGCTAAATTGGCTGAAGAAGATCCTACCTTCCAGGTGAAAACTGATGAGGCTTCCGGCCAAACGATCATCTCTGGAATGGGTGAGTTGCACTTAGATATTATTTGTGACCGTTTAAAAAGAGAATTTAAGGTAGACGTTAATCAAGGACAACCTCAGGTAGAGTACAAAGAAGCTTTCACGGCTTCTGCAGACCACAGAGAGGTGTACAAGAAGCAGTCTGGTGGTCGTGGTAAATTCGCAGATATTGTGTTTACTATTGAGCCAGCTCCAGAAGGTAAGCCAGGTCTTGACTTTGAAAATAAGATCAAGGGTGGTAACGTGCCAAAAGAGTATGTTCCATCTGTAGAAAAAGGTTTCAAAGAAGCTATGAGAAACGGTCCTTTGGCTGGTTTTGAAATGGACTCTATGAAAGTTACTCTTAAAGATGGATCTTTCCACCCTGTAGATTCAGATGGTCTTTCTTTTGAATTGGCTGCGAAAATGGGTTACAAAGCAGCAGCGAAAGCCGCTCGTGCTGTAATTCTTGAGCCAATTATGAAGTTAGAGGTATTGACTCCTGAAGAAAACATGGGAGATATTGTAGGGGATCTTAACAGACGTAGAGGTCAGGTAAACAACATGGACGACAGAGCTGGAGCTAAAGTAATTAAAGCGATGGTGCCACTTTCTGAGATGTTTGGTTATGTAACTGCATTAAGAACTATGTCTTCTGGTAGGGCTACTTCTACCATGGAATTTGACCACTACGAAGAGACGCCTTCTAATATTTCAGAAGAAGTAATCAAAAACGCTAAAGGTATAACTGCATAATTAAGTACGATGAGCCAAAAAATTAGAATTAAACTTAAATCCTACGACTTTAACTTGGTAGACAAGTCTGCTGAGAAGATCGTAAAGACGGTAAAGACTACAGGTGCAGTGGTTACTGGCCCAATACCTTTGCCAACGCATAAAAAAATATTCACAGTATTGCGTAGCCCGCACGTGAATAAGAAATCTAGAGAGCAGTTTCAATTGAGTTCTTACAAGAGACTCCTTGATATTTACTCTTCGTCTTCTAAGACCATTGATGCACTCATGAAATTAGAGTTGCCTTCTGGAGTAGAAGTAGAGATTAAAGTGTGATAATTGGCCTCACGGCCAACAGCACGGAGGTATTCCTCCAATACATGTCCTGCGCTTCGTGCAAGGGAAAAACGGAAAAAAATAATCAGGGTTGAATTATTTTTGACCCTGTTTTTTTAGGGATGCGTCCCAAAAATAGATTGAATATAAATTAATTAAATACTAATAATTATGTCTGGGTTAATAGGAAGAAAGATTGGC
>JAQWFV010000052.1 GCA_029238555.1 Flavobacteriaceae bacterium
ACCAATTAATAATCCTATTCTTTGTGCCAAAATTCACCGTAGTAAACAATTGATGAATGGCCCAGGTATTTTTCATATCTCCTTGTTCGTTTGGAATAGGGGTGTCTGCATGGTCAATGATATGAGCCAATTGAAATACGATACTCAGTATTAATCCAGCCACATAATGCATCACAAAAAATCCCAAAAGCACTTTATACCAAGCAATTTCTGTAAAAATTATTGGGATGGCAATCCAAATGGCGATATACATGATTTTGGTAACCAATAATTTGGTCCAGTTAATCACTGGGTTAGGGAACTTGCCGTAAGAGAGTTTTCTTTTGGTGTACCGGTACATTTGTTGGAAGTCCGTAGTAATGGCCCAGTTAAAAGTCAATAATCCGTATAATAATACGGAGTATAAATGTTGAAATTTATGGTACTTTTTCCAATCTGCATGTTTTGAAAAACGAAGAATTCTTCCCGCGTCTAAATCTTCGTCATGTTCTGGAATGTTGGTGTAAGTGTGGTGTAGTACATTGTGTTGTACCTGCCAATTGTACACATTTCCAGCGAGAATGTAAATGCTGCTCCCCATGAGTTTATTGACCCATTTTTTATTGGAGTAGGCGCCGTGATTTCCGTCATGCATGACATTCATCCCTACACCAGCCATACCAACACCCATCACTATGGTCAACAGAAAGTTAGCCCAGTTTGGTAGGTTAAGCGTGAGGATTAAAAAGTAAGGCGCTAGGAAAATGGTAAACATGACAAGTGTCTTAAGATGCAATGCCCAATTTCCTGTTTTTTGTAAATTGTTTTCTTTAAAGTAACTATTAACTCTTTGGTTCAGTGTTTTAAAGAACTGTCCCGGATCTTTTCTGGAGAATTTTACTTGGGGCTTTTTCATAAAAAAATATTAAGTGGTAAATATACACTAAAGCGATTGGAAGCTTTTGCTTTAAATCATAAAAAAATGTTGTTTTTTTGCATAAAATATACCCCATGACGGCTCAATTAATTTTTGATTATTTTCCAAATCTAACCCAACAGCAACAGGATCAATTCATAGCACTAGAAGCCTTGTATCAGGATTGGAACCTAAAAATTAACGTAGTCTCCAGAAAAGATATTGAAGAGCTTTATCTGAGGCATGTGCTACATTCTTTAGCTATTGCAAAATTTATTTCATTTAATCCAGGCGCCCACATTCTAGATGTAGGCACCGGAGGTGGATTCCCAGGCATACCCCTGGCTATTTTATTTCCTGAAACCCACTTCACCTTAGTGGACGCTATTGGAAAAAAAATTAAAGTAGTAGAAGAGGTAGTAGCTGGTTTAGGCTTAGAAAATGTCATTGCCAAACACCAACGGGTAGAGGAAGACAAGCAACAATACGATTTTGTGGTGAGTAGGGCGGTAGCTGCCATGCCCACTTTTATGCGGTGGATTAAGGGCCGCATTAAGAAAGTTTCTGAGCATCCTATTAAAAACGGGGTGTTGTACTTGAAAGGAGGAGATCTCTCTGAAGAGTTGCAAGACTATAGAACCGTTCAGATATATTCTTTAATGGATTATTATAAAGAGGACTTTTTTGAGACCAAAAAATTGGTGTACCTGCCCCAAAAATTCAAAGGTTAAGTCATGATAAATCAGAAAGTATTGGCAGATGCTATAAACGCCTACAAGAAAGAAATCCCTTTACCTTTAAAGCTAAAGGAAGTAGCAGAAGATTTTACAGACCTTTTATTCAAAGTCTTGTTTGACACTCAAACAGATGCTTTAGAAGGCATACAAACCATACACGACCACTTTGAGGAGATGGTCGCATTGGCTTGTTGGAAGCCTGAAGCCAACTGCCAAAGTATTTGTGAGGCGTATCTGTCAGACTTACCATTTATTTTAGAAAAACTTCACAAAGATGCTGAGGCAATTCTTGCAGGTGATCCTGCTTCAAGGACCCTTGAAGAAGTTTATTTGTCTTATCCAGGATTTTATGCAGTAGCGATCTATAGATTGGCACATGCTTTGCATAAATTTAATTTTCCATTGGTACCTAGACTCATGACAGAATATGTGCATAGTAAAACAGGCATAGACATTCATCCAGGCGCAAGTATTGGTGATTCCTTTTGTATTGATCATGGAACAGGTATTGTTATTGGAGAAACCGCTGTGATTAAAAATAAGGTTAAAATATACCAGGGGGTGACTTTAGGGGCGTTGTCTGTAAAGAAAGAGATGGCTAAAATAAAGCGACATCCGACTATAGAGGATCAGGTCACTATCTACGCCAACGCTACTATATTGGGCGGTAAGACAGTTATTGGCGCCCAGTCTATTATTGGTGGGAATACATGGATTACGACTTCCATTCCTGAAAATTCATCTGTATTTCACACTCCAGAAATAAAAATAAAAAACAATGCCACATAAGCTTCAATCCCTTGTAGGTAATACCCCTTTAGTATTGTCTTCTGTGTTAAATACCAATCCAGGGGTACAACTCCTTTTTAAATTAGAAGGTCAGAATCCTGGAGGTAGTGTAAAAGACAGGGCTGCCCTTAATATGATTTCCAATGCCTTGGAGCGTGGGGAAATTAATGAGGAAACCCCGCTCATTGAGGCTACTAGTGGTAATACTGGAATTGCACTGGCTATGATAGCGTCGGTTTACGGATTAAACATTGAACTGGTCATGCCGGAAAATTCTACTATTGAAAGGGTTCAGACCATGAGAGCTTATGGGGCTAAGGTTACACTTACACCAGAAGCTATAGGCATAGAGGGGGCTAGGGATTATGCAGAAAATAAAGTCCTACACGAGGGATATTATTCTTTTAATCAATTTTCAAATCCGGACAATTGGAAAGCCCATTATAAATCTACGGGTCCTGAGATATGGAGAGACACTCAGGGAAAAGTGACTCATTTTGTGTCTTCTATGGGCACTACAGGAACTATCATGGGAACTTCTACCTATCTAAAAGAGCAACATAGTGGTATTCAAATTGTGGGTGTTCAACCTGAAGAGGGTACTCGAATTCCTGGTATTCGAAAATGGCCAGAAGAATACCTCCCCAAAATTTTTAACCCGTCCAAAGTAGACCGTATTGTTGAAGTAAACCAGCAAGAGGCAGAGAGGCACACTAAGCTGTTGGCTCAAAAAGAAGGCGTGTTTGCTGGTATGAGTTCAGGAGGCGCTGTAAGTGCCGCCTTAAAAATCTGTAACGAGTTAGAAGAAGGCGTAGTAGTCGTGATTATTTGTGATCGCGGAGACCGCTACCTTTCTTCGGGTTTATTCTAAAAAATACTATTAAAAAAAAGGCCTCCCATCGGGAGGCCTTTTTTTTAATAGTATTTTACCACTAAGATTCTCCTAAAAACGGATATCTGTAATCTACGGGTGTTACAAAAGTCTCTTTGATCAGTCTCGGAGATACCCAACGCAATAAGTTCTGAGCAGAACCTGCTTTGTCATTGGTTCCGGAAGCCCTTGCACCGCCAAAAGGTTGTTGGCCTACCACGGCTCCAGTGGGCTTGTCATTGATGTAAAAGTTACCGGCGCAATTTTGTAAGGCCTCTGTAGCCTGAGTAATGGCGTAACGATCTCTAGAAATGACTGCACCTGTAAGTGCGTACTCAGAGGTTGCATCTACTAATTTTAAAGTGTCTTCCCAAGCCGCGTCTTCATAAACATATACCGTAAGAACAGGCCCAAAAAGCTCTGTTTCCATAGTTTTATAATGAGGGTTGGTGGTCAGTATCACGGTGGGGGAGATAAAGTATCCTTTGGATTTGTCGTAGTCTCCTCCAATGATCACTTGTGCGTCGGCGTCAACCTTGGCCTGATCAATATAAGCCGCTAATTTGTCAAAAGATCCTTCGTGAATAACCGCTGTAACAAAGTTACTCATGTCTTCTGGAGAACCTGGTGTTTTCATGCTGGCTACATCTTTTTTCACTAGGTCTAAGACCTCTTGGGCAATAGACTTTGGTAGATAGGTTCTAGAGGCGGCACTACATTTTTGTCCCTGAAATTCAAAAGCGCCTCTGACCATAGCGGTAGCTACTTGCTGAGGGTTGGCTGAGGCGTGAGCAACAATAAAGTCTTTTCCTCCAGTTTCTCCCACGATTCTTGGGTAGGTTTTATAAGTGTCTATTTGGTTTCCTATTTGCTTCCAGAGTGCTTTGAAAACAGTAGTAGATCCGGTGAAGTGTAAGCCAGAAAAGTCTGGACTTGCCAATACGGTGTTAGACACCATTACTGGGTCTCCAAAAACTACATTAATCACTCCTGCAGGAAGTCCTGCTTCCGCAAACACATCCATGATTACTTTGGCAGAGAATATCTGGCTGTCTGAGGGTTTCCATACCACTACATTCCCCATCATGGCAGCACTTGCAGGAAGGTTCCCGGCAATGGCAGTAAAATTAAAGGGTGTAATGGCGTACACAAAACCTTCAAGAGGTCTGTATTCCACACGGTTCCAAATACCTTCTGCAGATTCTGGTTGCTGCTCAAAGATCTCTTGCATATAAGATACATTGAATCTCAAGAAGTCTATAAACTCACAAGCAGCATCTATTTCTGCTTGGTGAATGGTTTTTGATTGTGCCATCATGGTGGCAGCGTTAATTTTAGCTCTGTAAGGACCAGCGATTAACTCAGCAGCTTTTAAAAAAATAGCAGCTCTTTGTTCCCATGGCATAGCAGCCCACTTAGTTCTCGCTTCAAGCGCAGTATCTATGGCTTCTTGCACATGTTTTTGTGTTCCCACATGGTACTGACCTACTATGTGTTTGTGGTCGTGTGGAGGCGTCATGTTTCTGGTATTTCCGGTAGAAACATCTTTACCGTTAATGTACATAGGAACATCTACGGTACCGTTGTAATATGATTTGTATTGTGCTAGAACTGCTTCGCGTTCTGGACTGCCAGGAGCGTATGATTTAATTGGTTCATTGTAGGCAACTGGTACTTGAAAAAAGCCTTTTCCCATAGTGGTAATTTTATCTTTTAATTTATTTACTTACAAAAGTACAAATAATAAAGTGCCTGTAAAAGCCCCTTCCTTACTGGTCTTTTATAGTACTTGAATTGCTGCTCCCTATTCCAACCAAACGCTGGTGTTGGTCTCTGAATCCTTTAAAATATATCAGTATCTGGTATTGGTTTTCAGTGAAATGAAAATTTCCGTCTATGCTGTAATGATCTAAGGTGTGTCCTGCTTTTTTTTCTTTTTCATAGCTGTTAATCTCAAAGGGTGCAGAAGAGAGTGCATAGCTGTAGTTGTAAAAACCTTGTTTAAACAAAATACGTGCCTGGTACACATTCTGCAAAGCATTGTAGGTCATAAGGTATTCTGGGCTAGGGGTGTAGTTGTTGAATTTTCCCAGTACGTATATATAGGTGTCCGTGTTGCCAATACTACTTGGTTTTAGGCTAAAATGCACCCAAGTGTAATCTCCCTCTCTTTCTGGGAGTATGCCTTGAAGTGTTCTGGGTATGAAATCTCCGTTGACATCTGGAAAATAGGTGTAAGGTTTGTTGTTTCTTGGGGTGTTTGGGTATAGGTAGTGCTCGTATATGTCTTCTAAATGAACCTCTTGAATAGCTGCAGTGGCAGCCCTCATGTCCTTGGTATCAAAATTCAGATATTCATTGCCTCCCCAGAAACTGGTCAGTTGGTCGTAATCATATACCAATACTTTACCGTTGTTGTACAGGGGTTGAACGCCACTAATTTCCGTATCCCATTGGTAGTTTTTAAGAAGCACTACTTCCAATTCCTTTTCAGGCTGGTTTATCCCAATATTTTGGGTGTTTAAACTGAACTCTAAGGTTTGCATGGTGTTTAGAGAGGCTAAAGACCTACTTCTTTTTACAGCGGCTTGAACTCCTACTAAGTCTTCGTAGACTAAAAATCGCCTCGAGAACTGCAGCTCGTCATAGGTATTAAAGACTTGTAGCATATAATTCCCTGACAGCTTTAGGCGTAAATTTTCATTGGGTATTTCCAAATTAAAGTGTGAATAAGGCACCAAGGTGTTGTAGCTATTTTTGTGGTCTATAATACGCTGGTTGTCCAATCCATCTAAGTACTGTGATTTTAGTAAATCTGAAGGAATCCATTGTGCAGTGCAGTGTATAATTTTAAAAAAGTAATCTTCTTCGTTGGCCTGAAGGTCGTCGAATTGTAGGCGAATGATTTCCCCAAGTCTAACAATAGGAAATTGGTCTTCTTGACCGCTTTTAAAAATAATTGTCCTCAGTGAGGCTGGAGGGCTCACTTCTTCCAATCTTTGGGCTTTTAGTGGTATGCAAAATCCTAAGAGTAGCATGGCACCCAAAAATTTAAAATGTTTAAGTAAAACAGGCATTTAGCGGGTATTTTATGGTCTAAAGATAAACAAAAAGAGTCTTTTTAAAACCCATGAAACGAATCTCTTAAATTTATCATTAATAATTATGAAAACTTTCCTTTATGTGGTAAATTTGTGCCGAATTTTTATTAACCTAAGGTTATTGAACATATGTCTAAAGACATCCGAATTAAAAAAGGATTGGATATTAAATTGGTAGGTGCTGCAAAGACACAAACCAATCCAACCAAGCTAAGTGCAACGTATAAGGTTTCATTAGAAGATTTTCACGGTTTAACACCCAAACTCATCGTTAAAGAAGGTGGCGAGGTCAAAGCTGGAGCGCCTTTGTTTTTTGATAAAAACAACGAGGCCATTCAGGTTGTTTCTCCTGTAAGCGGTGTGCTTACCTCAGTAGAGCGTGGTGCTAGAAGAAGAATTATTTCTTTGACGGTTACCCCTGGAGCAGATCAATCACCCGTATCTCATGCTGTTTTAGATCTTTCTAAAGCATCCTCAGAAGAGATTAAAAGTTACTTGCTGGCGAGTGGCTTCTGGCCTTTTGTAAAGCAGAGACCTTACGATGTGGTGGCAGACCCATCACAATCACCAAAGGCTATTTTTGTTTCAGCCCATAACACGGCGCCACTAGCAGCAGATTTAGATTATGTACTTGCCGGGCAAGAGGTTTTATTGCAAAAAGCAGTGACTGCTTTAGCAACCCTTACAGCAGGTAAAGTTCATGTGTCCGTTTCAGGTAACAATGCTCCAATGGCAGGCCTAAAGGATTGTGAAGTACATATGGTATCTGGTCCACATCCTGCTGGTTTGGTCGGTACACAGATCAATAAGATTGACCCTATTAATAAAGGAGAGGTGGTATGGACGGTAGCGGCTCAAGATTTATTGATTTTAGGGAACTTATTAGAAACAGGTGTTTTTAACGCTTCTAGAACCTTTGCCTTAGGCGGTTCGGTGGTAGAAAACCCACAATATTTTACAGCGCTTATTGGTGCAGAATTGTCGCCAATATTAAAAAGTGCCGGAATTAATTCAGACAATTTTAGACTGGTAAATGGAGATGTACTCACTGGAAAGACATGCCCTTCTGAAGCTCATTTGGGTTATAAAAACAATTGTGTAGTAGCACTTCCAGAGGGAGATGATTATGAGTTTTTTGGTTGGAATAAGCCAGTTTTCAATAAGGTTTCTACTACCAGAGCATTGACATTCTCTTGGCTGTTTCCTAAGAAAAAATACGATTTAGACACCAATACCAATGGAGAGCACAGGGCATTTGTGGTTACCGGCGGTTATGAAGAAGTATTTCCATTAGATATTTATCCATTGCAATTGCTTAAATCTTGTATGGTAAAAGATCTAGATGAAATGGAAAACTTAGGTTTATACGAGGTGGCACCAGAGGACTTTGCCTTAACGGAGTTTGTGTGTATTTCAAAACAACCACACCAGCAGATCATAAGAGAAGGATTAGACTTTTTACAAAAAGAAATAGGTTAATATGAGCTTTAAGAACAAATTACACGAAATTAAAGAGCAATTAAAAGGGAAGAAGGTTGCTCCTGCTTTTAATGCATTGCACACTTTCTTGTACACCCCTAATGAAAC
>JAQWFV010000067.1 GCA_029238555.1 Flavobacteriaceae bacterium
GTTAATGAAGCACCGTCGTTTCCTACAATAACTGCAGCTAAATGTGGTACTTTCTCTCCTCTGGCTTTCATGTCAGAAACGGCAATAGCTATTTCATCTTTAATGTCATTGGACACTTTTTTTCCATCTAATAATTCCATAGAACCCTTAATTTTATTTTATATTAACGCATGCCGCCAAGGCCACCCATCATTTGCATCATTTTTTTACCTCCACCTCCTTGCATCATCTTCATCATTTTAGACATCTGGTCAAATTGCTTTAGCAATTGATTCACGTCTTGTATGGTCCTACCACTGCCTTTAGCTATACGTTTTTTTCTACTGGCGTCTAACTTAGTGGGTTGGCTTCGTTCCAATGGGGTCATAGAATGAATGATCGCTTCTATATGCTTAAAGGCGTCGTCGTCTATATCTAGACCCTTAAGTGCTTTTCCAGCACCTGGGATCATTCCCATAAGATCTTTTAAATTACCCATCTTCTTAATCTGTTGGATCTGGGTGAGGAAATCGTCAAAACCAAAGGTGTTTTTAGCAATCTTCTTTTGAATCTTTCTGGCCTCTTCTTCGTCAAACTGATCCTGTGCGCGCTCTACAAGAGAGACCACGTCTCCCATTCCAAGAATACGATCTGCCATACGCTCTGGATAGAACACATCTAAAGCCTCCATTTTCTCTCCAGTACCTATAAATTTAATAGGCTTGGTCACCACAGACTTAATAGAAATGGCTGCACCCCCTCGAGTGTCTCCATCTAGCTTGGTCAAAATAACCCCATCAAAATTTAAGACATCGTGAAAGGCTTTAGCGGTGTTCACAGCATCCTGACCTGTCATGGAATCTACCACAAACAGGGTCTCACTTGGGGTAATGGCTTTGTGAATATGGGCAATTTCTTCCATCATAGCCTCATCTACCGCTAATCTACCTGCAGTATCTATAATTACTAAGTTGTGTCCATTGGCTTTCGCATGGGCTATACCCGCTTGTGCAATGGTCACTGGATTAGATTCTTCCTTATTTGAATATACTGAAACACCTATCTGATCTCCTACAACGTGTAATTGGTCAATGGCCGCTGGTCTGTATACATCACAGGCAACCAAAAGAGGGTTTTTAGATTTCTTTGATTTTAAATACAAGGCCAACTTACCGGAGAAAGTAGTCTTACCAGATCCCTGAAGACCTGCCATTAAAATAACAGATGGGTTGTCTGAAAGGTTTAAACCTACAGATTCCCCTCCCATGAGCTGGGTCAGTTCATCTTTAACCAGCTTAACCATCAATTGACCTGGCTGAAGACTCGTCAATACTTGCTGTCCTAATGCCTTTTCTCTAACGGTATTGGTGAATTCTTTAGCAATTTTAAAGTTAACATCTGCATCTAATAAGGCACGCCTTACTTCTTTAAGAGTTTCTGCAACGTTAATCTCTGTAATCTGACCATGCCCCTTTAATACATGAAGGGCTTTGTCTAGTTTATCGCTTAAATTATCGAACATATGGGCTAAATATTAAAAGGCAAATTTAAGAAAACACCCGGGAAAAATATAGTTCTATTCCACTTTCTTTGAAAAGTACATCAGAAATATATGGGGAATGGTGAGGGCGGTTAAAAAGGCAAAAAATCAAAAATTAAAGTTAAACTCCTTTATGAAGTAATAGTTTAAAAACACTTTATCCGATTTCTAATACAATTAAACAGACCTAAGTATCATCGATTTAATTAATAATTAAATTGAGAAAAATAATCATTATGAAAAAAATATTATTTCTAATATCTCTGATTACTATAATATCATGTAGTCAAAATGATTCGAGTAATTCTTACGTTGAACTAAACTCTGAAGAATATAAAAATAAACTTAATAACATTAATACAATACCCAAAGAATTAGTTGAAGATATTAGTGATTATTTATACAATCCTCTAAATAATAATACACCAGAATTTGAGGAATCAGAAGTAATTCTTCTTAGAAAACAAAAACTTGAATTACTTAAAATTAATGAATTTGAAATTGAAGATATTTCAGAATATTACACTGATGTTCAAAAAAAGTATTTGTTCAAACTCTACTCTAATATATATAATGATAAAACAAATCTAACTGAAGACTTTAATGATTTGATAAGTGAAGTTGATAATTTAAATGCCTCCCTAAAAGAAAAAGAAGAACTAAAGTACCAAATAATAACTTTTGAAAAAATTATTAGAGATTCTGAGGTAGTTATTGAACAGATTTTGAAAAGAGGAATAGCTCAGAGGTCAAACTGTGATGCATATTTTAGATGTATTGAAAAGAATTTAGGAAGACAGGTTTCACAAGCTATGGTAGGTGGTGCTTTAATTGGAGCATTAAATGGTGGCCTAATTGGAGCAGCTGGTGGAACAGTAATACTTCCCTTTGTCGGAACTGCTACTGGTGCAGTTGGTGGCGCTGTATTTGGTGGAGCAAAAGGAGCAATACAAGGAGCTATTGTTGGTGCATTTTGGACATTGGCAAATTGCATGAAAACACTTTCAAAAGAATGTTTAAATAAATTATTTGCTTGATGAAAAAAATTATAAAAAAACACCTCACAAAACTGATTGCTCTGAATACGGTGTTAGGAACGCTATTATTTGTTTACCTCTTTTATTTCAATGGAATGATTAATGTGCAATCCCAACATTCCGAAGGTTACCTGCATGACCCATTTTTTTATTTAAGCATATTTTTTTCTTTAGCTACATCTCTTTGGATTAACAAACAAATATTTAAAAAAATACAGTACTAATCCACTTTCTTTGAAAAGTACATCAGAAATATATGGGGAATGGTGAGGGCGGTTAAAAAGGCAAAAAACAGGGAGAGTTCTAAGGTGTAATAATGCTGTATAATTAGAAAGTAGATTCCTAAAGATAATACTGCCATGGTCCAATACAACCAGCTAGACTTCACATACATCACAAATCCTCTGTAATCTCTCCGACCGTATAAAAAATTCATTTGATCAAGCAAGGAGGGCAAAGAATGCCAGAAAATAAAGTATATGGCAAAAGCCCATAATAAAGTGGTACTGTTAAATACCACAAAAAAGACCAGTAAATAAAAAAGCTCACGGGCCTTAAAGGAACCATCAAACTTTGAGTAATACCTCATCATATATAACAATAAAGTGATCGCTGTAAAAACATATAAAAGCGCTTTCAATAACCAAGCGCTCATCCAAAAGCCACTAATATCTGCTATAATTTCAGACACCAGTATTGAATGAGCGTTAAATAGCAAAAAGAATACCACCATTCCATAACTCATCATAAAAAGCTTGGAAACATATCCATCATTGGATATATGAGATTCCCAATGCTGTTCTCCAAAATGATAAGCACTCAGTAGAACAAATAGTGCAAGGGTCACAGTTGGAAATTGCATTAATAAGAAAGCTACCACAAAAATACTGAGTACATAGAACAACAACAGGATCCATTTTTTAGATAATATAGGATACTTTTTCAATGTTTTTTCTCCCACGCCTAGATCGTTAGCGCCATGTAATATTCCTAAGCTCAAAATAAAAAAATAGGCTACAAAATCTTCCAAAACATCTGTAAAGAAAACAGACAGCCAAAGGGTGAAAAAAGTGAGTATTAACTTAATATTTTTCAATATAATAATTATTTAAGATCAAAATTATTAAAATATTATTAATTAGGTCTTGTTTTTATGAAATTATTGTTTAAATTTATCCAGATTTTGTTAAACACTTTATTGAAATCAAAAAAAATATTAACCTAAAACCTAATTTATTATGCAAAATTTATTCGCATCCCTTCCATTAGCAGCTCAGATGGCTACTGATGATTATGTAGGATTTACATTCTTCGTAGGATGTATGGCCATGATGGCCGCTTCTGCATTTTTCTTCCTATCCATGAATGGATTTGACAAAAAATGGAGAACTTCTATTTTGGTCTCTGGACTGATTACTTTCATTGCCGCAGTTCACTATTGGTACATGAGAGATTACTGGGCAGACTTTGGAGAATCACCGACTTTCTTCAGGTATGTAGATTGGATCTTAACCGTTCCATTAATGTGCGTTGAATTCTATTTAATTCTCAAGGCAGCTGGAGCTAAAAAGTCACTCATGTGGCGTATGATTTTCTTCTCTGTAATCATGTTAGTAACAGGATACATTGGAGAAGCTGTAAATAGAGACATGGCTCAAATTTGGGGTCTAATCTCTGGACTAGCCTACTTTGCCATAGTTTATGACATTTGGTTTGGTGAAGCTAAAAAGTTAGCAGAAGCAGCAGGTGGAGCAGTTTTAAGTGCACACAAAACCTTGTGCTGGTTTGTACTTGTAGGATGGGCTATTTATCCAATTGGGTACATGGCTGGTACTCCAGGATGGTACGATGGTATTTTTGGTGGATTAGACCTAGACATTGTTTACAACATTGGAGATGCTGTAAACAAGATAGGATTTGGATTAGTAATCTATGGATTAGCAGTAGCAAAATCTGAAGAAAAATAATCAGTTATTACACAGATAATTTAAGGCGGCCCATGGGCCGCCTTTTTTTTTAACACTACTGAAAATTTTTATTACATGCGCTCCGGGACCTCAATTCCCAAAAGGCCTAAAGCATCTTGAATCACTTGGGCCACTTTTCTAGAAAGCGCCACCCTGAATACTTTTAATTCCTCATCAGACTCCCCCAAAATAGATACGTTCTGGTAAAAACTATTAAAAGCCTTTACCAAGTCATAGGTGTAATTAGCGACTAAAGCAGGACTGTAATTTTGTGCGGCCAATTGAATGGTTTCAGGAAATAAAAACAACTGCTTCAATAAGGCCACTTCTTTCTCGTGCAAAAAAGATTCTTGCCCTTCAAAAGCTGGCACAACAGTCGTTTCAAAATCTGCTTTCCTCAAAATAGATTGAATCCTAGCATAGGTATACTGCATAAATGGACCCGTATTTCCTTGAAAGTCTACCGATTCTTTTGGATCAAATAAAATTCGCTTCTTAGGATCTACTTTTAAAATATAGTATTTGAGCGCACCCAAACCTATAGTGTGGTATAAAGAAGCTTTCTGCTCCTGGGTATATCCAGATAGCTTCCCTAGATCTTCAGAAATACTTTCTGCCGTAGCCGCCATTTCAGTGATTAGATCATCTGCGTCTACCACAGTGCCCTCCCTACTTTTCATTTTACCGCTGGGTAAATCTACCATTCCATAGCTCAGATGAAACAATTGTTGGGCCCAACTAAATCCTAATTTTTTAAGAATGAGGAACAATACTTTAAAATGGTAATCTTGCTCATTCCCTACCGTATATACCATACCATTCACATCCGGGTAATCTGCTACCCGCTGAATGGCCGTTCCTATATCTTGAGTCATATATACTGCTGTGCCGTCTGAACGCAACACAATCTTCTCGTCCAGACCTTCTTCAGTAAGATCTATCCATACACTCCCATCTTCTTTTTTGAAAAACACGCCTTGTTCTAGGCCTTTGGCCACCACATCTTTTCCGAGTAGGTAAGTGTCGCTCTCGTAGTAATAACTGTCAAAGCTTACGCCCAAACGCTTATACGTCTCTTCAAAACCTTTGTATACCCAAGCATTCATTTTTTTCCACAAAGCCACCACCTCATCATCGCCAGATTCCCAACGAATGAGCATTTCTTGTGCGGCTTTTAAAAGGCTGGTTTCTTTTTCTGCTGTGGCTTGTTCCATCCCTGAGGCTACCAAAGCAGCCACCTCTTCTTTATAGGCTTTGTCAAAGGCCACATAGTATTTCCCTACTAGGGCGTCTCCTTTAAGACCCGAAGATTCAGGCGTTTCTCCATGACCAAACTTCTGCCAAGCCAACATACTTTTACAAATATGAATCCCTCGGTCATTAATAATTTGGGTCTTGTACACCTTTTTACCAGAAGCTTCTAAAATTTGAGCTACTGAATAGCCTAATAAGTTATTTCTAATATGCCCCAAATGAAGGGGTTTGTTGGTGTTTGGAGAGGAGTATTCCACCATCACTGCCTGAGGGTCTTTCTCTTTAACGGTACCATAAGAGGTATCCAATAAAGCATCGGCGAAAGCCGAAAGGAAAAAACGATCTGTTAAGCTAATGTTCAAAAATCCTTTAACTACATTAAATGACTTTACAACTTCCAGCTCCTCTTGTAAATAAGTCCCTATCTGGTTCCCAATCACTTCCGGATTTCCTTTAATTACTTTAAGTAAAGAAAAAACAACCACGGTAATATCTCCTTCAAAATCCTTTCTTGTAGGTACAAATTCTACAGAAGACAATGACTTGTCAAAAATTTTTTCAACGCCATTTAAGACGGTTTTTTCAATCAGGGATACTACATTCATAATGCTTACTTCTAAGGGGGCAAAATTAAGATTTTATTCTCAATAATGATGTGCTGTTTTGCAATTAGCGCTTTAGTCCATTCATATAATATAGTACCTTTACTAAAAAAAAGATGCTCTGTAACGATTCGTATAACAATCCTGGCCAGACCAATACTATTAATGATTTAGTAGGTGAAGCCTATTCCATTAAGGAACGGTTTAAAATGGGGGGTATTGGTTCTCCTAAATTGGAAATTGTATCTAGCAGTGCCACCATTCATTCTTTGTTGGTACTAGACCATAATACCAACTACAGTTCTATTGAACTCAGGCCCAAAGGGATTATTCTTCGATTTAGAGCTTTATTAGAAACCTATGCCCTGGTCATTCCATTTTACAAACTCACCATTTTCAAGGGAGACACAGGGATTTACAGTGTGTATATGGATAACTACTTTGTTAAGGTGAAAGCAGACACCAAGGCCATTCAAAAATACTTTAAAAGGATTTTAGACGCTAAAATAGCGAATGACCCCAATCAGTCGTATCATTAACTTTCCATCCTGGGTAAAAATACTTCCGCCATCATACAACGGGCGCTACCACCTCCACAAGTTTCAATCGTGGAAAGGTCTGCGTGTATGATCTCACAATGCTGTTCAATTTTTGACAACTGATCGGGTGTAAGACTTTTATATGCGGTGCTGCTCATGACCAAATAAGGGGCTTCCTCTGAACCGAGCACTTGCAACATATTTCCAGCAAAGGAGTGCATTTGAGCCTCGCTAATCGCAATAATCTCTTTACCGTCTTCTTTTAAGTGATTCAATACCGCTTTGCGTTCTTTCTTGTCATCTATACTGTCCAAACAGATCACTGCAAAGGTCTCTGCCAAACACATCATCACGTTGGTGTGGTAAATAGGTAGACGACTACCGTTTACCGTTTGATTAGCAGTAAAAATAACAGGGGTATACTCAAAGTCTTCACAAAATTCTATAAACAACTCCTCGTCTGCTCTGGAAGACAAGGCACAATAGGCTTTTTTATGCACCCTATCTAAAATTAGACTCCCTGTACCCTCTAGAAAAATACCTGAGTCTTCTGCAGCGGTATAATCCATGACTTGGTCTATGATAAACCCGTCTTCTTCCAAGATTTCCAAAACTGCTTCTCTCCTTTCTAAGCGTCTATTTTCTGCAAACATAGGATAAAGGGCTACCGTGGCATCCTGGTGAAAAGACACCCAGTTATTAGGAAACAAGGCGTCTGGTGTATCTGGATCTTCCGTATCCTGTACCACCGTTACCTGCACCCCTTTTTCTCTCAAGACAGACACATAAGCGTCAAATTCTTCTTGTGATTTTTTCACCACCTCTTCTGGCGATAATCCCGCCGATGCCTGAAAGTAGTTATTCACAGCCGTTTGCTCGTTCATCCTGAACTGCGCAGGCCTGATCATTAAAATATGATTGGTCAATTGTTTCATTAGTCTCTTATTAGTGGTAAGGTGCTACACCTCAATAATCCTTCTTGCTTGGCAATCTCTTTGTATTCAATGGTTTCTACTGTGATCCCTTTATCTGAAAGCCATTCGTTTAATCTAGTAAACCGCTCGTCTGAAACAACTACAGTTGGAGAGATGGAGAAAATGTTTGAATTCATTTCATACATCTCCTCTTTGGTAATTTCAAAGATATTTTCAGGGCCAAAGTAATCTTTGAGCCACTGGTATTCAGACGCTATTAAAAAGCCTTCATTGTACAAAATAGCCTTATTATTCCCTATAGGCTGAAAGCAACAATCCAAGTGTAACGCATTTTCTTTGGGGTTTGTATTGGACTTCTTAAGTTCAAAAGCCTTGACTATTTTATGGGGAAACAAATCGCTTAAAAAATCTATGGCCGCTTGATTGGTTCTCGCGGTAATATAGTCTGAATAGTCACTCCCTGTGTAGGTCCCTACAAAGATATACTCATTCCAAGGCATGACATCTCCTCCTTCTACATGTACCTCCTTCGGAGGATGCACTATTTTAACGGGATCTATCTGATCTACTATATATTTAATCGCTTGGTATTCTTCCTCCCTATCCGGAAGTATATTAGCTTTAATAAGGGTGTCTTCTATCACAAAAGCAATATCTCTAGAAAAAATCTGATTACAATCCCTAATAATTTCGGGCCTATAGACTTTTACCCCGTACTTTTTTAAGACTGTAGCAAAATCCTCCATCTCACGAATCATATCTGATTCTAAGGGATAAGTACCCGCTTTAATATGCTCTCGAGATTTTGGATCATAGGCGTCTTCCAGCTTTGGCGTGGGTCCGTTTTCCTGGGCAACACCCAATACCACTGCTTTTAAAGGCGCCGTTTCGTTTTGTATATTAAGAGATATCATCACTATTTATTTTAAAATAAAAAAGCCTTGTCAAAAATACAACAAGGCTTTAATTATAAAGTACTATTGGCTTATCTATTTTCTACTGGAACAAAATCCCTAAAGTTTTCTCCAACGTACACCTGTCTTGGTCTTCCTATAGGCTCATTATTTTCACGCATTTCTTTCCATTGCGCTATCCAACCTGGTAAACGACCTAATGCAAACATGACCGTAAACATCTCTGTTGGGATACCTAATGCTCTGTAGATAATACCTGAGTAAAAATCTACATTAGGGTATAATTTTCTATCTACAAAATACGGATCTTCCAAAGCTTCTTTTTCCAATCCTTTGGCTATCTCGAGGATAGGATCATCTATTCCTAAATTATTCAATACCTCGTCTGCCGCTTTTTTGATGATTTTAGCTCTTGGATCAAAGTTTTTATACACGCGGTGACCAAAGCCCATTAACCTAAAGGAATCGTTTTTATCCTTGGCTTTAGCCATGTATTTTTTAGTATCACCTCCGTCTGCTTCAATAGCCTCTAACATCTCAAGTACCGCTTGGTTAGCACCTCCGTGTAAAGGACCCCATAAAGCAGAAATACCTGCAGAAAGAGAAGCAAAAAGACCCGCATGAGAAGACCCTACAATTCTGACCGTAGAAGTAGAGCAATTTTGCTCATGGTCTGCATGCAGGATTAATAATTTATCCAAAGCATCTATGATCACTTTGTTCTTGGTGTATTCTTGACTTGGCTTTTTAAACATCATTTTGTGAATGTTTTCTACATAGCCAAGACTGTCGTCTCCATAATCTAAAGGCAAGCCTTTTTTCTTTCTCATGGTCCATGCTACCAATACAGGGAATTTAGCTACTATCCTTACAATAGCACCATACATTTCTTTATCTGAATTGACATTGACTGAACTCGGATTAAAAGAAATAAGCGCACTTGTCAGAGAGGCTAAAACACCCATTGGATGAGCAGATTTTGGAAAACCATCTAAGATTTTCTTCATTTCCTCATCTACATGAGACTCTGCCACAATATCTTTTTGAAATTCCTCTAATTGTGCTGCAGTAGGAAGTTCACCAAAGATTAATAAATATACCACTTCAATAAAGCTCGCTTTCTCTGCCAAATCTTCAATAGAGTAACCCCTGTATCTCAAAATACCTTTTTCACCATCTAAAAAAGTAATCGCACTTTCACAAGATCCGGTATTTTTATAGCCAGGATCAATCGTAATCATACCACTTTGAGCCCTTAAAGTTTTAATATCTATAGCCAATTCATTTTCTGTTCCCTGAATGACAGGAAACTCAAACGTTTTATCTTGGTATTGTAAAAGTGCTTTATCTGACATATGTATTTTTTTTTAATTGTCACAAATTTACTAAAAAGTGACCATGTTAACAATCTGAAAGATGCTAATTATTTCAAAAAAAAGGCCCTGAAAGGGCCTTTTAAAATTATAGGTAACTCAGGGAGTTATTTCTTAATCTTGAACGCATTTAACTTAGGAAAATACGCGGTTTCTCCCAACATTTCCTCAATACGCAACAATTGATTGTATTTGGCCATACGGTCAGATCTTGAGGCAGAACCTGTTTTAATTTGCCCTGTATTTAATGCCACGGCTAAATCTGCAATGGTATTGTCTTCAGTTTCTCCAGATCTATGAGACATTACAGAGGTATATCCTGCGTTCTTAGCCATATTTACCGCTGCAATGGTTTCGGTTAAAGTACCAATCTGGTTTACTTTAATTAAGATTGAATTTGCAATCCCTTCAGAAATACCTCTCGATAATCTCTCTACATTGGTTACAAATAAATCATCCCCTACCAATTGTACTGAATCTCCCACTTTTTCAGTGAGTGATTTCCAACCAGCCCAATCGTTTTCATCCATACCGTCTTCAATAGAGATAATAGGGTATTTTGCAGCCAAGTCTGCTAAATACTGTGCTTGCTCTTCAGAAGACCTCACAGCTCCATTTGGTCCTTCGAACTTAGAGTAGTCATATTTACCATTCACATAGAATTCTGCTGCTGCACAATCTAAAGCGATCATTACATTGTCTCCCAAGGTATAACCTGCATTTGATACTGCTTTTGCAATGGTATCTAGAGCGTCTTCTGTACCATCTAAGGTGGGGGCAAAACCTCCCTCATCACCAACAGCTGTACTTAAACCTCTGTCGTGCAACACTTTCTTTAAATGGTGAAAAATTTCAGTTCCCATTTGCATGGCATGAGAAAAAGACTCCGCCTTTACAGGCATAACCATAAATTCCTGAAAAGCAATAGGGGCGTCTGAATGAGAACCACCATTAATAATATTCATCATAGGCACTGGAAGCGTATTAGCACTTACCCCACCTACATATCTAAACAACGGCATTCCCAATTCTTCTGCAGCAGCTTTTGCAGCAGCTAAAGAAACTCCAAGAATGGCATTGGCTCCTAATTTTGATTTATTAGGGGTGCCGTCTAAATCAATCATAATTTGATCAATCAAGTTCTGCTCAAAAACAGAAACGCCTAAAAGTGCGTCTGACAAATGCGTATTTACATTTTCTACCGCCTTTAGCACTCCTTTACCCATATAGGCACTTCCTCCGTCTCTTAATTCAACAGCTTCATGCTCTCCGGTTGAGGCTCCAGATGGTACCGCAGCTCTTCCTACTACACCATTTTCAGTTTCTACATCTACTTCTACTGTAGGATTCCCTCGAGAATCTAATATTTGTCTAGCGTGAACGCTAATGATCATACTCATAATTGAACTTTTTAAAATATGTACCAAATATACAAAAGCCAAGCATCTGCTTGGCTCTTTTTATTCGTTTTTAGCGAAAAAATATCACTATAACGTTTTAGTACACAGGTGTTTTACCTATTACTAATCTGCACAGCAACAAATGATCTAAACTTTAACTGAAGTATTCATTAGATCAAAGAATTGATCAAATAAATAGGTAGCGTCATTTGGACCTGGACCTGCCTCAGGATGGTATTGAACAGAAAAAACAGGCTTATTAGTCATTTCTATACCCGCTACAGTTAAATCATTCAAATGAATATGAGTAATAGCAACATTCGGATGCTTTTCAGTGGCTTCTTTATCTATGGCAAAACCGTGATTTTGGGAAGTTATTTCTCCTTTCCCAGTTTTTAAATTCTTAATGGGATGGTTAATACCCCTATGCCCATTATACATTTTATAGGTTGGAATTCCATTTGCTAACGCAATGACTTGGTGCCCCAAACAGATACCAAACAAAGGAAGACCACTGGCAATCATTTTCTGAGCAGTTTCAATAGCAGCTGTCAATGGCTCAGGGTCTCCAGGGCCATTAGAGATAAAATAACCATCTGCCCCCCAGGATTCTAGTTCTTGAAAAGGAGTGTCATGAGGAAAAACTTTAATACAGGCACCTCGCTGCTGCAGGTTTCGAAGTATATTTTTTTTAATGCCAATATCTAAGGCTGCAATCTTAAAAGAGCTCCCTGGATCACCAATCACGTAGGGTTCCTTTGTAGATACTTCCCCCGCCAAGGCCAATCCTTGCATGCTGGGAACCTTAGATAGTTCAGATTTAAGCGCGTCTACTTCATCTACCCTGGTAGAAATTACCGCATTCATAGCACCGTGATCTCTAATATAACTGACCAAAGCACGCGTGTCTACGTCTGAAATAGCAAAGAGTTTGTGGTCATTTAAATAATCTTCTAAAGAAGCTGTTGCATCTGTTCTGGAAAACTCATAAGAAAAGTTTTTACAGATCAGACCAGCAATCTTAATACCGTCAGATTCCACTTCATTTGGATTGGTCCCATAATTACCAATATGTGCATTGGTCGTAACCATAAGCTGACCAAAATAAGAAGGATCTGTAAAAATTTCTTGATAACCGGTCATTCCGGTATTAAAACAAACTTCTCCAAAAGCAGTTCCAGTTTTATCTCCCACAGCTTTTCCGTGGAAAATAGTTCCGTCTGCCAACAAAATAATAGCGCTTCTTTTTTTCTGATACTTCATGGTGTACAAATTCTTTATATAAACAAAAAAACAAAAAAAAAGGACAAGCAATAAAGCTTATCCTTTTAAATTATAAAACATTTAATAACAGTTTATGCTTTAGCATCATCTGTATTTTCTGTGTTATCTTTATCTGCAGCTGGTGCAGCTTTTACTGGAGCTTCAGCAGCCTCTGTTGCAGGTGCTGCAGCTTTAGCTTTACCTCTACGAGTTGTTTTCTTAGCAGCTTTTTTAGCGTTGCTATACAACTCATTAAAATCTACTAATTCAATCATAGCCATGTCTGCGTTATCTCCTAACCTGTTTCCAAGTTTAATGATACGTGTATAACCTCCTGGTCTGTCTGCCACTTTATCTGCAACAGTAGAAAATAATTCAGTCACTGCATACTTGTCACGTAGATACTTAAAAGCGATACGTCTGTTGTGCGTTCCTTTTTCTACCGATTGGTTGTTAGCTGCTTTAGATTTAGTGATAATAGGCTCTAAAAATACTTTTAAAGCTTTGGCTTTAGCAACTGTTGTATTGATTCTTTTATGTTCAATTAGAGAACAAGCCATATTGGCCAACATAGCTTTTCTATGTGCTGTTTTTCTCCCTAAATGATTAACTTTCTTACCGTGTCTCATGGTATTGCTCTATATGAATGCTGTGAAAAATTCTCAGCGCTTAATTAATCTTTATCTAATTTATATTTGGATAGGTCCATCCCGAAACTAAGTCCTTTGTTAATCACTAACTCTTCTAATTCAGTTAATGATTTCTTACCAAAGTTTCTAAACTTCATTAGGTCATTCTTGTTAAATGAAACAAGGTCACCTAGCGTATCTACCTCTGCAGCTTTCAAGCAATTTAATGCCCTTACTGAAAGATCCATATCTACTAACTTAGTTTTCAATAACTGACGCATGTGAAGTGATTCTTCATCATAAGTTTCTGTTTGGGCAATTTCATCTGCCTCCAAAGTAATTCTCTCATCTGAGAATAACATAAAGTGATGAATCAATACCTTGGCAGCTTCTGTTAAAGCGTCTTTTGGATGAATTGAACCGTCAGATACAATTTCAAAAACAAGCTTTTCATAATCGGTCTTTTGTTCTACCCTAAAGTTTTCAATACTGTACTTCACATTCTTAATAGGTGTGAATATAGAATCAATAGCAATAGTTCCAATTGGAGCGCCTGATTTTTTGTTTTCTTCTGCTGGTACATAACCCCTACCTTTTTCAATGGTAAGTTCCATGTTAATATTCACCTTAGCATCCATGTTACAAATGACTAAGTCTGGATTTAACACTTGAAAACCAGAAATAAATTTCTGAAAATCACCAGCAGTTAATTGTTGTTTTCCACTTAGAGCTATAGAAATAGTTTCATTGTCAACATCTTCTATTTGTCTCTTGAAACGAACTTGTTTCAAGTTGAGGATTATTTCGGTTACATCTTCTACCACTCCAGGAATCACAGAGAATTCATGCGCTACTTTGTCCATACGAACAGAAGTAATTGCAAAACCTTCAAGTGCAGAAAGCATCACCCTTCTAAGTGCATTCCCAACTGTCAATCCATAACCAGGTTCTAAAGGGCGGAATTCGAATTTCCCTTCAAAATCGGTAGAATCAATCATGATTACTTTATCGGGCTTCTGAAAATTAAATAATGCCATAATTGGATCAGTTGTGTTTATTTAGAGTATAACTCGACGATTAATTGTTCCTTAATATTTTCAGGAATCTGAAGTCTTTCTGGAATAGCAACAAAGCTACCTTCCATTTTTTCTGAGTTCCATGTAATCCACTCGTATACATTAGAACTTACAGAAAGTGCATCTGATATTGTTTGTAAAGACTTAGATTTTTCTCTAACTCCTACAACATCTCCAGCTTTTAAAGAATATGATGGGATATTTACAATAGATCCATTCACAGTAATGTGTCTGTGAGAAACCAATTGTCTTGCGCCACTTCTTGAAGTAGAAACACCCATTCTGTAAACCACGTTGTCTAAACGAGACTCACATAATTGAAGTAAAACCTCACCGGTAACTCCTTTACTTCTGTTTGCTTTTGCAAATATATTTCTAAATTGTTTTTCAAGAATACCGTAAGTGTACTTCGCTTTTTGCTTTTCCATTAACTGTACTTTGTATTCTGACTCTTTTCCACGGCGTCTGTTGTTACCGTGTTGTCCTGGAGGAAAGTTTCTTTTTTCAAAAGACTTGTCTTCTCCGAAGATTGCTTCACCGAATCTACGTGCAATCTTAGTTTTTGGTCCTGTATATCTTGCCATTTTCTAAAAATTTGATACTGTGATCATGAATTAAGGCTATCCTTCGATAATCGTAACTACAGTATCTGTGAAATGCCCTTGGGCGTTAATTAATTAAACTCTTCTTCTTTTTGGAGGTCTACAACCGTTGTGTGGCATTGGAGTAACGTCAATGATTTCTGTTACTTCAATTCCTGCGTTGTGAATAGATCTAATAGCAGATTCTCTACCATTACCTGGTCCTTTCACATACACTTTTACTTTGCGTAAACCAGCTTCATGTGCCACTTTAGCACAATCTTCTGATGCCAACTGAGCAGCGTAAGGAGTATTTTTCTTAGAACCTCTAAAACCCATTTTTCCAGCAGATGACCATGAAATGACATCTCCTTTTTTATTGGTTAAAGAAATAATGATGTTGTTAAAAGATGCAGTTACATGTGCTTCTCCAACAGACTCAATAATAACTTTACGCTTTTTTGTTGCTTTTGTATTTGCCTTTGCCATAATACGCTACTTATTATTTAGTTGCCTTTTTCTTGTTAGCAACTGTTTTTCTTTTTCCTTTACGAGTTCTAGAGTTGTTTTTAGTACGCTGACCTCTTAAAGGTAAACCAGTACGGTGTCTAATACCTCTGTAACAACCAATGTCCATTAATCGCTTAATGTTCAGTTGCGTTTCAGAACGTAATTCTCCCTCAATAGTAAAAGCAGAAACTGCTTCCCTTATTTTTGAAATCTCATCATCATTCCAATCAGAAACCTTAGTGTCTTCACTAACGCCTGCTGCAATTAAAATTTCTTTTGCTCTAGTTCTACCAACACCAAATATGTAGGTAAGGGCAATAACCCCTCTTTTCTGTTTGGGTATATCTACCCCTGCAATTCTTGCCATAATTACCCTTGTCTTTGTTTAAATCTAGGATTCTTTTTATTAATTACGTACAACCTGCCTTTTCTGCGTACAATCTTGCAGTCGGCACTCCTTTTTTTAATTGATGCTCTTACTTTCATCCTATATACTTAATATCTATATGTAATTCTCGCTTTTGTTAAATCGTATGGGCTCATTTCTAATTTCACCCTGTCTCCTGGTAACAACTTAATGTAGTGCATACGCATTTTACCAGATATATGTGCCGTAACAACGTGTCCGTTCTCCAATTCTACACGGAACATAGCATTTGACAATGCTTCTATAATAGTTCCGTCTTGTTCAATTGCAGCTTGTTTAGCCATATTATACTTCTTTTCTATTTTTACCAGACTTCATTAATCCGTCATAGTGTCTATTTAAAAGATATGCATTCACCTGTTGTACTGTATCTATAGCAACTCCAACCATAATAAGAAGTGAAGTACCACCATAAAATAAAGCCCATCCCGGCTGAATATCTCCTAATTTCACAGCCAAGGCCGGCAAAATTGCGAGCAAAGCTAAGAAAATAGATCCAGGTAACGTAATTAATGACATAATCTTATCTAAAAAATCTCCAGTTTCTTTTCCAGGAAGTACTCCAGGAATAAAACCACCGCTTCTTTTAAGATCATCTGCCATTTTATTTGTTGGCACTGTAATAGCTGTGTAGAAATAAGTAAAGATAATAATCAGTAAAGCAAATAATATATTATAGGCTAAACCAAAAATATCTTGAAACTGAACTTCCATCCATTGACCCAATGCGGTATTGTTAAAAGTCTTCCCTAACAAACCAGGGGCAAACATAATTGCTTGAGCAAAAATGATGGGCATTACTCCAGAAGCATTTAATTTCAATGGAATATACTGTCTTGTTCCAACAGCATTCTTATCAAAACCACCAGATGCAGTTCTTCTTGCGTATTGTACCGGTATTTGTCTCGTAGCCATAACCAATAGAACACTTCCTAAGATTACAAGGAACCAAAGAATAATTTCTATTAAAACAAACATCACACCTCCACTTGTCGTAGATGTTCTTGAAATAAATTCCTGAACAAATGACTGAGGCATGTTGGCTATAATACCTACCATGATTAATAGAGAAATACCATTACCAATACCTTTATCGGTAATTTTCTCCCCCAACCACATAGCAAATACAGTTCCTGTAACTAATATAATTACTGATGGAATGATAAAATCTAAACCTTTACCAAGTACAAAAGCAGAATCTGGCACACCAAGAGCACCTAAAGAATACAAGTAAGCAGGAGCTTGAACCACGCAAATACCTATGGTTAACCATCTGGTAATTTGATTGATCGTTTTTCTACCGCTTTCGCCTTCTTTCTGAAGCTTCTGTAGATAAGGAATCGCAATACCCATTAACTGCACCACAATAGATGCAGAGATATAAGGCATAATTCCCAAAGCAAAAACAGACGCATTTGCAAATGCACCTCCTGTAAAAGCATTTAAGATCCCTAAAATACCGCTATCCGTATTGGATGTTAATTGAGCCAATTGCGTAGTATCTATACCTGGCAAAACAATTTGAGCACCAAAACGGTACACCAATAAAAGACTTAAAGTAACGAGAATACGCCCTTTAAGTTCTTCTATTTTCCAGATATTAGATAAAGTTTCTATAAATTTCTTCATAATCCGTATATTATAAACTTATTGCTTCACCACCAGCAGCTTCAATAGCCGCTTTAGCAGTAGCAGTAAATTTATGAGCAGTTACAGAAAGTTTTGCTTTTAACTCTCCTCCACCTAAAATCTTAACTAAATCATTTTTACCAACTACTCTGTTAGTAATTAATACTTCTAGGCTAACAGTATCTTTAATAACACCATTATCTACTAAAAGCTGTAGTTTATCTAGGTTAATCCCAGCGTATTCTTTCCTGTTAATGTTCTTAAAACCAAATTTAGGAACACGTCTCTGTAAAGGCATTTGACCTCCTTCGAAACCAACTTTTTTAGAATACCCAGATCTAGACTTGGCACCTTTGTGACCACGAGTGGCAGTACCACCTTTTCCAGATCCTTGACCTCTACCTACTACTTTTCCTTCTCTGTGAATAGCACCTTCGGCAGGCTTTAAACTATTTAAATTCATAATGAATGTGGTATATTAAGCTTCTGTTGTAGAAACTAAGTGTTTTACTTTATTAATCATTCCAATCACTGCTGGTGACGCATCGTGAGATACTTCTTGACCGATCTTTCTAAGACCTAAAGCAGCCATTGTTTGTTTTTGTCTGAGTGGCTTTTTAATACTACTCTTTACTTGTTTTACTATAATTTTTGCCATGATGCTTGAATTATCCTTTAAATACTTTTTCTAAAGATACGCCACGTTGCGAAGCAACCGTTTTTGCATCTCTGATTTGTAATAAAGCGTCAAAAGTTGCTTTAACTACGTTGTGAGGGTTTGAAGATCCTTGTGACTTTGAAAGTACATCGTGAACTCCTACTGCTTCCAATACAGAACGAACTGCACCTCCAGCAATAACACCGGTACCATGTGAAGCAGGCTGAACATATACTCTAGCCCCTCCAAATTTACCTTTTTGCTCATGTGGCAAAGTTCCTTTATTCAATGGAATTCTCACTAAGTTTTTCTTAGCATCTTCAATAGCCTTTGAAATAGCGGTAGCAACTTCTTTAGATTTCCCTAAACCGTGTCCAACTACTCCGTTCTCGTCTCCTACAACTACAATTGCGGAGAAGCCAAATGCCCTACCACCTTTTGTAACTTTAGTAACTCTTTGAACACCCACTAAGCGATCCTTTAATTCTAAACCACCTGGCTTTACCGTTTCTGCGTTTTTGTAATTTTGGTACATAATATTTTAGAATTTAAGTCCTGCTTCTCTAGCGCCTTCTGCCAAAGATTTGATTCTACCATGGTATAAATTTCCACCTCTATCGAAAGCAACTGTTTCAATTTTAATGGTCTTTGCTTTTTCTGCAATGGCTTTTCCAACAAGGATAGCCATTTCAATTTTAGTTCCTTTAGCAGCGCTAAAGTCCTTATCTCTAGAAGATGCAGCAGCTAAAGTAACGCCATTAACGTCATCTATTAACTGTGCGTAAATCTCTTTGTTACTTCTAAACACAGCCAGTCTTGGTGTGCTAGCGGTACCAAAAGAAACCTTACGGATCCTTCTTCTAATTCTTAATCTTCTTTCAGTTTTCGATAATCTCATGATGCTATGTATTAAGCCGATTTACCTGCTTTTCTTCTTAATTGTTCTCCTACGAATTTAACTCCTTTTCCTTTGTATGGCTCAGGCTTACGGAAAGCCCTAATTTTAGCAGCCACTTGACCCACTAATTGTTTGTCAAAAGAAGTTAATTTGATGATAGGGTTCTTTCCCTTTTCAGAAATAGTCTCCACTTTTACTTCAGGAGCAACATTTAAAACAATGTTGTGAGAGAAACCAAGTGCAATATCTAATTTTTGACCTTGATTACTAGCTCTATAACCTACACCAACTAATTCTAATTCTTTAGTCCATCCTGTAGAAACTCCTAGTACCATATTGGCCACTAAAGATCTATACAGACCGTGTTTTGCTTTGTGTTCTTTTGAATCCGATGGTCTTGTCACTAAAACATTCCCTTCTTCTACTGTGATCGAAACACCAGAAAATTCCTGTGTTAACTCACCTAGTTTACCTTTTACGGTAAGCACATTGTCTTTTACCTCTACGGTTACCCCTTCAGGAATCGCTACTGGATTATTACCTATTCTAGACATTATTCTTGCTCTTTACTATATTAATAAACGTAGCATATAACTTCGCCACCTACTTTTTCTAACTTAGCTTGTTTGCTTGTCATTACTCCGTGAGAAGTAGACACAATAGCAATACCCAAACCGTTTAATACTCTAGGTAGTTCTGTAGCTCCAGCATACTTACGTAAACCAGGCTTACTTATACGACTAATTTTTTTGATCACTGGCTCTTTGGTAGCCGTGTTGTATTTAAGGGCGATTTTAATAGAACCTTGTGGTCCTTCTTCCTCAAATTTGTAGCTTAAAATATATCCTTGATCGAATAATATTTTAGTGATTTCTTTTTTAAGATTAGACGCAGGGATACTAACCACTCTGTGGCCAGCGCTGTTTGCGTTTCTAATTCTTGTTAGGTAATCCGAAATTGGATCTGTAAACATAGGTGTATATTTGCGGTAACGGTTTTTAACTTAAGTTAAACCTGGAACCAATTAATAATTATTTTTTACCAGCTCGCTTTTCTAACGCCTGGAATAAGACCGTTATTGGCCATCTCTCTAAATAAAACCCTAGAAATACCAAAAGTTCTCATGTAACCCTTTGGTCTACCAGTTAATTTGCATCTGTTGTGCATACGAACTGGAGAAGCATTTTTTGGCAACTTCTGTAAAGCTTCATAATCACCAGCTTCTTTTAAAGCTTTTCTTTTTTCTGCGTACTTGGCTACCGTTTTTGCTCTTTTAACTTCACGGGCCTTCATTGATTCTTTAGCCATACTAATTCTTTTTAAAAGGAAGTCCTAACTGTGTTAATAATGATTTTGCCTCTTGATCAGTGTCAGCAGAGGTAACAAATGTAATATCCATACCATTGATTCTATTGATTTTATCAATATTGATCTCTGGAAAAATAATTTGTTCCGTAACCCCTAAAGAATAATTTCCACGTCCGTCAAAACCAGTCGCTTTAATTCCTTGAAAATCTCTTACACGTGGTAAGGCTGCAGTAATCAATCTGTCTAAGAATTCGTACATGCGCTCTCCTCTTAAAGTTACTTTGGCGCCAATTGGCATTCCTTTACGCAACTTAAAGGTAGCGACATCTTTCTTAGAAATAGTAGACACTGCTCTCTGACCTGTGATTAAGGTCATTTCTTCTACGGCGTGATCGATAAGTTTTTTATCTGCTACTGCAGCACCAACTCCTCTTGAAACAACTATTTTCTCTAATTTAGGAACTTGCATCACATTCTTGTAACCAAATTCTTCTGTTAGAGCAGCCATTACACGCTCCTTATACTCTTGTTTTAATCTTGGAATGTACCCCATAACTAAATTACTTCATTAGATTTCTTAGAAAACCTTACTTTCTTATCTCCACGAACCTCATAACCAACTCTTGTAGCTTCACCAGACTTAGGATCTAATAAAGACAAGTTAGAAATATGAATAGGAGATTCTTTTTTAACAATCCCCCCTTGTGGATTTTGAGCACTAGGCTTCTGGTGTTTTGAAACCATATTGGTTCCTTCTACAATAGCTCTACTTTTCTTAAGATCTACAGAAACAACTTTCCCTTGGTCCCCTTTATGGTCCCCAGCGATCACTTTTACTGTATCTCCTACTTTTATTTTAATTTTTGTCATCTTATTGGAAATTAAAGCACCTCAGGAGCCAATGAAACAATCTTCATGAATTGCTTGTCACGAAGCTCTCTAGCTACGGGACCAAATACACGGGTACCTTTCATTTCACCTGTTGGGTTTAAAAGCACACACGCGTTGTCGTCAAAACGAATATAAGAACCATCTGCTCTACGCACTTCTTTCTTCGTTCTTACTACTACCGCAGTAGAAACAGCACCTTTCTTAACACTCCCATTAGGAGTGGCGTCTTTTACTGTAACCACAATCTTATCTCCTACAGATGCATACCTTCTTTTAGTACCTCCAAGTACTCTAATGGTCAAAACTTCTTTTGCCCCGGTATTATCTGCAACTTTTAGTCTGGATTCTTGCTGTAACATATTATTTAGCTCTTTCTAAAATTTCCACTAATCTCCAACATTTGGTCTTACTTAAAGGACGTGTCTCCATGATCTTCACAGTATCACCAATGTTACAATTGTTTGTCTCGTCGTGTGCAACGTATTTCTTAGTTTTTAACACGAACTTTCCGTACATAGGGTGCTTTACTCGTTTCACTTCTGAAACTACAATAGATTTCTCCATTTTGTTGCTAGTAACAACGCCTACTCTCTCTTTTCTTAAATTTCTTTTTTCCATAAAGCAGAACCTGTTATTGGTTTTCCCTTTTAGTTAACTCTGTAGCCAATCTTGCCACCGTTCTTCTCACTTTTCTAATTAAAAGTGGATTCTCTAAAGGGGTAACAGAATGAGCTAATTTTAAATCTGAATGTTGCTTTTTAAATGCAGCCAGTTGTTCTACTAGCGCTTCAGCTGATAATTCTTTTATTTCTGATTGTTTCATGATTCCTAAATTAAAAGTTATGCTGAATAATCTCTAGCAACAATGAATTTGGTTTTTACCGGTAACTTCTGAGCTGCAAGACGTAAAGCCTCTTTTGCAATATCATGAGATACACCAGCAATTTCAAACATGATTCTACCTGGAAGAACCACCGCAACGAAATATTCTGGAGCACCTTTACCTTTACCCATACGTACCTCAAGAGGTTTCTTTGTAATAGGCTTGTCCGGAAAGATCTTAATCCATAATTGACCTTCTCTCTTCATATACCTTGTAGCTGCAATACGAGCCGCTTCAATCTGACGGGCTGTAATAAAACTAGTATCCAAGGACTTAATACCAAACATACCGTTAGAAAGCTGGTGCCCTCTACCTGATATCCCTTTCATACGCCCTTTCTGGGCTTTGCGAAATTTGGTTCTTTTTGGTTGTAACATTGTTCTGTTTCTTTATAAAATTACTTTCTACGACGTGGTTTCTTTGGTCCATCTTGGTTACCTCCTTTAGAAGGGCTAGTAGCCATTCCTACCAATGGAGATAATTCACGTTTCCCATATACCTCGCCTTTCATAATCCACACCTTAATACCTAATCTTCCATAAGTAGTGTGTGCTTCATGCAATGCATAGTCAATATCTGCTCTAAAAGTAGACAGTGGAATTCTACCGTCTTTATACCCTTCAGAACGTGCCATTTCAGCACCGTTCAAACGACCTGAAATAAGTACTTTAATTCCTTCTGCATTCATTCTCATGGCAGCAGCGATAGCCATTTTAATAGCTCTTCTATAAGAAATTCTTCCTTCGATTTGTCTACAAATACTAGCCGCAACTAAATTAGCATCGACCTCAGGTCTTTTGATCTCAAAAATATTGATCTGAACCTCTTTGTCTGTGATCTTCTTAAGCTCTTCTTTAAGCTTGTCTACTTCCTGTCCACCTTTACCGATAATAATACCAGGTCTAGCAGTAGTAATAGTTATAGTCACTAATTTAAGCGTACGTTCTATGATCACTCTAGAAACACTTGCTTTTGCTAAACGTGCAAAAACGTATTTTCTAATCTTGTCATCTTCTGCAAGTTTATCTCCGTAATCATTACCACCATACCAGTTAGATTCCCAACCTCTGATGATTCCTAGACGATTTCCAATTGGATTTGTTTTTTGTCCCATAGTTCGTATCCTAGCTTTGTATGTTATTGTTGTCTCCTAAAACCAAAGTTACGTGATTGGAGCGTTTTCTAATTCTGTGTGCTCTTCCTTGAGGCGCTGGACGTAGTCTCTTTAACATACTTCCTCCATCTACACGAATTTCTTTTACAAAAAGATCTGCGTCTTCAATGTTAGCGTCTTCATTCTTAGCTTGCCAATTAGCAATTGCAGACAATAACAACTTTTCAATTTTACCTGAAGCTTCCTTCTGGTTAAATTTCAATATAGCCAAAGCTGGCTCTACTTGCTTTCCTCTCACTAGATCAGCAACTAATCGCATTTTTCTCGGTGAAGTAGGACAGTTGTTCAACTTTGCAAAAGCAACTTGCTTTTTTCCTTCCTTAATGGCTTCTGCCATGTTTCTTTTACGAACTCCCATAGCTTACTTTTTACCTTTGTTTTTAGCACCTGCATGCCCTCTAAAGGAACGTGTTGGTGAAAATTCTCCAAGTTTGTGACCCACCATGTTTTCTGTAACATACACAGGAACGAATTGTTTCCCGTTGTGAACAGCAATAGTCTGACCTACGAAATCTGGAGTAATCATAGAGGCTCTAGACCATGTCTTTACCACTGTTGATTTTCCTGTTGATATATTTTCTTGAACTTTTTTCTCTAAACTATAGTGAACAAAAGGTCCTTTTTTTAATGAACGTGCCATGTCTTTCTACTTTTATTTCTTTCTACGTTCTATGATATACTTGTTGGTACTCTTGGTTTTAGAACGGGTTCTAAATCCTTTAGCTGGGATACCCTTTCTAGATCTTGGATGACCTCCTGAAGATCTTCCTTCACCACCACCCATTGGGTGATCTACCGGGTTCATAGCTACTGGTCTAACACGTGGTCTTCTTCCTAACCATCTGCTTCTACCAGCCTTACCAGAAACCAATAATTGGTGATCTGAGTTAGATACAGCACCAATTGTTGCCATACATCCTGAAAGAATTAAACGCGTTTCTCCTGAAGGCATTTTCACTGTAACGAACTTACCGTCTTTCGCCATTAACTGAGCAAAAGTACCAGCAGATCTTGCCATTACCGCTCCTTGTCCAGGACGTAATTCAATACAAGAAATAATAGTTCCTAATGGAATAGCACTTAATGGTAACGCATTACCAATCTCTGGAGCTGCTTCTGCACCTACTGAAATAGTCTGCCCAACAGTTAAACCGTTTTGAGCAATCACATAACTCTTTTCCCCATCTGCATAGGTAAGTAGTGCAATAAATGCAGTTCTGTTTGGATCGTACTGAATAGAAGTCACCGTAGCAGTCACATCTGACTTATTACGTTTGAAATCTATCTCACGATACCTTCTTTTATGACCCCCACCTTTTTGACGGATGGTCATTTTTCCTTGACTGTTTCTACCCCCAGTTCTTTTTATCGGACTAAGCAAGCTTTTTTCCGGCTTATCAGTAGTAATGGCGTCAAAACCGTTAACTACTCTAAAACGCTGCCCTGGGGTGATTGGTTTTAATTTTCTAACTGACATTTCTTGTCTTTATAGATTACTGTAAAAATCAATGATATCTCCTTCTTTAACATCTACAATGGCTTTTTTATAAGCAGACGTTTTACCGTGCTGCACCCCTGTTTTTGTGTAACGAGATTTTCTTGAAGGACCATAGTTCATGGTGCGTACTGCATTCACAGAAACACCGTAAGAAGCCTCAACAGCTTCTTTTATCTGTATCTTATTCGCATTAGGATCAACGATAAAGCCATAGCGATTATACAACTCGCTATCTGCTGTCATTTTTTCCGTAA
The DNA here is from genome assembly GCA_029238555.1 of Flavobacteriaceae bacterium. The sequence goes on from JAQWFV010000067.1 coordinate 25,220, forward strand.
TGATTGGTTTTATCAACACACTCATGGTTCCTCTATTTTGTTAAATTTGTTTCAATTCCTGCAATTGAACCCTCCAACAACACAATGCTTGAAGCATTAAGTATTTTGTAAGTACTTAATTCTGAGTTAATTACAACATCAGTTTGGGTCAAATTACGTGACGACAAATATACATTATTATTTGAATCGCCCAACACTACTAGGGATTTTTTATTGTCTATCCCTAATGATTTCAATACTTGCAAGAAATCTTTGGTCTTTGGCGCTTCTAAATTGAAGTCCTCTACCACAACGATAGATTTCTCTCCAGCTTTAATAGACAAAGCAGATTTACGTGCCAAACGCTTTACGTTTTTGTTCAGCTTCTGGCTATAATCTTTTGGTCTTGGGCCAAAAATACGTCCACCACCTCTAAAAACAGGAGATTTAATACTACCTGCACGAGCGGTACCAGTACCTTTTTGCTTCTTAATCTTACGCGTACTACCTGCTATTTCAGCACGTTCTTTAGACTTGTGTGTTCCCTGACGTTGGTGAGCCAAGTACTGTTTTACATCTAAATAAATAGCGTGATTGTTTGGGTCTATTGCAAATACAGCATCAGAAAGGTCTGCCTTTCTTCCTGTATCTTTTCCTTTACTATCTAAAACTGCTACTTTCATTACTTCTCAATAGTTACGTAAGCGTTCTTATGACCAGGTACACATCCTTTTACTACTAAAAGGTTTTTCTCTGGAACAACTTTTAAAATTCTAAGGTTTAAGGCAGATACTCTAACACCACCCATTCTTCCAGCCATTTTCATGCCCTTGAATACCCTTGCTGGGTAGGAAGCAGCACCAATAGATCCTGGCGCTCTTAACCTGTTGTGTTGTCCGTGAGTCGCTTGTCCAACACCGGCAAAACCGTGTCTCTTAACTACCCCTTGAAAACCTTTACCTTTTGAGTTTGCAGCAATATCTACAAATTCTCCTTCTACAAAAAGATCCACACCAATGGTGTCACCTAATTTGTAATCTCCTTCAAAATCTCGGAACTCAACAACTTTTCTTTTAGCAGAAACACCCGCTTTTTTAAAGTGACCAGCAGCCGCTTTGTTTACGTGTTTCTCTGCCTTGTCATCGAAACCAAGTTGAAGGGCATTGTACCCGTCTACCTCTTCGGTTCTGACTTGGGTAACCGTACATGGGCCAGTCTCAATAACGGTACATGGAATATTCTTTCCATTCTCGTCAAAAATACTGGTCATGCCAATCTTTCTTCCTATTAACCCAGACATAATTATTAGTATTTAATTAATTTATATTCAATCTATTTTTGGGACGCATCCCTAAAAAAACAGGGTCAAAAATAATTCAACCCTGATTATTTTTTTCCGTTTTTCCCTTGC
>JAQWFV010000071.1 GCA_029238555.1 Flavobacteriaceae bacterium
CATTTTGATCCAGCCAATCCAGACCAACAAACCCAGATGAAATGGCCTTGGGAGTCTCCTAGACGGGGGGCAAATACCCAAAGAACTTTTGGAGATTTTGACGCCTTATACGGCGGATGGGACATACCCGGAGAACCCTACACTAGAAAAGACGGTACCAAGTTTGACTGGTTTAGGGCGCGTATGCTTGGTGGTAGAACCAACCACTGGGGCCGTATATCGCTCCGTTTTTCAGAGCGTGATTTTAAGCACAAAGATGTAGATGGCTTAGGGGATAATTGGCCTATAGGCTATGAAGATGTAAAGCCATATTACGACAAGGTAGACAAACTTATTGGTCTTTTTGGCTCTAAAGAAAACCTGCCCAATGAACCTGATGGGTTTTTCTTGCCGCCACCAAAACCAAGGTTGCATGAGCTTTTTTATATCAAAGGCGCTAGAAAATCTAATATTCCAGTGATTCCTTCTAGGATGTCTATGCTCACAAAGAAAATTAATCCTGAACGCGGAGTTTGTTTTTACTGTGGCCAGTGCAACAGGTCTTGTTCTGCCTATGCAGATTTTTCAGCGGGAAGTTGTCTTATTTTTCCAGCGCAAAAGAATGGGGGTCAGATAGACTTGTACAATAATGCCATGGTGAGAGAAGTGCTGACCAACTCAGAAGGAAAGGCTACGGGAGTGTCTTATATTAACAAATCAGATAGAAAAGAATACACCTTAAGGGCTAAGGTGGTTGTATTGGCAGCTTCTGCTTGTAGCTCAGCTAGAATACTATTAAACTCTAAATCTCCCCAGCATCCTAATGGTTTGGGAAATAGTGGGAACACTGTAGGGAAGTACCTCCATGATTCCACTGGAAGCAGTAGGGCTGCTTTTGTACCAGATTTAGTGAACAGGAAAATGTATAATGAAGACGGGGTAGGAGGAATGCATGTGTATACGCCATGGTGGTTAGACAATAAAAAATTAGATTTCCCAAGAGGCTACCATATAGAAGTTTGGGGCGGTATGGGAATGCCAAACTACGGTTTTGGTTTTAACGCCAACGAATACAATAAGTTTTTTGGACTCAAGGTAGGAGGCTATGGAAATAGCCTTCGCTCAGATGTAAAGAAATACTACGGCTCTGTAGTTGGTTTTGGAGGAAGAGGAGAGTCTATTGCTATGGAAGACAACTATTGTGAAATAGATCCTTCTGTGGTAGATGAGTTTGGAATTCCAGTACTTCGTTTCCATTATAATTGGACAGATTTTGAACGCAAACAGGCCAAGCATATGCACGAGACCTTTGACGAGCTCATCCACAATATGGGTGGCGAGGCCCTTTCTGCTGCACCTGGTGAAGACAGGGAGTATGGCTTAGAAGCTCCAGGTAGAATTATTCATGAGGTGGGTACCACTAGAATGGGAAATGACCCAAAAACATCTGTGGTGAATCAATTCCAGCAATTACACGACGCAGACAACGTATTTATTGTAGACGCAGGACCTTTCGTTTCTCAGGCCGACAAAAACCCTACATGGACCATCCTGGCACTGTCTTGGAGAACCTGTGATTATATTGTAGAACAGCTTAAAATGCAAAATATTTAAGAAATGGATAGAAGAGAAAGTATAAAGTCCCTTTTTATTGGTGCAGCAGCTGGAGGTTTGGCCTTAGCTTCATGTCAGCCAGAAATTAGTTCAGAAGCTCAAGAAGCTATGGCTAATGGGGCAACCAATTATGGAAGAACTCCAGAAGAAGACGCTCAAATAGCTTCCTTACATGCCCAAAAATTTTTTAGTGTTCATGAATTGGAAAGTTTAGCGACGCTAACGGCACTTATTTTACCTGAAAATCAAGATTTTCCCAGTGCTGCCTCTGTGGGCGTTCCAGATTTTATAGAGTTTATGGCTAAAGATTACCCAGCCTTTCAGACCCCTATTAGGGGAGGCCTCATGTGGCTTGATCATACGAGCAATAGGCGTTTTGGACTGGAGTTTAAAAAACTTGAACAGGGACAACAGCATGAGATATTAGAAGAAATTGCGTATCCAGATCTAGCTGTTTCTGAAGGGGAACGTCCGTTAGAAGTACGTTTCTTCTCACTGATGAGAAACCTTACCCTAACAGGGTATTACACTACAGAAACTGGCATTAAAGATTTAGGTTACCAGGGGAATATGCCTAATGTTTGGGATGGTGTACCTCAGGAGGTATTGGACCAACACGGTGTAGCTTATGAAGCGGAATGGTTGGCAAAATGTATTGATCAGAAAACCAGGGGAAATATAGCCTCATGGGACGAACAGGGCAATCTCTTGACTTAAATTTTCTCGCATACTATCACAATAGGTTTTTCTTCAAGATCTGTTGTAAAAAATAAGTATACACTACCTCCGTCGCGGAGGTGGTGTTTTTTTCTTAAAGCCGCCACGGTCATTTTAAAATTTCGTGTACTCACATTGGCCTTAGTTTTGACAAAAGATCTCATCGCTTTCTTGTGGTAGGCAAAAGAGTCCACTATCTTAAAGCTGCGACCGGGAAAGGGGAGGCTGTTGTGCCCGGTGTATAAGTGACTGTTTGGGTGGAGTTTAAATACTCCCAATTGGCTAGAAACACTTTTAAAAGCGCCTAATTTTAATACAGCTGCATGTGGTTCAAATAAATACTCCTGTGGCAGGCTAAAGCTTGCTTTGCTTTGCGTTTCTTCAGGAATACTGCTATTAAATGATTCTAACACCCCATTTTCATTGAGCATGGCAGCTTTAAGCGCTACAGGCCCTTGATAGTTCTTTTCAAGCAGCCATAACAATTCTTTTACTTCTTTGTTTACGGCAACAGCGTGAACCTCTTTAACACAGTTCAATTCCCTTAAACCAGCGCTAATGTCAAGAAGCGGGGCTGTTTTGACTAATATTTTATGGGTTTTTTCCCAAAGTATGGGCAGAACAGCTGGCATAGAAGGACTACAATCCTCAAGCATAAAAACTTTCCCCTTTTGATCACTTCTTCTGGAGGGGTCTACATAAATCCAATCGAGGCTTTCGTTTAAATTACGGATAAAGTCAATACCATCTAGGCACATAGAACGAATGTTCTGGACTCCTAAAACATTAAAATTAAAGGCCGCTATTTCTGCCAATTCAGTATTGATTTCTAGGTGATAAACTTGGGCTATATTTTTTGCAAAATAAAAGCTATCTATACCGGTGCCTCCACTGACATCTGCCAGAGATTCCCCACTGACTAAGCCCGCTTTGTAGCCGGCTGTAACTTCAGAAGAAGTCTGTTCTATTTGAAGGGGTAGGGGGTAAAAAATACCCTGAGTATTAAACCAAGTGGGTAGCTTATAAACACATTTTTTAGCTGCTTCTATCTGTTGAATAATCTCTGAGTTGTCTACGCCATTAAAAAGAGGTTTCGAGAGGGCTACTGACAAGGTGTCAGTAGTTAAATTATTTTTTATAAAATCTTGAATACCAGTATTTAATATATTTTTATTCAAAGTAAAGCTATAAGTTTTTAGTCCAAGATTTTATGTGACTATTTTCTGCAAAAAACACCTTTAAGACTACCTTTATTGCCGTGTATAAAGGGATGGCTACGACCATTCCTGTAACCCCCCAAAGCAGTCCACCGCATAAAATAATCAAGAATATTTCCAATGGGTGAGACTTTACACTTTTAGAAAAAATAAGGGGTTGAGATAGAAAATTATCTACCAGTTGACCCACAATAAATCCAATCATTACATAGGTGGTTTTTGGCAATATTACCTCATTAAATGAAGCACCTAATTGACTGCTCATGGTTAAAAAAAGCATCAGTATTCCACCTACTATTGGACCCACATAAGGGATGAGATTTAGCAGGGCACAAAGGAAGGCAATGACCATGGCATTGGGCACAGAAAGAATACCCAAAACGAGGCTGTAAATCACAAATAAAATGAGAATTTGAAACAATAGCCCTAAAAAGTATCTAGACAATAAGTCTTTGATTTTAGCAAATGCCTCTTTAGTTTTAAGGTTTTCTTTTGAGGGTACCCACATCAGAATACCCCTTTCGAATAATTCACTGTCTTTGAGGAAAAAGAAGGAAATAAAGGCTACAGAAAATAAGCCTGCGCCAAAATTACCCACAAGACCGAAAACAGCATTAAAAAATGCTGGAAGTTGTTCCAAAGATAGGGTAGTGAGTAAGCTGCTGTCTTGAAACTGTGACAATAGTGAATTGTTTTCGAGGCCAAAATAGGCCGAGATTTCTGCATACAGGTCAGTGATGCTACTTTTGAGACCTTTAATATTTAATAGACTCAAATTTTCTCCTTGTTGCACGAGCAGAGGAACTACTAAGGCTATAAGCATAGATAGAATACTCAATAAAATAATCATGGTGCTTATGGCAGCTACAGTTCTGCTGAATCTGAGTTTGTTTTTTAGAAAAAGCGCCATAGGCCTTCCTACAAGCGATACAATAGCTGCTATGAGAATATAGACTAAAACCGTCGTAATGGCATTGAGAAAATACAAGGCAGCCACAATAGCGACCACAATAGCCAGGGCTCTTAAAATCCCAGAAGAAATGATTTTTGCATTCATTCACTTTCATTTTGTGCTGCCACTGAGGCACATGCGTAAATAGCAGCTGTTTCTGTTCTGAGTCTGGTGTTTCCAAAACTCACTGGTTTACACCCTTTTTCTATGGCTTTTTTAATTTCTGCTGTAGAGAAATCTCCCTCAGGACCAATAAAAATAGAGAGTTTTTTACGGTTTAAATCTAAGGAATTTAAAGCTGTTTTTGGGCTGTCTGCTTCGCAGTGCGCAAAAAGCTTTTCTCCAGTAATATCCTGCTCTAAACATTTTTTTAGAGAAATAGCTGGGTGTAGTACAGGCAAATAGGCCTGAAGCGACTGCTTCATAGCGCTTAAAAGCACTTTTTCGTATCGCTCCGCTTTAATCACTTTCCGCTCCGATTGATCACATAGAATTGGAGTAACACTAGAAAGCCCTATTTCAGTAGCCTTTTCTAAAAACCATTCGTAGCGATCATTCATCTTAGTGGGCGCAACATATAGGTCTAAGGTGTAAGACTTTGGCTTTTGTTCTTTAATCTCAACTAAAGACAGCTGCACGGTTTTACCTGATGTGTCTTGAATTATGCCCTGAGCCATAAGCCCTTTACCGTTAGTAAGGTGAATAAGGTCTCCAGTTTTTTTTCTAAGCACTTTAGTCGCGTGTTTGCTCTCCTCTTGAGAAAGCGCTACGCTTTTGTCATCTGCTGTAAAGGAGGGGGCGTAAAATAAATTCATAGTCTTTTATTCAATGATATATCGCGCCTTAGCGGCCACTTTTTGGTGGGTAAAATCTTGATTGAGGTATTTTAAATACCCCACAATACCAATCATGGCAGCATTGTCTGTGCAGTATTCAAATTTTGGAATATGAGTGGTCCAGCCGTGTTTTTTAGCTGCATTTGTAAGAGCTGTTCTAATCCCGCTGTTCGCAGAAACACCTCCGCCAATGGCTATTTCTCTAACCCCAGTTTGGCTCACGGCTTTTTTTACTTTCCTCATGAGTATCTCCACAATGGTGTGCTGAATAGAAGCGCAAATGTCGGCTTTGTGCGTCGCAATGAAATCTGGGTTTTTAGCCGTTTCTTTCTCTATAAAATAGAGTATGCTGGTTTTGAGGCCACTAAAGCTAAAGTTTAAATCTGCCACCTTTGGAATAGGGAATTCAAACGCTAAGGGATTTCCATCCCCAGCAAATTTGTCAATCAAAGGTCCTCCAGGGTAAGGGAAGCCCAATATTTTGGCAGATTTGTCAAAGGCCTCTCCAACGGCATCGTCCAGAGTTTCCCCTAAAACTTCCATGTCAAAATAATCTTTCACCAATATAATTTGTGTGTGACCACCGCTAATAGTCAAAGCCAAAAAGGGAAACTTCGGGACCGCTTTTTCAGCTTCTTCAGGACTTTTAATAAAATGTGCTAAAACATGTCCTTGCATATGATTCACCTCTATCAGTGGAATATCCAGCCCCATAGAAAGCGATTTTGCAAATGAAGTGCCTACCAATAAAGATCCCATTAAGCCTGGTCCCCTTGTAAAGGCTATGGCATCTAGGTTAGATTTGTCAATACCTGCTTGTTTGAGTGCCTGATCTACTACTGGCACTATGTTTTGCTGGTGTGCTCTTGAGGCCAATTCAGGCACCACACCACCGTATGCTTCGTGTATTTTTTGGGTTGCCACCACATTGCTCAGCCGCTTATCTCCATGGAGTACCGCTGCAGAGGTGTCGTCGCAGGAAGATTCTATCGCTAAAATGTGAATTGAGGTATTTTCCATTTATCTTTGGAATCATAATTGATATCTCACAAAGGTAAAACATATAGCGCTATCAAAAAATACAGAAAAATAGGAATTCAAATAGCCTTGGGGGTACTCTTGTTTTTAAGCTTGGGCACCCTGTTGCTCTCCAGTGCAAGCTTTCAAACCTATTTGGCCCGTAAGCTGACCGACTCACTTGCGGAAAAATACGGCATAAATCTTTCTGTAAAAGGCGTAGAGGGCTCCTTGTTTAGCTTTAAATTTGGCTTGAATGATGTGTTTGCTGAGGATTATCAGAAGGATACCTTGTTTTACGCAAAGCAAATAAAAGCCCCTATTTTAGATTTAAATGCGCTTGTTAAAGGCCGCTTTAGTTTGGGTAAGGTTCAGATAGACCAACTCACTTATAAAATCACCACCTACCCCGATTCTAAACAAAGCAATTGGGCTATTTTTTTAGAAAAATTAAATGCTAAAAATGCAGATAGTAAGTCTGCTCCACCTTTTGAATTAGAGGCCAAACAAGTCCAGGTTGCCAATGCCCGTTTTGTGCTCACAAATTTTAATAAAGTACAACCCTCGCTTTTCACAGCCAACAACATACAGATTAACAGCACGGAATTTAACATTCATGGCCCTAATGTAAATGCGGCTATAAAACAGTTGTCCTTTAACAGTTCTGACGGAATAGTCGTATCAGATTTAAGCACTCAATTTAGTTATGGGCTCCGTCAAATGCGTTTTGAATCACTGGCTTTAAAAACCCCTAATTCCATTCTTTTGGGGCAACTAAATTTAGATTACGAAAGGGAGGATTTTGGAGATTTTAATAACAAAGTATTATTTCATGGACAGTTTAAAGACAGCCAGATAGGTACCGCAGACCTAAATTTACTTTACCCAGAGTTCGACGAAACCTCCGTATTTAATTTTTCAGCCGCTATAGACGGCACTTTAAATAAGCTCACTGCATCTAATTTATTTTTGACCAACGAGAATACGGCTTTAAGAGGAGATTTTGAATTTAACAGTCTTTTTGATCCGTCTACCCCTTTCTTTTTAAACGCCAAAATTAAAGGGTTTGAAAGCCAATACGGTTCCTTAAAGCGATTAATGCCAAGGGTTTTGGGTAACAAGCTGCCTATTTCTATGAGTCGTTTGGGCACCTTTACCTTGAGGGGAACTGCAGGGATTGGCATAGACCAGGTTACCACTCAAATTAACGCTAGTACCCGTTTGGGTAATTTTTATGCGGCATTAGATCTCTCCAATATCACCAATATAAATCAAGGGGTATATGAAGGTTTTTTATCTCTCATAGATTTTGATCTGGGCGCATACACCCAAATAGACGCACTTGGCCTAGTGAGTATGGATGCCAATATAAAAGGGTCTGGTTTTTTGCTCAATAATTTAAATACCAATTTAGAGGGTCTGGTGTACCATATGAGCCTTCAAGGCTACAATTATATAGACGCTAGTGTGTCTGGATTATTTAAAGATGAACGCTTTGAAGGCTCCCTTGGAGTAGAAGACCCCAATTGTAAGTTTTCATTTAGTGGCTTGGCAGATTTTTCAAAAGCCAATAGGGCATTTAATTTTAATGCCTCAGTGGGTTATGCAGATTTGCACAAGATGAATTTGGTCAAGGACTCAACAGCGCTATTTAAAGGAGATTTGAACATTGACCTAAAAGGAACCGACATAGACAATGTATTGGGGGTGTTGTCCTTTAAAAATACCCAGTACAAGAATGCTAAAAACACTTACTTTTTTGAGGATTTTAATATTGCAGCAGATAGCTTGGTAGATGGGTTTAGGACTATCTCCATCAATTCAAAAGACATTATATCTGGCGCCATTCGTGGGCGTTATAAATTAGTTGAGTTTGGAAAGCTCCTCCAAAACGCTATGGGGAGTATTTACACCAATTACAAGCCCTTTGAGGTGACCAAAGGCCAAGAAATGACCTTTGAATTTGATATTTACAACACTTTGGTAGAGATCTTTTTTCCAGAGGTGCAATTTGGATCTAATACATTTATTCGTGGGGCCCTTCAGGCCGATGCCGGTATTTTTAAACTCGATTTTAAATCTCCTAAATTTTCATTGTACAATAACCTTTTAGATAGTGTGGTACTAAAAGTAGACACTAAAAACCCTTTGTTTAACACCTTTTTGGCCCTTAAAAGTGCCAAGACCCCTTATTACGAGATTGAAGATCTAAGACTCATTAATAATACCCTACAAGACACCTTGTTTTTTAGGACGGAATTTAAGGGCGGAAAGGATCATTCAGATCGTTTTGGGTTGAACTTTTACCACACATTTAACGATACAAAACAATCTGTTATAGGATTGAAAAAATCTAGTTTGACTTTTAAGGGTGCAGACTGGTATATTAACGAGTCTGGAAACAAGGACAATAAAGTAGTCTTTAATAAAAATTTGGACAGTGTTTTTGTCTCTTCTTTGGTCATGAGTTCTCCAGAACAAGAAAAAGTTGTTTTGAATGGTCAATTGTCAGACAGTACCTATAAAGATATTAGGTTGTCCTTTTCTAAAGTAGCCCTAAGAAAAATATTCCCTAGGGTAGACAGCCTTGATCTAGATGGTAGGGTAAATGGAGAGCTCAATATTTTGCAAAAAGACAATGTTTACTTTCCAAATTCTAACTTAGACATTGCAGACTTCGAAATTAATCAAACCGTATTAGGAAATCTAGACTTGGACTTACTGGGAAATGGAGATCTTACAGATTTTATCATTAATGCTAAATTATTAAGGGATAAAGAAGAAAAATTACGCCTTTTGGGGAATGTTTTTAAATCAGATAGCAGTGACTATCAAACTAAATTATTAGCCAGTTTTAATGCTTTTCCTTTAGACCCTTTTAGTCCATTGGGAAAAGGTGTGATCGGTGACATTAGGGGAGGACTTTGGGGTAATGCAGAGATAACTGGGCCTTTAACTAATCCTGATTTTACAGGAACACTAACCTTAAACAAGGCGGGAATAAGTGTCCCTTATCTGGGTGTGAATTATGATTTTTCTCCCAACGCTAAGATTGGTCTATACAAGCAAGTGTTCGATTTTAAAGACATCACACTGATTGATAAAGCGCACAACACTCAGGCTAATTTATCAGGTACTATAGACCACCGATCTTTTGACGATTGGAAATTAGACCTCAATATAGACGCCTCTTCAGAGCGTTTCCTAATTTTAGATACGGATTACGATCCAGAAGCCCTGTATTACGGCAGTGGGTTTTTAAACGGTAATGGGCGTATTTATGGCCCCACTAAAGCATTGAATATAGATGTTTCAGGCGCTACAGCATTGGGAACATCACTAAAAATACCCTTGCAAGATATTGTTAATGTTGGAGACTACACTTTTATAGATTTTATAGAAAAGACGGCTTTAGATATTGAAGTTGCTGAGGAAGAATTGACAGATTATAGGGGTTTAGAGCTTAGTTTTGATTTATCCGTAACCCCAGAAGCGGAGGTGGAGATAGTGGTGGATCAAAAATCAGGATCTTCTCTGAAAGGTACTGGAGGAGGTATTTTACTTATGGAAATTAATACCAATGGGAAATTTAAAATGTTTGGAGATTTTGTAGTGGCTACCGGATCTTACAATTATAAATTTGGCGGTTTTATAGATAAAACCTTTAAAGTAAACCCAGGAGGAAGTATTATCTGGGATGGAGATCCTATGGGCGCCCAACTCAATATGGAGGCCTCTTATGGTTTGTTCGCTAATCCGGCACCGCTTTTAGAGAGTAGTGGTTATACCAATAGGATTCCAACTGAGGTATTGGTTCGCTTGAACGGTGCATTAGAAAACCCCAACATAGATTTTGACATTGCTTTCCCAGGAACCAATTCTGTGGTAAAATCTGAATTGCAATACGCCTTACAAGATCCTACCGTTCAGGATAGAAATGCTTTTTTTCTTTTGGCACAAGGAACTTTCGTCAATGATGCCACAGGCATTAACCAGCAAGCTGTTACTGGAAACCTGCTGCAATCTGCTTCAGGATTATTGAGTAGTATACTAGAAGGAAGCAATGACAAACTCAACTTTGGATTGTCTTATGAGCAAGGTATGTTGGACAGGGTCTCAAATTTACAGACGGATTCGAGGATAGGGGTGAGTGTAAGTACTCAGATTAGTGATCGGGTGTTATTCAATGGGAGATTAGGGGTTCCAGTGGGCGGGGTAACGGAGAATGTGGTCGCTGGAGACGCTGAAATTCAAATTATACTGAATGATCAAGGTAGCCTTAGTGCTAAAATATTTAATAGAGAGAATGAAATTCAGCAATTCTTAGCAGATAGACAGGGCTATACCCAAGGGGTTGGTTTGTCTTATCAAGTAGATTTTAATTCATTTCAAGAGTTGTTGAGAAAGATTTTGAATAAAAAAGAAGGAGAGTAAAGTGTTTATATCACAATATTATAAGCTTTTTATTAACGAAAACGTTTGAATTTTTAGGTCGTATTAAATATTCTTTAAAATAGCGGTTTACATCCGTTTAAGTTTGTTAATTTTACTCTTTTAAGATATTATGAGTTCAGAAATTAAAAAAATTGGGGTATTTACTTCCGGAGGAGATTCTCCTGGAATGAACGCTGCTATTCGTTCTGTAGTGAGAACCTGCGCTTACATGAATATTGAATGTGTAGGAATTTACAGAGGTTACGAAGGAATGATAGAGGGTGATTTTAAACCCATGGACGCTAGGAGCGTCAATAATATTATTAATAAAGGAGGGACTATTTTAAAGTCTGCAAGATCTTTGGAATTTAGAACACCTGAGGGAAGGGCTAAGGCTTATGCAAATCTTAAAGAAGAGGGTATAGACGCTTTTGTGGTGATTGGAGGAGACGGGAGTTTTACCGGAGCCATGATCTTTAATCAAGAATATAACTTTCCTGTGATAGGAATCCCTGGAACAATAGACAACGATATTTACGGGACTACCTACACGGTTGGTTTTGACACTGCTTTGAATACAGTGGTAGAAGTAATAGATAAGATCAGGGATACCGCTAGTTCTCACAACAGACTTTTCTTTGTAGAAGTAATGGGAAGGGATGTAGGGCACATAGCCTTAAACGCAGGTGTAGGTGCAGGAGCAGAAGAGATCCTAATCCCAGAAGAAAACCTTGGATTAGATCGTTTGTTAGAGTCTTTAAAAAGATCCAAACAATCTGGAAAATCTTCAAGTATTGTCGTAGTTGCTGAGGGAGATAAAACAGGTAAAAATGTTTTTGAACTCAAAGAATACGTAGAGGAGCACATTCCTATTTACGACGTACGTGTGTCTGTGCTTGGTCACATGCAGCGCGGAGGTTCACCTTCCTGCTTTGACCGTGTACTAGCGAGTAGAATGGGTGTTAAGGCTGTAGAAGCACTTTTAGAAGGCAAGAGCAGTCTTATGGTAGGGATCCAAGACAATAAATTAACATTAACCCCTTTAATAAAAGCGATTAAAGGGCATACAAAAATAGATAAGGAACTCATTAGAGTGTCCGATATCATGTCAACATAATTATTAAAAAGAAGAAAAATGTCTGAATTAAAAATTGGAATTAACGGTTTTGGAAGAATTGGTAGAATGGTGTTTAGAGCTGCTGCCGGAAGATCTGATGTGCAAATTGTGGCTATTAATGACCTACTAGATGTAGATCATTTGGCCTATTTGTTAAAATACGATTCTGTTCATGGAAACTTTAACGGAACTGTTGAGGTGTCTGATGGACACTTAGTAGTCAATGGAAAAACAGTGAGAATTACTGCTGAAAGAGATCCAAAGCAATTGCAGTGGGACGCTGTTGGTGCTGAGGTAGTGGCAGAGTGTACAGGTATATTCACCTCTTTAGAAATGGCACAGTCTCATATTGATGGTGGCGCTAAAAAAGTAGTGATATCTGCACCTTCTGGAGACGCACCAATGTTTGTAATGGGGGTTAACCATAAGGAGGCAAAAGCTTCTGATAAGATAGTTTCAAATGCGTCATGTACCACCAACTGTTTAGCACCTTTAGCTAAAGTATTGAATGACAACTTTGGCATTGAAGAAGCATTAATGACCACTGTTCACGCTACAACAGCTACTCAAATGACCGTAGATGGTCCTTCAAGAAAAGATTGGAGAGGTGGACGTTCTGCCTTATTGAATATTATTCCTGCCTCTACTGGTGCTGCTAAAGCAGTGACAAAAGTAATTCCTTCTCTAGTAGGGAAACTAACAGGTATGGCTTTTAGAGTGCCAACTGCAGATGTTTCTGTAGTAGATTTAACTGTTAAGTTGTCTAAAGAGACTTCTTTAGATGAAATTAAATCTGTGTTTAAATCTGCTTCAGAAGGTGAATTGGCTGGAGTATTAGGTTATACGGATGAAGCGGTTGTTTCCCAAGATTTTATTGGAGATGCAAGAACCAGTATTTTTGACGCAGAAGCTGGGATTGAATTAAATTCCACTTTCTTTAAGTTGGTTTCTTGGTATGACAACGAAGCTGGATATTCTAACAAATTAATAGACTTAGCGAAGCACGTAGCTAGCTTGTCTTAATCAATATTTTTCAGGCCCTGGGTATTACTCAGGGCTTTTTATATACTATTATATTATGATTTTAATAGCAGATAGTGGGGCTACAAAATCTGATTGGATTGCCTTGGATGAAAAGGGAAATCAATTGTTTTTTACCCAAACACTCGGCCTGTCTCCAGAGGTACTTACTAGAGATGTCATTGAGGATAGATTGGCTAATAATTTTGAGCTTTCTAAAAACTCAGAGACTGTTACTCATGTGTATTTTTATGGTGCTGGATGCGGAACAGATAGAATGAAAAATTTCTTGGCAGAAATTTTCAGTGCTTTTTTTCCAAATGCCCAAACAGATGTTCGAGAAGACACTTATGCAGCTGTTTATGCGACTACTAAATTAGGGGACCCAGGAATAGTGTGTATTTTGGGAACAGGATCTAATTGCAGCTATTACGACGGTCACCAGCTGTTCCAAAAAGTACAATCTTTGGGATATATTCTCATGGACGACGGTAGTGGTAACTTCTTTGGTAGAAAACTCATTAGGGATTATTATTTCCATAAAATGCCACAGGATTTAGGCATT
>JAQWFV010000081.1 GCA_029238555.1 Flavobacteriaceae bacterium
CGGTAAGTGGTACCGAACCTATCAGTGACTTTGTCTTTGAGGTTTCTTTAGACCAAAAAATGCAATTGACCAATGCTGCTTTTAAAGCTGCTAAAAGTAAGTCTAAAGTCGCTAAAGGATACAAAAGCAGTAGGGTAGTAGTGAGGAATGAAGAGGGCGAGATTCTGACTGAAAATGTCTATGGCAGCAGTGATGAAAATATTTTTATTATTAAAGATACTGAAGGAAATACCTTGACTGAAAAAATAGAAGGTTTAAAAGGAGAGAGTATCTTTATTGCAAAAGATCTTAGTGGAAAAGTGGTCTCAGAAAATATTTTAGGTAGCGAAGGGAAAAATATTTTAGTCGTGCGCACAGGGCAAAAGGATTCCGACTCTTTAATGGTTACTTTTAGCGCTGAATTTGATGAAGATTCCCTCATAGACTCAGAAGAACAAATAGAATTGCTGGTCAAAAAAACCAAAGACATGAAAGCCGCAAAAGAACAGAAAGCTGCAAAAGGCCAAAAAATGATCGTGGTTAAGGGAGCAGCCAATAGCTGGACGGCAGAGAGCAAAAATAAACCGCTCATTGTAGTTGATGGAAAAATCATGGACAAAGGCAAAAACCTGAATGAAATAGATCCAAACAGTATTGAAAGTGTCAATGTATTAAAAGGCAAGTCTGCTCAAGAAAAATATGGAGACAAAGGCGTGAATGGGGTCATTGAAGTTGTGACCAAAAAAGAATAATAAGCCTTTTTAAGAAATAGATCAAAAGCCGCCTTTAAAGGCGGCTTTTTGTATCTTTGGAATATGCATTTTTCAGAAGTTCTAGGACAAGAGGCCATTAAGAGCCGTTTAAAAACGGCTATAGCGTCTAACCATCTCGCCCATGCACAATTGTTTGTGGGAGCAGAGGGTAGCGGGACGCTGGCTATGGCATTGGCTTTGGCTAGAGAGGTGCTTTGTAGTGCTGAGGGTTTAACCGAAGAACAGAAACGAGCGGGCCATTTAAAAATGGATCATCTAAACCATCCAGACCTTCATTTTGTGTTTCCCGTTGCTACTTCAGATATAGCTAAAACAAAACCCATTAGCGATCATTACGCAGCGCCTTGGAGGACATTTATTCAAACCCAGGTTTATGGCAACCTTTTTGACTGGTACCAACTTATGGGCACGGAAAAAAAACAGGGAAATATCTCTGTAGAAGAAGCAAAAGACCTGAGCCAAAAACTCTCTTTAAAATCTTATGAAGGCGGTTATAAAGTGATGCTGATTTGGGGTGTAGAAAAAATGAATACTGCAGCGGCAAATAAAATCTTAAAGCTGCTGGAAGAGCCCCCAGAAAAAACCCTTTTTATACTCATTGCAGAAGACGAAGAGCAATTACTTGCGACCATTAGGTCCCGTTGCCAAATCACCTATTTTAAGAAACTTCAGGAAACAGATATTGTAAAAGGGCTTGTAGCAGAAGGAGCGGTAGCGCAAAATGCCAAACAAATAGCCGTTATGGCAGAGGGTAACTTCAATAAGGCACTTGACCTCTTTAGACAAGATTCAGAAGAATTGCGTTTTGGCGAATGGTTTGTATTTTGGGTAAGGGCCGCATTTAAAGCTAAAGGAAATAAAAGCGCTATAAACGAATTACTCAATTGGAGTGGGGAAGTGGCTAAGTCTGGTAGAGAGATCCAGAAAAACTTTCTTTTGTACTGTTTGTCTTTATTTAGAGAAGCGGTTTTAATGGAGTATGGTTTAGAGCAATTGCAACACACACAAATTGTGGTGTCCAATTTTGATTTTAAAAAGTTTGCCCCTTTTGTACACGAAGGAAATATAGAACAAATCACCGTGGCTTTAGAAAGTGCTGTGTACGAAATAGAAAGAAATGGAAACGCAAAAATGGTCTTTACAGACCTAGCTATTTCTCTTACTCGCTTACTGCACGCGCCAAAAGCCGTCTCAAACTAAACTTATTATGCTACATTTCGAAAACAACTTAACGGTATTAATACTACTCGCTTTCCTCTGTATTACTTTTATACAAAGCGCATTAGACAAATTGATCGATTGGAAAGGAAACCTTCAATGGCTCAAAGGCCACTTTAACAAAAGTTTCCTCAAAAATACCGTGCCCTTTTTACTGGTGACTATTATTGTCATGGAGGTTATAAGCGGTGTTTTAGGTATTTGGGGAATAATGGATATTATTCATTACAACAAACCCAGCGTTGCACTAAGTGCAGCAGTTGTAGGGTGCATTACCCTACTCATGTTGCTTTTTGGACAAAGGGTTGCCAAAGACTATGACGGCGCTAGAACAATCGTCATTTATTTAGTGCCTGCGATCTTGCTTGTTTTCTTTTTAGAAATGTTTGGCTGGTAAATTACTTGTTTAAAAAGCCCTTAAAACCAGCCATAAGATTAATTTATAAAATAATAGAGGTTCTATAAGTTTTTAGAATAAAAAGTGGCTGCCATAGATTGGATTTAAGGCTGTTTTTAAGAAAATCTATATGCTAGTGTCTTGTGGTTTAAAAAAAGCAAGCAATCGCTTTAAAAGCGCTTATTCTGGTTTTTTTAATACATATATGATAGAGGAATACTCTTTTGACCTTAAAGCAGACAAGTTAGAATAAAGACCTTTAAAAAAGGCACTAAACAAAGGGGTTCTTTTTTGAGCGTATCTTTCAGATAGCAAAGACACATAAAAAGCGTCTAAAAGCATTGGTCTGGTTTCTTCCAAAGACAGACCGTTTTTGTCTGCCAATTTTTTTATGCCTCCTTGAGAAAAATGCCACAAATGCCTTGGAGCATCATAGGCAGCCCAATAGGATCCGTAATGTTTTGCGTCCCATGAATTATAATTAGGCACTGCAATAATGAGTTTCCCTCCAGGCGCTAAAGCGCCTAATAGTTTCTGAAGGCTTTGTTCATAATGAGGTAAATGCTCTAAAACATGCCAGAGCGATATTACAGAAAACTCTTGCTTTGGTATGCTGTCTAAAGAGGGGTGTAATACACAATTATTTTCCAAAGCAACGGCCCTAGCAATTTTATTGGGTTCTACCCCTAAAGCATGCCACTGCCTATTTTTTAGATAAGAAACTAGAGCGCCAGAACCAGCACCAAAGTCTAAAAATTTCTTTGGACCATGGCAATGTTGCTCTAATAAAGCAGCCTTCTTTTTTAACTGATAATTTTTAGCTATTTCATACAATCTATCTGTTAAGCTGCGTTTATTGTTCTGATGAGAAATGTAATTGTCTTCAGGATAATAGGCCGCTATTTCAGCTGGAATAGGTGTAGTCTGAAGCACATCTAAACCTGGCACACAAGCCACGCTAAACGATTCTTTACTATGTACATGGTCTAAAACCTCTAAGGGAAACCGCTCTTTTCTTTTAAGCATTTGGGTATTAAAATAATATTGTTCCACGTGGAACACAAAAAACTATCTTCCTAAAAAAACCAACAAAACAGAAATATCAGAAGGAGAAACCCCTGAGATTCTTGACGCTTGCGCAATGCTCACTGGTTGAATTTCTTGAAGCTTTTCGCGAGCTTCATATGAAAGCGATTTTAAAAGCGAATAATCGAAATCTGCAGGAATTTTTACATGTTCTAGACGCTGTAATTTGTCTGCATTGTTTTTTTCTTTTTCAATATATCCTGCGTACTTTATTTGAATTTCTGCTTGCTCTAATACTGCTCTTGAGAAATTATTTTCACGTACATAGGAACCTACACTGTCTACAGAAAGCATATGGTCCATAGTGACATTGGGTCTTGAAAACACTTTAAACAATTTACCGGATTGAGAAATGGGGGCAGAATCTACCGAGGCCAATTGATCATTGATTTCTGCAGGTTTAACGGAGGTTTCTCTAAAAAAAGAGACTAGGTTTTCAGATGCTGTTGCCTTTAATTCCATTGCCTTAAGTCTTTCTTCAGAAGCTAAACCTATAGCATGACCCATTGGTGTTAACCTAAAATCTGCATTGTCTTGTCTTAAAAGCGTTCTGTATTCTGCTCTAGAAGTGAACATTCTATATGGCTCATCTGTTCCTTTGGTAATGAGGTCATCTATTAAAACACCTATATAAGCTTCATCTCTTTGGAGGGTAAAAGGCGCTTTTTCTTGAACTTTTAAAGCAGCGTTTATCCCAGCCATTAGACCTTGTGAAGCAGCTTCTTCGTAACCAGTTGTTCCATTTATCTGGCCGGCAAAAAATAAGCCGTCTATCAACTTTGTCTCTAAAGTGTGAGTGAGTTGTGTAGGAGGAAAATAATCGTATTCAATAGCGTAGCCAGGTCTAAAAAACTTCACTTTTTCAAATCCTTTAACAGATCGTAAAGCTTTGAATTGAACGTCTTCTGGAAGGGAGGTAGAAAAGCCATTTACATAAACCTCCACAGTTTCCCATCCTTCTGGTTCTACAAAAAGTTGGTGGCTGTCTTTATCTGCAAACCTATTTATTTTGTCTTCAATAGAAGGGCAGTACCTAGGTCCAAGACTCTGTATAGATCCATTAAACATAGGAGACCTATCAAAACCTTCTCTCAACAAATCATGCACCAATGAGGAAGTATGCGTCATATGGCAATCACGCTGAGTGGTGAGCGAAGCTGTATTGGTATAAGAGAATTTTTCAGGAAGGGCATCGCCCGGCTGAGGGATCATTACAGAATAATCTAAAGACCTTCCGTCTACTCTAGGAGGCGTTCCCGTCTTCATTCTTCCAGACACGAAGCCAAGGGCAACTAATTGCTCTGTAATGCCAGTAGAAGCTTTTTCACCGGCACGACCTCCTCCAAGCTGACGTTCACCAATATGAATTAGCCCATTGAGGAATGTCCCGTTTGTTAGCACAACAGTTTTACCGTAAATGGGAATACCTAAAGAGGTTTTTACCCCAGTCACCGTGTTGCCCTCTATAATAAGGGAAGACACCATGTCCTGATAGAAATCTACATTTGGGGTACGCTCCAGGGCCAAACGCCATTCTTCTGCAAAGCGCATTCTGTCGTTCTGTGTTCTTGGGCTCCACATAGCAGGGCCCTTTGATTTATTGAGCATTTTAAACTGAATGGCTGAAAGGTCAGAAACAATCCCACTATAACCGCCAAGGGCGTCTATCTCTCTCACTATTTGACCCTTTGCAATACCACCCATAGCTGGATTGCAAGACATCTGGCCAATAGACTGAAGGTTCATAGTAACCAATAGCGTGCTTGAACCCATATTGGCAGCTGCGGCAGCAGCCTCAGCACCAGCATGACCTCCACCTACTACAATTACGTCGTACTTATCTTGAAACATAACAATTATTGTTCCACGTGGAACATTTTAATTTTTTCATTTTCTTTATTAGACATAATCTCCTGATCCTCAGCGGTTTTGTCTTTATATCCCATTAAATGAAGGAGACCGTGGGCCATGACCCTTAAACGCTCTTCTTCAAAGGAAACTTTAAAAATTGCTGCATTTTCTTTAAGGCGGTCTACAGAGATAAAAATATCCCCAGACACTACAGTGCCCGCTACATAATCAAAGGTAATAATATCTGTGAGGGTGTCGTGTGAAAGATAGGTTTGATTAAGGTCTAACAAATATTGGTCATTACAAAAAATATAGGACAATGCAGACAAGCTATAGCCTTCAGATTCCGCCACTCTTGACAACCAATCCATAAAAGGACGGTCATTTTCAATGGGAGCTACGTCTATAAAATTAAAATCTATCACCAGCAAATTTTTGGCAAAGGTAAGCATAAGCGATTAGATTCCTAAAAATGTGTAACTTAGAAATAAAAAAAATGACCTCGTTCAAATACTTAGCGGCCTATACCATCCCAATGACCACAGCCTTAGCGTTATATTTAAAAGGGCCGTTTTCTTTTGCAGCACTCATTTATGCATTTGGAATAATCCCTTTATTAGAAATAGTACTCAAAGAAGATGCTAGAAATGACCCCAAAGAAATTGTGGCACTTAAAAAAGTGCGCAAAGTGTACGACTATCTATTGTATGTAAATCTACCTATTGTCTATGCCTTAGTGGGATGGACGGCTCTTGAATTTTACCATGGGGCATTGAGCGCCTTTGAGACTTGTGGTTTAGTGCTTTCATTGGGGGTTTCCTTAGGAACCAACGGAATTAATGTAGCCCACGAACTGGGCCATAGAAAAAATAGTGTAGAGAAGACCCTCGCAAAAGCATTGCTCTTACCCAGCTTTTATATGCACTTCTTTATAGAACATAATTGGGGACACCATACTTATGCGGCCACCAAAGAAGATCCTGCAACGGCTCAATACCAGCAAAGTGTTTATGGATTTTGGATCAGCAGTGTGAGCAGGCAATATGCCAATGCATGGAAAATTCAAGGCAAACGCAATAGAGAAAATGGATGGGGGTTTTGGAGTATTTATAATGATATGATGTGGTACACTATACTGCAATTGGTGTATTTAGTGACTATTTGGTTTCTGTTTAATACAAATACCGCTTTGCTGATGCTCGCCGCTGGCGTGGGGGGCTTTATACTGCTTGAAACGGTTAATTATATAGAACATTACGGCTTACTTAGGACTAAAAATGCGCAGGTTCGCTACGAAGCGGTTCGCGCCATTCACTCTTGGAATTCCAACCATATTATTGGTAGAATTGTGCTGTATGAGCTTACCCGCCACAGCGACCACCACTATATAGCCTCTAAAAAATACCAAAGCTTGGTGTGTAGGGAAGAAGCGCCTCAAATGCCCTTTGGTTACCCTACCTCAATGGTCATTTCCTTATTTCCGCCTCTTTGGTTTAAACTGATGAATCCAAGGGTACCAGAAGCGATGAAGGCATTAGCAAAGGCGCGTTAAAGGTGTTTTTTCTAAGGAAATGATAGCTTACTAAAGTCGGAGCGCTATTGGCGCTTTAAAATTCAACGCAATCCATTATGGATGGTTGCGACACTTAAAGTATCTTTGCCCCAATAAAAAAGAGATCATGACTGAGAAAGTTAGGGTGCGTTTTGCGCCTAGTCCAACAGGTGGGCTTCATATTGGTGGGTTAAGAACTGCCCTTTTTAATTATTTATTTGCCAAAAAACACGGGGGAGATTTTATCTTAAGAATAGAAGATACGGACCAAACTCGTTTTGTAGCAGGTGCAGAAGAATATATAGAAGAAGCATTAAATTGGGCTGGAATACCTTACGATGAAGGTCCTAACAAAGCAGGTGATTTTGGACCATACAGACAGAGTGAAAGAAAAGATAGTTATGCCGCTTATGTGAACACACTAGTAGAGAAAGGATCGGCTTATTACGCATTTGATACGCCTGAATCGCTCGATTTTCATAGAACGGATCATGAGTCTAAAGGAAAAACATTTATCTACAATGCCCACAATAGGTTAAAGCTAGACAACAGTCTCAGCCTTTCAGAAGAAGAAACGGCCTCAAAAATTGCTGCGGGAACACCTTATGTAGTGCGTTTTAAGACGCCTGAAAACACCACAATTACCACTGCTGATATCATTAGAGGAACGGTTTCTTTTAAAACAGATACTTTAGACGACAAGGTGCTTTTTAAAAGCGACGGGATGCCTACCTATCACTTAGCTAATGTGGTAGACGACCACCTCATGCAGATCAGTCATGTCATTAGAGGGGAAGAGTGGTTGCCTTCTCTGGCCTTACATATTCAATTGTACCAAGCATTTGGTTGGGAGGCTCCTAAATTTGCACACCTACCCCTGATCATGAAGCCAACTGGGAAAGGAAAGCTGAGTAAAAGAGATGGAGAAAAAGGCGGTTTTCCGGTGTTTCCTTTGGCTTGGTTAAACTCTGAAGGATATAAAGAAGCGGGTTATTTTCCAGAAGCGGTCATAAACTTTTTAGCCTTGTTGGGTTGGAATCCAGGCACGGAACAAGAATTGTTTGGTCTGAATGAATTGGTGGCCACTTTTGAATTGGAGCGGGTACAAAAATCGGGTGCTAGATTTGATCCCGAAAAAACAAAATGGTTCAACCAACAATACCTGCAAATATCTACTGCATCAAAAATTCTACCCGAATTTAAAAAAGGGGTCCTTGCAGCATTTGGTGCAGCGGCTGTTGAAAATAAAAGTGATCATGTTCTAGAAACCATCATAGATCTGGTAAAAGAGCGTGCTGCTTTTACCCACGAACTCATTGAATTGTCTGCCTACTTTTTTGTGGATCCAACCAGCTACGATCAAAAGGCGCTTAAAAAGCAGTGGAAAGAAAATACCCCTCAAATTGTAGCTGCGCTGACAGAAATTATTAAAGGCCAAACAGATTTT
>JAQWFV010000085.1 GCA_029238555.1 Flavobacteriaceae bacterium
GCATAACGGTCACCATCAGAAATTAATCCCATAGCAATTCCAGAAACTGGTCTTGTCATTTGTACCCCAGCATCCATTAATGCCATGGTGCCAGCACAAACCGTTGCCATAGAAGAAGAACCGTTAGATTCTAATACTTCACTTACCACCCTTACAGTATAAGGACAGTCTACTGGAATTTGGTTTTTAAGCGCACGTTGTGCCAAGTTTCCGTGTCCTACTTCTCTTCTAGAAGTTCCTCTTATAGGTCTTGCTTCTCCAGTGGAGAAAGGAGGGAAGTTGTAGTGGAGGTAGAATTTTTCTTCTCCCTCGTAAGAAGGCATGTCTATTTTGTTGGCTTCTCTAGAAGTTCCTAAAGTTACCGTGGCCAAAGCTTGCGTTTCTCCTCTGGTGAAAATAGAAGAACCGTGCGTAGAAGGCAAATAGTCAATTTCACACCAGATAGGTCTAATCTCATCTGTCTTACGACCGTCTAATCTAAGCCCTTCATTTAAGGTAAGATCTCTTACAGCGTTTTTCTCAGTTTTGTAGTAGTATTTAGATACTAAGTCACCAAAATCTGCCAATTCTTCTTCTGAAAAACTTGCTTTAATTTCTTCTTTAATTGCGCTGAAAGCTGCAGATCTCTCGTGTTTTGCAGAACCTGCTTGAGCAATGGCGTATACTTTGTCGTAAGCCATGTCATGAATCTTAGCCGCTAAAGCCTCGTCTTCTCTTTCTGACGCATACTCACGTACTTCTTTTTTTCCAAATGCCTCTGCCAATCTAATTTGAGCAGCACATTGCACTTTAATGGCGTCATGAGCGAATTTAATGGCTTCTACCATTTCTTCTTCGCTAATTTCTAGCATTTCCCCTTCTACCATCATCACTGAATCTGCAGAAGCACCAATCACCATATCAATATCAGACACTTCTAACTGAGCTCTGGTAGGGTTAAGGATAAATTTTCCGTCTATGCGTCCTACCCTTACTTCAGAGATAGCACATTCGAAAGGAAAATCAGACAATTGAATGGCTGCAGAGGCTGCCAATCCTGCCATAGCATCCGGCATAACATCTTCATCATGAGACATTAATTGGATCATTACCTGCGTTTCTGCATGGTAATCTTTTGGGAATAAAGGACGTAATACCCTGTCTACCAATCTCATGGTAAGTACCTCACCGTCGCTTGGTCTGGCTTCTCTTTTAAAGAAACCGCCTGGGTATCGGCCAGAGGCCGCAAATTTTTCACGGTAATCTACCGTTAAGGGTAAAAAGTCTACATCACTTTGCTTGTAGTTAGATACTACCGTACAAAGCAACATACATTTACCAGACTGAACCACAACAGAACCATGGGCCTGCTTGGCTAATTTTCCAGTTTCAATAGAGATTTCTCTACCGTCACCAAGGTCTATGACCTCTTTAAATACTTTTGGAATCATACAATTTAATTACACCCACTCGCTGTGGGAAGTTAAACAATGGTCTCCGCCTGCTGGACGGCCAGGTTGTGTTGTTGTGTGTTGTGTGACCAATGAAAAACTAGGTATCAGCTTTTTGATATGTCCGGTTTTAAAAGTCCGGTCTTTAAAGTAAAAAAGGGAAGCCTAAGCTTCCCTTTTAAATTATTTACGAATATTAAGCTCTTTGATTATCGCACGATATCTCAAGACGTCTACTTTAATCAGGTAGTCTAATAAACTCCTTCTTTTACCTACCAAACGAACTAAAGAACGTTCTGTATTGTAATCTTTACGGTTGTTTTTTAAATGCTCCGTAAGGTGATTAATTCTGTGTGTGAATAAGGCGATTTGCCCTTCTGAATTACCAGTGTCAGTGGCAGATTTGCCGTGTTTTGTAAAAATCTCGGCTTTAACTTCTTTGGTTAAATACATTCCAATATTGTTTTAAATGATTTTGATGTATTTGATTGATTTTCAATCAGGGCGCAAATATAGAAAAACTAAATGATATTAACTTTGTTTTTCAATTTTTTATTAGTTGCTATTGCTTTCATAGCAAGTACTTATGCTACAGTTTCCCTTACAGGATTGTTTTGAATGAGATCTATATATAGATTTACTTTGTTTTTTAATGCTTTTCTATGAACTATAAAGTCTAAAAATCCATGCTCTAATAGGAATTCAGAAGTTTGAAAGTCATCTGGTAAATCTTTTCCAGTCGCTTCTTTAACTACCCTAGGTCCTGCAAATCCGATCAATGCGCCTGGTTCAGCGATATTAATATCTCCTAACATGGCGTAAGAGGCGGTGGTTCCTCCCGTAGTTGGATCTGTACACAAGGAGATATAAGGCAGGCCTGCTTCTGCCAATTGGGCCAGTTTGGCCGACGTCTTAGCTAGCTGCATTAAAGAAAGTGCGGCTTCCATCATTCTGGCTCCACCCGATTTGGAAATCATTAAAAAAGGGGTGTTTTTCTTAATGGCGTGGTCAATTCCTCTGGCAATTTTTTCTCCTACTACAGAGCCCATAGACCCTCCAATAAAAGCGAAATCCATACAGCAAATTACAATGTCTTTTCCGTTAGATTTTCCAAAACCTGTTCTCACAGCGTCCTTTAAACCGGTCTTTTTTTGTGCTGCTTTTAAACGGTCTGCATACTTCTTGGTGTCTTCAAATTTTAAAGGGTCTTTAGAAGTGAGTTTGGCGTCTAATTCGGTAAATTTATTACCATCAAATAGTATTTCAAAATACTCCTTGCTTCCTATTCTTACGTGATAGTCGTCTTCAGGGCTGACATAAAAATTTTTAGCCAGATCCTCAGATTCGACAATTTTACCGGTAGGAGATTTGTACCACAAGCCTTTTGGCGTGTCTTTCTTTTCCTCTGTGGCGGTTTGTATTCCTTTTTCTGTTCTTTTAAACCAAGCAGACATATATGTGTGAATTTAAATGAAGCGAATACCTAGTAAAGGTATTCGCTTAAACAAACTTAGCAAAAAGCTAGACTTTAAAAAAATTATAAAGTTTGAACGTTGTTCAAATCTTCAAATGCTTTGGTCAGTCTGGCCACAAAAGTTTTCTCTCCTTCGCGAATCCAAACCCTTGGATCGTAGTATTTTTTATTCGGTTGGTCTGCGCCGTCTGGATTACCAATTTGTCCTTGCAAGAAATCTTTTTTGTCTTGAATATAATCCCTTGTTCCCTCTAAAAATGCGTATTGAAGGTCTGTGTCAATATTCATTTTAATAACACCATATCCAATAGACTCTCTGATTTCCTCTAAAGTAGAACCTGATCCACCGTGAAATACAAAGTCAATTGAATTGTGTTCCAAACCGTATTTTTCAGAAATGAATTCTTGGGAATTCAATAAGATTTTTGGGGTTAATTTTACGTTTCCAGGCTTGTAAACTCCATGAACGTTTCCAAAAGCTGCAGCAATGGTGAATCTTGGGCTTACCTTAGATAACTCCTCATATGCATAAGCAACTTCTTCTGGTTGTGTGTATAATTTAGAGTCGTCTACATCTGTATTGTCTACACCGTCTTCTTCTCCTCCAGTAATACCTAACTCAATTTCTAAAGTCATATCCATTTTGCTCATTCTAGCAAGATACTCTTTACATATGGCGATGTTTTCCTCCAATGGCTCTTCTGACAAATCAATCATATGGGAACTAAATAATGGCTTTCCAGTGGCTTTGAAGTGGGCTTCACTAGCGTCTAATAAACCGTCGATCCAAGGCAATAATTTTTTTGCACAGTGGTCCGTATGGAGTATTACTGTAGCTCCGTAAACTTCTGCCAATTGGTGTACGTGTTTTGCTCCAGCAATAGCCCCTTGAATGGCAGCTTGTTCATTTTTGTTAGACAATCCTTTACCTGCATTAAATTGGGCACCTCCATTTGAAAACTGAATGATTACGGGGGCATTTAATGAAGCAGCAGTTTCCATAACACCATTAATGGTGCTAGAACCTGTAACATTTACAGCCGGTAAGGCAAAGCCTTTTTCTTTGGCATAGTTAAAAATTTCTTGAACTTGATCTCCTGTGGCAACGCCAGCTTTAATGTTGTGGGACATGTAATTGTATTATCTATAAATGATTAGAAGCGCAAAAATAGGAAAAAACTAGGCTTAAAATGGATAATTTATACCAATATTTATTACGGAATTCGCAAAATTATAGTCTCTGAACCAGCGTTTTGAACTTTCTAAGCTAGGATTATAGGTTTTGAATCCCACATCTAGTCTAAATACAAAGTACGTAAAATCGTATCTGACGCCAAATCCACTACCGAGGGCAATTTGCTTAAGAGAAGCCATTCCTTGGAATGACCGCTCTGGGTCATTCACACCATCTAAAGCGTTCCAAATATTTCCAGCATCTGTAAATACAGCGCCTTTAATTGCTCCTAAAAGGGGGAATCGGTACTCTAAATTAAACGCCAATTTAAAGTTAGCTTCATTAAAATCATTGAGGTTGTTCGTACTTCCTGGTCCTAATGCATAGGCATTCCATGCCCTATTATCGTTAGAGCCACCAGCAAAATAGGACCTTGCAAAAGGTATGGTACTCGCATTGCCATAGGGTATGGCAATACCTCCAAAACTTCTAAACGCCAATACTTGGTCTCTTCCAACGCGCCAATGCTTTATGAAGTCTAGCTCCGTTTTAATATATTGTGCATAAGGCACTCCTGCTATTAATTTGGTTCCTGATTCATTTTCTTCTACAGGCATTATATTGGATAGTAAGCTGAGTAAGTTCCCAGCACTTTCAATTTTGGCTCTAAACTGATAGAAATCAGGATCCGTAATTTCTTTTTTATTGTTTTTAATCAGGGTTAGTTGACTACTTGAGATGAGGTTGTTTTCTATGAGCCTGTTTTTTCGCTCTTCAATTCTTTGAATTTCTATGTATTGTTCTGAGTTGTTGTCTTGGGTGTTTAAAAAGGTTTCTATAAAATTTGCGGCACCTTGTGGTATGGTGAGTTCCCCAATACCTGTTGTTGTTGGATCAAAAAAGGATTCAAAGACAGGGTCTTGGGTATAGTCTTGGGCCAAAGTATTTAGCCTGTTGTAAGTGGTGCCATACACACTAAAGAAACGTTCTGGGTTGAGGTTTTGAACGTATTGAACTTCTAAAAGGCTGGCGTTGAATTTCAGAAAATCGCTTGGGGCCCAATTAAAGCCATATGTGGCATTGAGTGTTTGTTTGTCCAGTCCTATATTTTTTTGAAAACTGGTTCCAAGGCTAATCTTTGTTTGGGGTAGGCTATTTTTAGAAAGTAAGCCTTTAAGTGATATAAAGGGAAACCATAAATTGGGAATATTTAAATTTACGTCTATACCAATCTCTGACAGGTATTTTTCACTGCTTAGTGCGGCGTCTCCAAGAATGCCTACAGACCCTCTACCAGAAAGACTTAATATTTCTGCACCTCCAAAAATATTTCTGGCCATTAGGGAACTACTAAAGGCTAATCCTAGCCGTTGAATATTGGAGTGGGTTACATCTAAATTAACTTGAGCGGCATAGGTATCTTTAGAATTTAAATATATTTCTGCTAATAAATCGGGTGCTCCTTCAATTTCAGAGATAGATATATTAGGGTATTTAAAGGTATTTAGACTACTCATTTTTCTAAAGGTAAGTTGCCTATTATATTCTGCATAAATATCCCCTTCTATTAGGTAAACTGGGTCAGTAATGGCTTTAGGTTTATAGCGGAGTTTGTCCTTATAAAAAATAGTAAATCCGTTGTGTTCTATGGAATCTAGCGCTGTTTTGGGCGTGTTATAAGGAATGTCTGTGTACAGATTAACCTGTTTTATTTTTTTGATGAGATAGGGTTCGCTAACGGTTTCATTGTTTTCTTTTGGGTTTCTTACTGTGAGTAATACAGCTAATAAAGAGTCTTTGTTTTTTTGAACGGTATCTCTACTAATGCTAAAACTTACGGCACTTTCTTGAAAATTATATATACCGTGGTCTTTGGCTAGTTTGCTAATGCGATCTCTCTCTGCGTCAAAATCCTCATAAGAAAAAGCGTTTCCTTTTTGAATAAAAGAGTGGTGCTTACTGTTTCTGTATAGGCTGTCTAAATCCTTGGAATAAAAAATAGATTTAACGGAGTCTATTACAAAAGCACGCCCTTTGTCTATAGTATAACGAAGGGTTGCTTTTTGTTTCCTTGGGTGGTTTTGCTGTTTAACATTTACAGCAGCATTGAAATATCCAAGACTTTTATAATATGCTTGGAGTCTTTCTATGGATCTATTGGTGCTTTTTGGATCAATAAGGACCGCCTGCTCTCCAATTCTATTTAACCAGGTGTCGCTGTTAGGTTTTTTGCTTAGATTACTGACATTGAGCTTTAAGGGACTCCCAAAAATATAGGTGTTGGGTTGTTGAATTAGCAGGTTGTAAAGGGCTTCATCTGTGCGCTTTTCAGTACCCTCTAAAATGACATTCTTCCTGAGAAGCCATTGGTCTTTGGAAAGATTTTTTAAAGGGTTGCAACTGTAAATAGTACACGCAAGCAAGATAAAGCTTACTTTTGTGATAAATACATATTTGGAGTTAGCTCCTTTCATAAGCCCAAAAATACACTATTTGTATGGTTGTTAAAAGCCAATTGAAACTAATCAAAAGCCTTCATCAAAAAAAGAATCGTATACAGCACGGTCTATTCATAATCGAGGGAGAAAAAGGAATAACAGACGCTCTAGCGAATGATCTTACTCCATATAAATTGTTGAGCTCTCAGGTAGGTTCAACAGTAAATTCTTTTGAAAAAATTTCTGAAAAGGACTTTTCCCAAATCAGTGCCCTGAAAAACCCTAATGGATATTTAGGCGTTTTTAAAATACCCAAACAAGCAGCACTAGATTTCAAAGATTGGGTGGTGGTACTCGACGGACTTCAAGATCCAGGGAATTTGGGAACCATCATAAGACTTTGTGATTGGTTTGGTATAAAACAAATCCTTTGTAGTCCAGACACAGTAGATGTGTATAACCCAAAAGTAGTTCAAGCGAGTATGGGGTCTTTAACGAGAGTTTCTGTATATTATGAACCAATTATTCCATTAATTAACGGGTTAAAAGTCCCTATTTATGGAACATTTATGGAGGGAACTTCTATTCAGAAAATTGCCTTTAAAACAGCAGGGATTATTGTTTTTGGAAATGAGGGCAATGGAATTTCTACTGAGCTAAGTAAACATATTACTGATAAGGTAACAATTCAGGCGCATGCATCTTCTGCTGCAGAAAGTCTGAATGTGGCCAATGCAGCTGCTATAGTTTTTTATGAAATGAGGCGGTAATTATTCAAAGGTTAGCACTAAAAACACTCCTCTAGAGCGCATTTTGTGAATGTTTGCTGTCCAAGGACTTTGTGGGTCAGCGTCCCTTACAGCGTCGTCTGTGAGAGAAAACACGCCTCGAATAGAAGGCGTGAACTTAAAGTAAGACAAATATACATCTATCCCAACCCCAATCTGGTATCCGTAATTCCATTTTTTGACTTTAAATGTGCCGCTTTTATTGTCGTCTATGCTGTCTTCATTGCTGCTTAAATTAATGGCGGCATAGGGACCCCCTACAATAAATGGCCGCCAATTTCCAATTCTATTGGCGCTAAATTTTAAAAGCAAAGGGACATTAATATAGGTAGATTTTATTTCCCTAATGCTGTCTTTTTCGGTAATTAGGTTTTGATTTTTAAATTCAAGGGTGGTTTTTCCGCTGTAAAAGCCTGGCTCTAACCTCAAGTCTAAAAGTTCATTAATTCGCATTTCACCTATTAAGCCTACATTAAATCCGGTGCTTTTTTGGACTAAAATCTCCGTAGCTTCTTCAGATGGGCTGGTGTCATAGCTCGGGTTTAAATAAGAAATTTGATAATCAAATTGATTTAATCCCACAAAATAGCCCCAGTTTAAGGGTAGTTTGTCGTCATTAGGAATGTTAAGCACTGCATTTTCATTGAATTGCCCCCAAGAAAAACTGAAGTTTAACAGCAGAAAACCCAAAAAAATCACATATTGCCTCATAAGTAAAAGCAGTCTTATTTTACTGCTTGGTAAATTGTTGCTACACCAAAGGTTTGCGGATGGTGCACTACTGTAGTAAACCCAATTTCTTTTAAAATATTGTTGAACCTTTCTCCATGAGGAAATTGAGCAGCAGATTCTGATAAGTAAGCATAAGCGCTTTTGTCTTTTGAAAAGAGCCTTCCTATCAAGGGGAGTAAATTTTTAGTATACAATGCATATCCTTGTTTGAAGGGTGTTTTCTCAGGTACGGAGGTCTCAAGAATCACTAGGCTTCCCTGCGGTTTTAAAACCCTGAGAATTTCTGAAAGACCCAAAGAAAGGTTTTCGAAGTTTCTCACCCCAAAAGCTACAGTCACAGCATCTATACTGTTTGCATCAAAGGGCAATGCCTCAGAATCTCCAATGATCATGTCAATTTTATGATTGAGATTTTTTTGAGAAACTTTTTCTATGCCCACAGATAACATGCCAGGAGAGAGGTCTAATCCGATAATTTTTTCGGCATTGGTCTCTGCCAAATGAATGGCTAAATCACCAGTACCAGTGGCAATGTCTAGTATGTTTTTAGGGTTTGTAGCTTCAATAAGCGCAACCACTTTTTTTCTCCATGAAATGTCAATTCCAAAAGAGATTACCCTATTTAAGGCATCGTAGTTTTGCGCAATACCGTTAAACATATTACGTACTTGCGTTTTCTTTCCTTCTTCACTATTTTGATAAGGTTTTACAGGAGTAGCCATGCTTTTTTTTTACAAAGATAGCTTTTACATGGCTTTATAAAAGCACAATTAGGGTCAGTATCATATAATTGTGTAATTTTGCCCCATAAAACCTAATGTAATATACTGTATTAGGTTTGTAACAAGCATATGCTTAACATCTTACACCATTCATGAAGATTATTATTGCAGGCGCTGGAGAGGTTGGTTTTCACCTCGCTAAATTACTTTCTTACGAATCTCAAGATATTACACTAATTGATTCTGATAAAGAGAGTTTGTCCTACGCAGACAACCACTTAGATATTAGGGTCTTAAAAGGAGACGCTACTTCGATTGGTATTTTAGAAGAGGCCCGTGTGGGGCAATCAGACCTTGTTATTGGGGTCACTTCTTCAGAAACCACCAATCTTACCCTGTGTATGTTAGCAAAACAATTGGGGTGTAAAAGAACTATTGCTAGGATTTCTAATACGGAATTTATAGAAAACAAGGAGCGTTTACGCTTTTCAGACCTAGGTATAGATGAGCTTATTTCTCCCGAAAGGCTGGCTGCAACTGAAATACAATTATTGATTAACCAATCTGCCTTTAACGACACCTACGAATTTGATGAAGGTAAATTAATTATGGTGGGTATTTGCCTTCCCTCAGGGGCTCCTTTTGTAGGCAAAACAGTAAAAGATGCTGCAGAGACATTTTCTGAGGTCCATTTTATGCCCATCGCTATAAAGAGATCCGGAACACAGTTCACCATTATTCCTAGAGGAGATAGTATTTTTCATGCAGAAGATCAGGTGTATTTTATCACTTCCAAAGAAGGGGTAGAGGAGCTGTATAAAATGACAGGAACCGTTAAGAAAGACATTAAAAATGTTATGATACTCGGTGGTTCAAAAGTGGGTCAAAAAACAGCCAGGGATTTATGCAGTAGGAAATTCAATGTAAAGCTCATTGAAAAAGACAAACAAAAAGCGACAGATTTAGCGGAGCAACTCCCCAATGCATTAGTGATTAATGGAGATGGTCGCAATGTAGAATTATTGGAAGAAGAGAGTCTTTCAGCTATGGACGCTTTTATTGCTGTGACAGGAAATTCAGAGACCAACATTATGTCTTGCCTGGTGGCCAAATCTAAAGACATTAAAAAGACCATTGCCTTAGTAGAAAACATGGATTATTTTCAATTATCCCATTCTATAGGAATAGACACCTTAATCAATAAAAAACTTTTGGCTGCCAATAATATCTTCAGGTACATTAGAAAAGGTGAAGTGGTGGCCATGACCCGACTCAACAATTTAAATGCTGAAATTTTAGAATTTATTGTAAAGCCTAATTCAGCAGTAAGTGGAAAACTAATTCGAGAAATTGATTTTCCTAGGTTGGCTACTATTGGTGGAGTCATTAGAGACGGCGAAGGTGTTATAGCATTAGGAGCCTTTAAAATCACCGAGGGAGACCGAGTGGTGGTTTGTTGTTTGCCAAGCGCCATACCCAAAATTGAAAAGCTGTTTTTATAAATGCGCTTAAACGGAAAGATTATCATGCACCTAATGGGTTTACTGTTGCTTTGCAATGGGGCTTTTATGTTGGTGGCAGCTTTGGTGAGTGGTCTTTATAAAGATGGTGTCACTATAGAAATTACTATGGCGGCAATTGTCACTATGCTAATAGGGCTTGCGTCAATGTTTTTTACTAGAGACCATAAAAAAGAAGTAAAGCCTAAAGAGGGCTATATTATTGTTACTTTCGGATGGTTGGTCATGTCTGCATCTGGGGTATTGCCCTATTTGTTTACAGGGTCTATTCCAGATGTAACTAATGCCTTTTTTGAAACTATTTCTGGCTATACCACTACTGGTGCTAGTGTTTTAAACGATATAGAATCCCTTCCCAAGGGTATTTTATTTTGGAGAAGTCTAACCCATTGGATTGGAGGCATGGGTATTATTGTTTTGGCTATTGCAATTTTGCCTTTGTTGGGTATAGGGGGTATGCAATTGTTTGCAGCAGAAGCCCCAGGTCCAAGTGCAGATAAGTTGCATCCGAGAATAACAGATACTGCTAAACGCTTGTGGCTTATTTATGTTGGTTATACGGTGGCAGAAACGCTGTTATTGAAACTAGCGGGAATGGACTTTTTTGACGCAATGAATCATGCTATGGCCACCTTGTCTACAGGAGGTTTTTCTACTAAAAATACTAGTTTGGCTTTTTGGAATGACCAACCGCTCATTCAGTATATTGTGATTTTATTTATGTTTTTGGCGGGCTCTAATTTTGTATTGAGCTATTTTGCTTTTAAGGGGAAAGTTCAAAAGGTTATTAGAGATGAGGAGTTTAAGTTTTATACCGGTTTTATAGTAGCTTTTAGCATTATAGCAGCCTTGGTGGTCTTTTTTCAAGCGCAACCACAAGTTTCAGAATCATTACCCATGGTTTTAGGTTATGGAGAAAGTGCTTTTAGACATGCGTTGTTCCAAGTTTTAGCTGTAGTGACTACCACGGGATTTGTAACGGCAGATTTTACAGCTTGGACCCCATTTTTAACCATATTCTTCTTTGGATTAATGTTCTTGGGTGGTTCAGCAGGATCTACTGCTGGTGGAATTAAGGTCATGCGCCACCTATTGATTATCAAGAATGGCCTGTTGGAGTTCAAGCGAACATTACACAGCAATGCAATTATTCCGGTGCGCTATAACAACAAAACAGTTGCAGAGAGTATTGTGTATAATATTATTGGATTTTTTGTGCTTTATATGCTGTTATTTATCATAGGTGCACTTGTATTGGCATTTATGGGCTTAGATTTTGAATCTGCCATAGGTGGTGCAGCTACCTCATTAGGAAATGTAGGTCCTGGACTAGGTTCTTTAAACCCACTGTCTAATTTTAACGACTTACCTGCCTTAGGAAAATGGTGGTGTGGGTTTTTAATGATTTTAGGTAGGCTAGAACTCTTTACGGTCCTCATTTTGTTTTCCCCTTATTTTTGGAGAAAGATTTAAGTTTATTCTCACTTAAGTTTGGTAGAAATAGATCATTATAAACTAAAAGCGGGCTTCCTAAAGGAAGCCCGCTTTTAGTTTATAAGTCGTTAACAGAATTAAGCGTTTACCGCTTTTTTAATTCTTGCCATAGCTTCTCTAAGTGCTTCTTCAGAGGCAGCATAGGATATTCTAATACAGTTTGGATTTCCAAATGCCTCTCCTGTAACGGTAGCTACCAAAGCCTCTTCTAATAGAAATATAGCGAAGTCTGAGGCGTTATTGATTTGTTTTCCTTTGATTGTTTTTCCAAAAAACTCACTTACATCTGGAAATACATAAAATGCGCCTTCAGGTATATTGAGTCTAAATCCTGGAATTTCTCCTAATAATTCAAGCACTAAATCCCTTCTTTGATGGAAGGCTTCAATCATATGAGAAATACTGCTCACAGGAGCCTTAAGTGCAGCTATGGTAGCCCTTTGAGCAATGGCATTAGCACCAGAAGTATTCTGTCCTTGAAATTTAGTACAAGCCTTGGCAATCCATTCAGGGGCACCAATATAACCAATACGCCACCCAGTCATAGCAAATGCTTTTGAAACCCCATTGACGGTGATGGTTCTATCGTACATTCCTGGAATTCCAGCAATGCTCACATGGCCTCCAACAAAATTAATATGTTCGTAAATTTCATCGGACACGATAAATATATTGGGGTGCTTAGCCAATACTGCTGCCAATGCGGTTAATTCCTCATGGCTATACACAGATCCACTTGGGTTACAAGGGGAGCTAAACCAAATCATTTTTGTTTTTGGCGTAATCGCTTGTTCCAACTGATCAGCAGTCATTTTAAAGTCAGTGTCTATACTGGTAGCAACTTCAACAGGAACCCCCTCTGCTAGTTTTACAATATCGCTGTAACTCACCCAGTAAGGAGCAGGTAAAATGACTTCATCTCCTTGGTTAAGCATGACCATAGCAATGTTTGCAAGGGACTGTTTGGCCCCTGTAGAAACTACAATCTGATTGGGTGAATAGTTTAATTTGTTGTCTCTTAAGAATTTTTCTGCAATGGCTTCTTTTAAATCTTGGTACCCATCTACTGGTGAGTAACTAGAATAATTGTCGTCAACGGCTTGTTTGGCAGCAGCTTTGATAAAGTCTGGGATGTTAAAATCAGGTTCTCCTAAGCTGAGTCCAATAATGTCTTTTCCAGCTGTTTTTAATTCCCTTGCTTTGGCAGCCATTGCTAATGTTGCAGAGGTAGCCATTCCGTTAATTCTGTCAGATAAATGTTTCGTACTCATGTTGTTTAATATTGTAGACTCGGTTTTTGACCTAGCGTCTTTAAATGTTTGAAATGCGAAATTATGGCTTTTCTGGTGGTTTTATACTCGTGATATGGCAATTCAAACTCCTTAGCCGTTTCTTTCACAATTTTCGCAATTTTTGTGTAATGTACGTGACTAATATTTGGAAAAATATGATGTTCAACCTGATGGTTTAAGCCACCGGTAAACCAATTAATAATCCTATTCTTTGTGCCAAAATTCACCGTAGTAAACAATTGATGAATGGCCCAGGTATTTTTCATATCTCCTTGTTCGTTTGGAATAGGGGTGTCTGCATGGTCAATGATATGAGCCAATTGAAATACGA
>JAQWFV010000010.1 GCA_029238555.1 Flavobacteriaceae bacterium
TGGTAAATTCTAGTCGCTTCTTTTTCCCAATGTGCCTTATCCAAAGGCATGGCTTTGGTTTGGAATTTCATATACAAGGGCAATTGATCTGCATAATGGGGGGAATTGGGTCTATTAGAACTTCCATAAGGCACCATAGACCTTATGCTAGCTCCTTCGCTGGTAAAGCGAACCAATTGAATATAAGACTCTCCAGCGGTTACTTTTAGCTTACCATCTTTATAGGGCACTCCGTGCATGGCGGTCAGTACGTCTGGCAACCCAAAACTGGGCATTTCTAGGTCTCCTCTCACCACCTTAATAAAATCTCCTAAGGCAACTTCTGTACTGCCAAAATGAGTGTTCATATAGGCCAAGGTTTCTTTAAGCACTGGCACCAAAGATGCTTCACTAAAAGTGGCATTGGGTTGTTGGTTTACATACTTTCTCACCAAATAATAAAAGATGGCATAGGTCCCAGCCCCTTTACTGTCAGGAGCAGATTTTTTATCCCAATTTTGAATACGCCTCACTAGCGATGCTACCTCTGGATAGGCAGCCGGATCCATTGTAAACAATGCATCTATATTCATAAAGGTGTACTGCAGTTTGCTAGGCAATTGATGGTCGTATTTAAGGCTTAAAAAATCTTCATAGCTCATTTTGTCAAAACCGCTCATGAGTTCTTGAAAGCGGGCACTTCTATTGTTGTTAAAACGCTCAAAACCCATGTCTGAATTAAATTTTTCAGGGTCTAAATGGTTTTCTGGACCCGAGGAAATGAAAGGGGAGTGGTTCGTGTTATAGACATAGCCAGAGCTTGGTTGTAATTGCTGTGGCATGTCTTTTAGGGTGTAAAATTCTTTCCAAAGTGTTTTTTGGGTGTTTCCAGGCACTATTTTTTGCCAGTCATATCCTTTAGCCCTAATGGGTAACTTAGCATTAGACACATAGTAAATGGTGTCATACCTGTCTGCATAACTGATGTTAAAACCAGGAATATGTTGTGGTTCCAGGGCCTTGTAGAATTCTGTAAAATTCTCCGCTTTGTTCATATGCCACCATTGTTCTATAGCACCCATACCGAAGAGAGAACCTGTTCTGACCGCATACACCCCAGTTTTATTTTTAAGCGTAGGCCCGAACATACTGCGGTAAAATTTCTTTTTTACGCCAATACGGAGACCTAAAAACTTTAAAAATACTTTGGCTTTAAATTTTTCAAGGGGGTAGGATACGGCATCGACCATGTAATGGTCTTTATGGTCAGGATCCATTTCCAACTCAAAAATATCTGCTTTATCTGGTTTGTTCACCGTATGGGACCAGCCTAAATAATTATTTGAACCTATTAGAATGACTGGAGCACCAGGAAATAATGCCCCTACAATATTAGTACCCTCCTCAGAGTTTAAATGGGCCTCGTACCAACCAGTTGGCCCCTCAAGGGGCTGATGCGGATTAATAGCCAAGTACACGCTTCCGTCTTGGGTCTTTTTAGAATTAAAGGCAAAGGTGTTGGAACCTGTAACAGACTCTTTAGGTCTTAAGTCTATTGTTTTATTACTCGCTATAGCAGCGACCAGTTTATCTGCGTCAGACATGACAAACAGCTGCAAATAGGTATAGGTCATTAATTTTTTAGGGGTAAAAGGCAGTAAAGATTTTACCAATACTTCCTTAGGATGTGCTTTCGCATAGGCATTGAGTCCGTCACAAAAGCCTTCCAAAACCTTTTTGAAATTATCAGATACCTGGGTGTCATAATTGGCTTCTACATAAGAAGCACCTTGGATGAGTTGGGTCACAAAATCTGCTGAGGCTCCTTTTAATCCTAAATGCTTGCTCAATAAGGCATTTCCTGCTAAATAACCCATTTGCATGGTTTCAAAGTCGTCCTCTGCATTGGCCCAGGCCAAGCCATAGGCAGCACCTGCGTCTGTTTTGGCATAGATGTGTGGTACGCCAAAAGTATCTCTAATGATCTCTACGTTTTTGGGGTTTACTTGTGCTTGAAGTGAAGCTGTGGTCCATAATAAAAGTAGTAAGCTGAGTTTTTTTAATAGCATGTCAAAAAAATTTATTTCTAAAAGTAACCAAAAAGTTGCTTTGCTGTACCTTTATAAAAAAATGACATGGCCAATAACGTATTAGGAACTCCTTTAGAAACTTGTAGCACGAATCCAATGACGGGTGCTTTCAGAGATGGTTGTTGTAATACAGACATGAGAGATATTGGTACTCATACGGTTTGCGCTATTATGACGAATGAGTTTTTGTCCTACACCAAATCTGTTGGGAACGACCTCCAAACACCCAGACCAGAATATCAGTTTCCTGGTTTAAAAGCAGGAGATCAGTGGTGTTTGTGTGTATCTAGATGGAAACAAGCCTACCAAGCTGGCATGGCTCCCATGGTGGTCTTAGAAGCCTCCCACGAAAAGTGTTTAGAATACGTGTCTTTTGAATGGCTTTTGGAGTTTAAGGTGTAATAGCCCTAAAATTGATTTATTTTCGGTAAATTGAAGTATCCAAATGTTATAAAGAGGGTTATTTAATTTTAAATTCAAACCCCATGATTAAGATTTTAAAATCTCATTTCACTTATTTATTGCTTTTCTGTTTTGGATCCTTGCTTTTTGGATTTGAAGTTAGTGAAGTATTAAAAAACGGCTTTCCTACACAAACACAGGAATTAGTGCTAAGTGTTAGCGCATTAATTTGTTATGCGACACTAACGCTTTATTTTTTCTATGGTTTTATTAAAATGAAAAAAAGCGTTGAGTAGTAGACTACTTCCCAATACAGAAGTT
>JAQWFV010000097.1 GCA_029238555.1 Flavobacteriaceae bacterium
GCCTACGAGCAAGAATTGTTGGTGTATGCCACCAAAGCATTGCTAGGCATTGAAGGCCTAGAAATATACGGGACTGCTGCAGAAAAGACGGCCGTAATCTCTTTTAACATTAAAGGGCTGCACCCTTATGACATTGGGAGCATTTTAGACCAGATGGGTATAGCCGTAAGAACCGGACACCACTGCGCCCAACCCATCATGGATTATTACAGCATCCCGGGAACGGTTCGCGCGAGTTTTAGTTTTTACAATACCTTTGAAGAAATAGACCGCCTGGTAGCAGGGGTTCAAAAAGCAAAAGATATGTTATGTTAGATTCTATCAAAGACATTCAAGACGAGATTGTAGAAGAATTTGCCTTTTTTGAAGATTGGATGCAGCGTTATGAGCATATGATCTCCTTAGGGAAATCCTTGCCACTCATAGCCCCCGAGTTTAAAAATGACGACCATATTATTAAAGGATGTCAGTCTAAGGTGTGGGTTCATGCGGCGCTAGAAGACAACAGATTGGTATTTACTGCAGACTCTGACGCGATTATTACCAAAGGCATTATTGCTATACTCATACGCGCCTTCTCCAATCAAAAACCCATGGACATATTAGACGCCAGTACGGATTTTATAGATGAGATTGGCCTTAAAGAACACTTATCTGCCACAAGAGCCAACGGACTGGTGAGCATGATCAAACAAATAAAATTATACGCCGTGGCGTATCAAACGCAGGTAAAAGACGCCTAAAAAAAAGCAGCTATGGAAGAATCAAAAGATTTGGCATTAGGAGAACAAATTGTAGGGGTGATCAAAACCATTTACGACCCTGAAATTCCGGTAGACATATACGAATTAGGACTTATCTACGACGTCCTGGTAAACGAAGAAAACGAGGTCAAGATCCTCATGACCCTCACCTCACCCAACTGCCCTGTGGCAGAAACCCTTCCGGTAGAAGTGGAAGAGAAAGTGAAATCTATAGACGCGGTAAAAGACGCAGAAGTAGAAATTACCTTTGACCCACCATGGACCCAAGAGCTCATGAGTGAAGCAGCCAAGCTAGAGCTTGGTATGCTATAAAGCACGGGCCTAAAGGCCAAAAGCGCAAAAATCATGGAATCAGAAGACTTTCCTATTGAAAATAGGGTAGCCAACAGCACCCTAGAAACCTTTAATTTAGAGGACCACTACCCCAATGGCCAAAGGACTACTTTGGACCTCAGCCAATGGTTGTACGAGGGTTTTATACTCAGGGAAAAAGACTTTAGGGCCGCTTTAAAAGCACACGATTGGTCCAAGTACCAAGACCAGCACCTAGCCCTATTTTGCAGCACAGACGCCATAGTCCCTGCATGGGCCTATATTCTAGTAACGGCCCAATTGGGCCCCTATGTAAAAACCGTAATTATAGGAGATCTAGAGGCATTAGAAAGCCACCTCTACCAGGCCGCCATGGCCCAGATAGATTGGAGCGCCTACCAAGACAAAGCGGTCATTATCAAAGGCTGCAGTCAAAAACCCGTACCCAAAAACGCCTACCTCTGGGCCATGACCGCCCTACAAAAAGTAGCCAAAAGCATCATGTACGGAGAAGCCTGCTCCGCAGTGCCTTTGTTTAAAAGGGGAAAGTAAAAAGTCCTAAGCCATCAAAGCATGGCCGGTATACTCAGTAACCTTCTCTCCTGTAAATTTCTTGAAATTGTCATAAAAAGCACTTCTGGAAGCAAAGCCGCACACCTCCGCTAAGGAAGCTACGGTGTGCCCCTTTAAATACTGCTTCTCTATATAATCAATGGCCACCATAACCTTAAGGTAGTTCTCATACTCTTTAACGCTTAAGGTACAATGATACTTAAAAGCATACTTGATATGGCTTTGAGGCACTTGAAGCAAATCTGCAATACCCGTCAAAACCTTTCCCTTGACCAGTACCCCTTTTTTCTTTGGAGCAAGCTCATTAATGCGCGCTATATAAAAGGGAATTTTTAAATGAATCCTTTGGTGTAAAGCGGCGTCGGCTTCCTGAATAGAACCCTTAGGCGGCAATACCCATAGCTTTAAGTCTGCTAGTTTAGGCTTCAATAAAGACTTCTGTAGAGCAGTAACGCCGTATAAAACCAAGGGATTAAATAAAATATAGAGGCAAACTCCAAGCCAAACGAAGGAATTAAGTCTATAGGCAGCACGAATATAGGAAGCGTCTACAGCATTAAATACCAGGCTAATCCCCCAGCTGTTAAAGAGAATAAACACAGCCACTCCAAAAATTATTTTAAGCCAAAGCACAAAAACCCGCTCTTCCGAATTAGAAAGATTGGCGGTGTTTATATAAGCTTTAATAATCCTAAATATTTCTATTAATACAAATACGCCAAAGACAATAAAGAAAAAAGCGTCCCAATACAATGCAACCAAACGCAAATAACTCAACGCCACCATCAAGAATCCAACAACCAATTGAACGACATTAATCAAGCGCCATTTCCTATCATTTAAGAGCACTTTAAAGTACCATTGAAAAACAATTACATAAAGATAGGTGAGACTTAA
>JAQWFV010000023.1 GCA_029238555.1 Flavobacteriaceae bacterium
AGCTATTACGACGGTCACCAGCTGTTCCAAAAAGTACAATCTTTGGGATATATTCTCATGGACGACGGTAGTGGTAACTTCTTTGGTAGAAAACTCATTAGGGATTATTATTTCCATAAAATGCCACAGGATTTAGGCATTCAATTTGCCAAAGAATTTAATCTTGAGGCAGACGTGATTAAGGAAAATTTGTACAAGCAGCCCAATCCAAATACCTATTTAGCCAAGTTTGCTAAGTTTGTTGTGGAGCATAAGAAACACCCATATTGCAATGGGGTCATAAAAAAAGGATTGCAGCAGTTTGTGAATAACTATATCATGCAATTTGAATTGGCGACCAAAGTACCTGTTCATTTTGTAGGAAGTATCGCTTTTTACCTTCAAGAAGAACTCAAAGAGGTCATGGATCGCAATGATTTAATAGTAGGTCAAATTAGACAACGACCCATAGATGGTTTGGTAGAATTTCACAAAGAAAATATCTAATGACCTTTAGCAATATCATATAAAAAAAAGGCCTGCATGCGCAGGCCTTTTTTTTATTTAAGTGAAGCCTTGTTTATTCAATGATGGCTATCATAGATATTTCTACATTCACAAACATAGGTAAATTAGCGACCTCTATGGTTTCTCTTGCTGGGGCGGTTTCTGGAGAAAAGAACTGAGCATACACGCCGTTTATGGCTTTAAACTGGTGCATGTCTTTTACAAAGATACTCGCCTTAACTACAGATTCAAAAGTGGCGCCTGCAGCTATTAGTATGGCTTCGAGATTTTTCATCACCTGAAGAGTTTCTTCCTCAATACTGCCACTTACTAAATTAGCTGTGCTAGGATCAATTGGAGTTTGGCCAGAGATATAAAGGGTATTGCCACTCAAGACCGCTTGGTTGTAAGGGCCTATTGGAGCGGGTGCATTGGGAGTATTGATTATTTTTTTCATGGAATTTTTTTAATGAAATGAAAGTAGTTTTACGCTTAACGCTATAAAAATAAACTAAATCTAGGCTGGGTTTATAAATCCCTAGATTTAAAAACGGTCACTTAAACTAATTTAGCGCACAGGTTGGTTTCTCTTCTCCCATTTCAGGTCGCTAAGAAGTGAACTCTTTATTCCAATAAAGAAATACCAACGTTCGTAATCTCCAAATGGGGTCCAGTCAAAATTAAGCCTAAAGTCATTTAAATCTCTTTCTACCCTAAATTGGGTGAGGGTAAATCCTTTATTTTTAAAGTCATAACCAGAAGAAACGCCTACCTTCCACATGGGGGTTAGGTCTACATTTCCAGAGAACATAAGCGAATTATTGGTGAAATCTTGCTGTCTGTTAGAATTGTTATAGGTTATGGCATAGGCCAAATTTAGACTCCATGGAATCTTGGTTCCATAAATTGGATTTTCTACAGCGTCGCCCCCTGAGTCATTTCCAAAACTTCTGGCATCGCTAAACTCACCAGCCCTTCCGAAAAGTCCGTCAGAACGCCCTCCAGAGGCAGCCATATAAAAATCTTGTTGGTTTTCTATCTTTCTTTTGTCTTCTTCAGTGTCTTCTTTTTCTGGACCTTTATTCTTCTTAAAACTATCGTTATTCAGAGAGTAGCTCAAGTTAGCACTCCCCCTAGTCAATCTAAAAAGTCCTCCACCGTTTTTAATATTAAGCGTGTTTATTCTAGTACCATTATTATCTATGGCGTATGGGTCTAAGTTTCCTGAAAAGTTCACAGACAGCTTAGAATTAAATAAGCTAGTA
This sequence comes from Flavobacteriaceae bacterium, assembly GCA_029238555.1. The sequence continues at coordinate 1,752 of JAQWFV010000023.1, forward strand.
CCACCAGAGAAACTCACAGGTGCTAAGCGCAAAGAATCTGCCTCAAAATTATAGCTGGTTGAGAAGTTTAAATTGTTTAAAAGACTTACTTTTCTAGGTTCTGTTTGGGTAGAATCTTTGGGCGCCATTTTAGCTTCAAGGGTGTTCTGGAGTGAAAAACCTACAGACCTAGCAGAATTTAAACTGGGAGATCCGTACAGGGAACCTTCAAACCTGGTGTATTGAACCATTTTTCCATTAGCGTCTAAATAGCTGTCATAGAATTGTTCAAATGAAGGCAGGTATCCTATACTCAAAGAGGGTCTCACAACATGTCTTAATGCCTGAATTTTAGATCCTTCTTTAAAGCTCAATGTTCCATAAACAGTGGTTCCTATGCTGGCGCTTAAGTTGTATTTATTAAATCGATCAAAACCTTTAATAGTATCTCTGATCAATATCCCGTTTTCTACCCGTTTATTAAAGGTCTCAAACACCCATGAATCTTCGTAACTACCTCCCACAGAAACACTAAAATATTTGGCTACCTTAAAGTTGGTGTTAAATGGTATGCTGTGCGTCATACCTAGTTTAGCGCCCTTAAACATCTCTTTTTTAAAGAAAAGTGAGTCCGTAGTTTGGAATCTATTTTCCCCTCTTGTGGAGTAGGTGAAATTTATATTTTGAAGGATTCCTTTTTTTATACCATCTCTTTTGGCAAATGGGTAAATACGTTCCATACTCGCTTGAAAAGTGGGTAGCGTAAGATTTATGGCTTGAGTGTTGTTGTTTTGATTATGAGATGCGGTAACAGACATGTTTACTGCAGGATAATCAGGAAAATTCTTCGAATAGGAAATAGAAGAAGACATATTGTTGTTTTGTGTATTCGGAAGATTCATTTGGTTTAATGAGCTTCTGAAATATTGGCTACTTCCTAGGTTCACAGAAGCCGAAAGTCTAGAAGTGGGATTGGCTTTGGCGTCTTGAGAATGAGATATTTGAATGTTGTATATGGTGTTTTTACCATAGTCACTGAAACCTTTTTGAGAGGTCACTAAATTTTCGTACCTGAAATTAATATTCCCTCTATAGCGGTATTTTTTGGTGTAAACAGATTGAGTTCTAAACCCCCAACTACCATTAGAATAAACGTCTCCTGTGAGATTTAAATCTAAATAATCAGATATGGGTAAGTAATACCCTCCATTTTGAAGAAAATATCCCCGGTCTGGATCATTTCCAAAGGTGGGCATAATTAAACCTTTAGATCGTCCTGAGGTCATTGGAAAGTATCCAAAAGGCAGTGCAATGGGTGTTGGAACGTCAGAAATATACAAATTGGCAAGCCCAGAAATGATTTTCTTCTTAGGAACAAATTTCGCTTTCCTTATTCGAATATAAAAGTCAGGATCTTCCGGGGTTTGAGAAGAAGTCATTCGAATGTCTTTTAAAAAGTACACAGAATCATTTTCCTTTTTAGTCAAATTGGCCAAGACATTCATGCTTTCCCCTCCAAAAGAACCTAAGCCGGCTTGTTGCTCAGACCTGGAATTCCAAATCAGTGCTTTTTGGGTGTCAAAATTAAAGCGAATAGAATCGGGATTTACGGTGCTGTTGGCCTGTACAAAATTGGGTAATTGCGAAAATTTACCTTCCTTGTCTTTAAGTCTCCCGGCATACACCTCATTTTTAAGATAATCCATGTCTATCTTACCTGAGGTAAGTTCTGTATCTTGATAGTATAATTCAGCCTCGTCATACAGGTAAATGGCATGACTTGAAGTACTCATTTTAGCATATGCCTTGGCTTTGTAACGAATTTTATCTACTAAAATACCTGGCTTTTCTACAATAGAATCTTTTGGAATACTGTCTGAAAGAGCGGTCTTAGGTTTTTTACCATTCCTACGCGCTGCCAGCCTATCCTCTAAAATTTTAAGACTATCCTGCTTGGTCTGCATCATCACAGATAGGGAGCTTCCCTCTTGAGCAGAGAGAGATGAGACTGCTAAAAAGAGTCCAAAGAACAACAGAAAAAAAAGCTTTTTTAAGAACAAAAATAGAAGCGAATTAGTTGCTTTTAAGGCGTGTTTTGAGGGTTCAAACTTACGCATATTTTTTATTTTGATCTCTGCTCTTAACAATATATTTAGGCTTCCATGAGAGCTTATAATTTTGTATTTTTATGCCTAGAGTTTAAAAACCTATTGTTTTATATGAAGATCTTATCTACTTCTTTTTTGTGTTCGTTGTTTTTTATGGCATTTTCGGCATCGGTTTTTGCAAATCCCGACCCAGTAAAACCCTTTGTTGTAGTAATAGATGCAGGGCATGGAGGAAAAGATCCAGGTAATTTAGGAAATGGGTATATGGAGAAAATTATCGCCCTAAAAATTGCCCTAAAGGCGGGTGCTATTTTGTCTAAAAATCAAGATATAAAGGTTATTTACACCCGAGACAGTGATAATTTTGTACCATTAACTAAGCGCGGTGACATTGCCAACAAAGCCAATGCAGATATTTTTATCTCCATTCACTGCGATTCACATACCTCAAACGCTCATGGCGCCGGAACTTTTGTGCTGGGATTACACGCCAACAAACAAAACTTTGCTGTGGCTAAAAAGGAAAATTCAGCCATTTATTTGGAAGAGAATTTTGAAGAACGCTATGCCCAATACGACATTAACTCTCCAGAATCTGTGATTGGATTTACCATTATGCAGGAGGAATTTTTAGACAAGAGTATTCAATTGGCCAAGTCTATGCAAGATCGATTTGCAAACAAGTTAAAACGAAACGACAGAAAAGTAAAACAGGCAGGTTTTATTGTTTTGCACCAAACTTTTATGCCATCTGTACTGGTAGAAACAGGTTTCTTAACCAATGCCAATGAAGGGGCTTACCTAAACTCAACTAATGGGCAGACAGCTATGGCTGCTTCTATAGCAGAGGCGGTGCTTGAATACAAGAACGGCCTTCAGTCTGTGAGTTTAGAGGGTTTGTCTAATGTCTTAAAAGAAAAACCAGCCACCGTTAAAACAGCATCCACTAAAGAAACCTCAGAAGTTAATATAACTTCAGAGGAGAAAAACACTGTAGAAAAAAAGCAAGATACTGTTGAAAATCAATCCAAAGAGGCGCCAAGTGAAGCAGTTGCTTCAGTGGTCAAGACCTTATCTCAAGGAGCCTCAATGAAGGAAAATACCAATGAAGCCGTTAAGAGCAACAGTTCCGTTGTTTTTAAAATTCAACTCATGGCAGTCTCAAAAAAAATACCTTTAGTAGCGTCAAATTTTAAAGGACTTTCTGACATTTCTACAGAGCCTGTGGGAAGTTTATACAGGTATTTTTACGGCAATACAACGGACTATAAGCAAGCCAAAGATTTGCTGATTAAAGCCGTTAATGCCGGTTATTTAAACGCTTTTGTTGCTGCCTATGAAAACGGAACAAAAATCTCTCTCACTAAAGCCTTAGAAAGCTTGGAGTAAATTGAAACTCAAAGGGATTATTATTAGTAAATTTGTGTATAAACAAGACCATATATTGTGATTATAAGTAGAGAAATAAAAACGGGCATTATTGGTATAGGAGGTATTTTACTTTTTTTACTGGGGTATAGCTATTTAAAGTCATCGCCTTTATTTGAAAATAACAAGACCCTTTATGTGGTGTACCACCATGTGGGAGGCTTACAACCTGGAACAGCCGTTTCCATTAATGGTTTTAATGTAGGAAAGGTAAATGATGTGGGGTTTTTAGACGCCTCCGGAGATTTATTGGTCACTTTTTCGGTAGACGACAGTTTTAGTTTTTCTAAAAATTCTACCGCGGAACTATACGATACTGGAATTATTGGGGGCAAAGGAATTCAGATACTTCCCGCCTTTGACAATGGTCCAGTGGCGCAGCCAGGAGACACTTTAGTGGCTTCTGTAAAACCAGGGGTGACAGAATTGGTACAACAACAGCTGAGTCCTTTACAAAACAAAGTAGAAGATGTGATTAAAAATGCAGACTCTTTGCTGGTTAATATCAATACTGTTTTAGATGGGAGGACCAAAAAAGACCTCAAGCAAAGTATAGAAAGCCTCAATATTCTTATTGCCAACACTCAAAAAGCAACAGCTGTGCTTTCGGATATTGTGGTGCTCAACAGAGGTGCTATTGAGGGAAGTATACAAAACTTAGATAGTTTTACAGAGAACCTTGCTTTAGTAACAGATTCAATTTCTAAAATGGGACTCACAAACACCTTTGCAAATTTGAGCCAAACGGCTGAAACATTGAATGCTATTTTAGCAGGGGTAGAAAATGGCGAAGGAAGCCTAGGGAAACTTACCAAAGACACCGAAATGTATGATTATCTCACCCAGACTTCTAAAGAGTTGTCTCTTTTACTTCAGGATGTGCGATTAAACCCAAAGCGTTACATTAATGTATCTGTTTTTGGTAAAAAGCAAAAAGAGTACAGACTACCCATAAATGATCCAGTCCACCAAAACGATACAATTACCCCTAAAAATTAATATATGCAGTACATTCCCAATGTAATTTTTGCCTTGATTTTATTGCTTGGAATTGGATATTTTGTGCAAAACATCAGGCAACTGATCGCCAATATTAAACTGGGAAAAAAGCCAGCAGTACAGGGAGACAAAAAAGAGCGTATTAAAAACGTAGCTTATATAGCCTTTGGCCAAAGCAAAATGTTTAAGCGTCCCATATCTGGATTGTTACACCTAGTGGTGTACTTAGGCTTTGTTATTATTAATATAGAAGTGCTGGAGATTATTTTAGACGGTTTATTGGGCACCCATAGGCTTTTCGCTTTCTTGGGACCCATCTATGATGTGCTTATTGGGACTTTTGAGGTTTTTGCTGCTTTAGTGGTGGTAGCTGTTGCTTTTTTCTGGCTCAGAAGAAATGCCCTAAAATTAAAACGTTTTTGGAAACCAGAAATGGCGGGATGGCCCAAAAAAGACGCCAACCTCATTCTCTATATTGAATGGGTGCTCATGGGACTCTTTTTAACCATGAATGCAGCAGATTATCAATTACAGCTCATGGAAGCCGCTCATTACACTAAGGCAGGTGCATTTCCTGTAAGTAGTTTGTTGGCCCCTTTATTTAACAACCTGTCAGAGACCAGCTTGATTCTGATCGAGCGAGGCGCTTGGTGGCTGCATATTTGCGGCATATTGTTCTTCTTAAATTATTTATATTACTCCAAACACCTTCATATTTTATTGGCTTTTCCAAATACTTATTTTGGAAGACTCACGCCCCAAGGGCAATTTGCCCACAATGAAACCGTGGCTAGAGAAGTAGCCATGATGATGGATCCCACTGCAGATCCTTTTGCTGCGCCTGCGGCCGATGCCCCACCACCAGAACGTTTTGGCGCTGCAGATGTGCAAGACCTCAATCAGGTTCAATTACTCAACGCCTATACCTGCACGGAGTGTGGTAGGTGTACCGATATGTGCCCCGCCAACCAGACCGGGAAAAAATTGTCTCCTAGAAAGGTCATGATGGACACCAGAGACCGTTTAGAGGAAGTGGGAAAAAATACTAAGAAAAATAAAGGGGTTTTTATACCAGACGGTAAACAACTCTTGGGAGATTATATTACCCCAGAAGAATTGTGGGCCTGTACCTCATGTAATGCCTGCGTAGAAGCTTGTCCTGTGAGTATAGACCCTCTATCTATTATCATGGAAATGCGTCAATACCTTGTCATGGAACAATCTGCTGCCCCACAAGCATTAAATAATATGATGGGCAATATTGAAAACAACGGGGCTCCATGGCCTTACAATCAACAAGATAGGCTCTTATGGGCCCAAGAAAAATAAAGCTATGTCTGAAAATAGAATAGAAGTTCCCACTTTGGCTGCAATGGCTGCTGCAGGGAAGGAAGCAGAAATATTATTTTGGGTGGGTTGCGCCGGTAGTTTTGACGAGCGCGCCAAAAAAATCACCAAAGCATTTGTAAAGATTCTTCACAAGGCAGGCGTATCTTTTGCGGTATTGGGTGCAGAAGAAACCTGTTCTGGAGATCCTGCTAAAAGAGCAGGAAATGAATTTTTATTTCAAATGCAGGCAGCCACTAATATTGCTACCCTGAATGCATATGGAGTTAAAAAAGTAGTCACGGCTTGCCCACATTGCTTTAACACCCTAAAAAATGAATACCCTGCCCTAGGGGGCACCTACGACGTAGTGCACCACACCCAACTCTTAAAAGATTTGATGGATCAAAATAGGCTCAGTTTAGAAGGGGGCGTTTATAAGGGAAAGAAAATAACCTTTCATGACCCTTGCTATTTAGGAAGGGCCAATGGGGTGTACGAAGCGCCTAGAGAACTGATTAAAAAATTAGATGCTCAGCTCGTAGAAATGAAAAACTGCAAGGAAAAGGGCTTGTGTTGTGGCGCAGGAGGGGCTCAAATGTTCAAAGATGCAGAGCCTGGAAACAAGGAAATTAATATTGCCAGAACGGAAGAAGCTTTAGAAACTCAGCCAGATATAGTGGCAGCAGCCTGTCCTTTTTGTAACACCATGATGACAGACGGCGTTAAAAACAAAGAAAAAGAAGGCAGTGTGGCGGTCATGGATATTGCGGAGCTTATTGCTCAGGCTGGAGATTTGTAATAATTACATTCTCCAATCAGTTGGATTGGCTTATAAAGCTTGGAAGATATGCCCCATTACAATTAAAACCACAGGAGTCATTTCTTAAATTATTAAATATTTAAATCTTTTATGTTAGTCCCTTTTTCAGAATTACCAGAAGATGCTCGAATCTGGATATATCAAAGTAATAGACCTTTTACCCATGAGGAAGCGGCAGCCGTTAAAGCGGCTTGTGAGGCTTTCTTATCAGGTTGGACAGCCCACGGGAATGATTTGCACGCGGGGGTAGACATGCCTTACAACCGCTTTATAATCTTTGGATTAGATGCGCAGCAAGGCGGCGCATCCGGCTGCTCCATTGACAGTTCAGTGCGTTTTATTCAAAGTCTAGAAGCGCAGTACAATGTAGATCTTTTGGACAAGATGAATGTGACTTACAAACAGGGACCTCATGTGGCACACAAAACCCTAATTGATTTTAAAAAAATGGCGAAAGACCGCTCGGTGAGCGCTAATACAGTTGTTTTTAACAATTTGGTCACCACCAAAGCAGAGTATGAAAATTATTGGGAAGTGCCTGCCAGTGAGAGTTGGCATGGACAATTCATGAAATAGCACCCTTCTATGTTTAACACATTAAAAACCCACTTTAACCCATTGCTTCTGACACTCATTTTTTTGAGTAGTCTCACTTCTTGGGCGCAACAGTCTGATGAAGAAGCAAAAGCCCAATGGGTAGACAGTACCTATCAATCTCTTACGAATGCCCAGAAAATTGGTCAATTGTTTGTGGTAATGATTCAGAGCAAAGCGGCAGAGAAAGAACTGAAGGTATTTGAGGAGGAACTTAAAAGGCATCAGCCGGGAGGCGTGATATTTTCTTTGGGAACCCCTTATAAACAAGCTCAGTTAACGAATCATTACCAATCTTTAAGTAAGGTGCCACTCATGATCTCTATGGACGCAGAGTGGGGGGTAGCCATGCGATTGGATTCTGTGCCACAGTATCCCTGGAATATGACTTTAGGGGCTATTCAGGATCTAAGTCTCCTGAAAACGATTGGAAGCCATATGGGTATGCAGGCCAAACGATTGGGGGTACACATGAATTTTGCTCCAGTGGCAGATGTGAATATTAACCCCAACAATCCGATTATTGGCAATAGGTCTTTCGGATCAGACGTGAGAAAGGTGTCCGCAAGGGCTTATGCCCTTAGTCAAGGAATGAATGCGGCCGGTGTTTTTACTTGTGCCAAGCATTTTCCAGGCCATGGAGACACCTCTGTAGATTCTCATAAAGCGTTGCCAGTACTGCCATTTACTAGAGAAAGACTGGATAGTATAGAATTGCATCCCTATAAAACACCCTTATTACAAGGCGTTCAAGGGGTCATGGTAGCGCATTTAGATGTGCCTGTACTCACTGATGAACCCGGTTTACCGGTCTCTTTATCTCATAAAGTCACTACGGATTTACTACAAAAAGAATTAAAATTCAAAGGGCTTGTCTTTACAGATGCCTTAAATATGAAGGGAGCCTCTGATTTTTCTCCCGATGGAGATGTGTCTTTAAAAGCTTTGTTGGCTGGAAATGACGTGCTGGTCATTCCTAATGATTTGGGACTGTCCATTGCGCATTTGTCAGATGCTTTAAAGAAAGGAGTGCTTACGGAAGCTCGGTTGGCACATTCTGTGATAAAAATATTAGGGGCCAAGTACGATTTGGGGCTTGATCAATACGCTCCGGTCCCCCTCAATGGGCTCACCAAAGCGCTAAACCAACCCATTTACAAGCAGACTATTGAGAAAGCATATGCCCAAGCGGCTACTTATGTGAGCCAAACAAATGCGAAGCCTGTAGTTTTAAAACCTTCAGATAAAGTGGCTTTTGTGGCACTAGGAGACGACGCTTCCACAGACTTTGCTAAGACGCTCAAATCGTATGGTGCCCAGCAGGTCTCCCGCTCAGATTTAAGTCGCGACATTGAAATTTTAAAAGCATTTGATTATGTGGTAGTAGGCCACCACAGGTCTATGGAAACCGCTTATAAAGCCCACCGTTTCACCTCCGAAGAAGTGTCGCTTTTAAAAGATATTAACGCATTGTCTAATACCACTATTTTGGCCGTATTTACGAAGCCTTATGCGGTATTAGACCTCCCATTTATTAATGAAATTCCCCAATTGTTTTTTGGGTATCAGAATGCCATTCAAATACAGCAATACGCGGCTCAAGTCCTTTATGGACAAAAGCTGGCCAAAGGGGTATTGCCGGTTTCTTTGAAAGGAGTTAAATAATTGACTATGAAAATTGCCATTGTATGTTATCCCACTTTTGGTGGGAGCGGTGTTGTTGCTACGGAATTGGGTATAGCCCTTGCCAATAGAGGGCACGAAATTCATTTTGTAACCTATAAACAGCCAGTTCGGCTCGAATTATTAAGTGCAAACATTCATTTTCACGAAGTGCATGTGCCTGAATACGCCTTGTTCCATTACCAACCCTATGAATTGGCCTTGTCTAGCAAATTAGTAGACACTGTTAAAATGTACGGCATAGAAGTACTGCATGTGCATTATGCCATTCCACATGCCTATGCTGGGTATATGGCCAAGCAAATGCTAGCCAAAGAAGGGATCTATATTCCTATGATCACTACTTTGCATGGTACGGACATTACGCTAGTGGGAAAACACCCTTTTTACAAGCCTGCAGTTACTTTTAGTATTAATGAATCTGATGTGGTCACAGCTGTATCTGAGAGTTTGAAAAAGGATACCTTAGCGCTTTTTGATATTAAAAATGAGATTGAGGTAATTCCCAATTTCATAGACACTCAGAAGTATGCCCATGACTACACGGATTGTCAGCGTTCTTTAATGGCGAAAGACCATGAGCGCATTGTGACCCATATTTCTAATTTTAGAAAAGTGAAGCGCATTGAAGACGTAGTGGCTATTTTTCATAAGATCCAAGCGCGTATTCCTGCCAAACTCGTGATGGTAGGTGAGGGACCAGAAAGGGAAAAAGCAGAAATTCAATGTGAAGCTTTGGGTATCTCAGATAAAGTATTATTCTTAGGAAACAGTAATGAAATTGACCGTATTTTGTGTTTTTCTGACCTCTTTTTACTCCCCTCTGAATCAGAGAGTTTTGGTTTGGCTGCTTTAGAGGCCATGGTCAATGAGGTTCCTGTGATTTCAAGCAATGCAGGAGGTATTCCTGAGGTAAATATTCATGGAGAGACCGGTTTTTTGAGTCCTGTAGGCGCTGTAGATGAAATGGCACAGAATGCGCTGGCTATTTTGCAAGATCCTGAGGTCTTGGAGCAGTTTAAAAAACGTGCTGTTCTAGCAGCTCAGAAGTTCGA